>NZ_JBOJLM010000017.1:0-67792 GCF_050750585.1 Salinimicrobium sp. WS361
ATACTTTGGTAAAGTATTGTACGTCATAGTTTTATTTAGAATAATGCCATATACAGGGTATGATTAACTACAAGTGGCGCGGAGTAGGGAATGTGGTATATTGTCTACCAGTGAGATTTACACTAAAATCTAATTTACTTTTTTCGAAAAGACCCGCCATAACCATAACCGATCTTTTCTTCAAACAATCTGTGTTTATCTTTCCCTCATTGTTTTTCTTACTTCATCATACCTAAAAGTAATATGATGTCTCTCAACATTTAAAATAGTATCGTTATTCGGATCAATATTACCATAAACGAAAGCATACAATCCGTAATTTTTCACAATATTATTTTCTTTTAAATCTTTATAAGCATTTTCAAATAATCTATTGTACTTATTCCTTATTCGAGTCAAAAATCCTGTACTAATTTTTCGTTTATCAACTTTTACTGAATAATTTTCATATTGTCCAGATAATTCATCTATCTTTTTAAAACCCAATAAAGTGATATAAACACTATCAGGATACTTTTCAAAAGCATCTTGATTTTTTTCTGACAGCATAATCATTCCGTAAAATATTCTGTCATTAAGTAGTCTTGAAGAAGGAGTATTTTCTTTAATTTTTTTGAAAAAATATTGATATTCAATTCTTTTACCATTTATTTCTATTTCAACATCTCTGTTATAAGGGAAACCTAGATACCAATCAATGATTCTATCTATACTCTGTACTTTATTTCTTCTATCAAATTTTATATTATCACTATCAAATTCATATAGTTTCATAATATCTCCGCGACCGGTTATTCCTTCATCATCATCCTTATTATTATTCTCTATATAAGTCTCATTTTCCTGATTTTCGATCTTTTCTTGAACATTAAAAACAGAAGGATAACCAATTTTGTTAATTTGAGTATTTGTTAATTTCTGATTCTTTCCTTTTTCAGATAATTCTGTTAAAACTGCGTATTCACAATTATCAATATGTTCTTGATTTCGAAATTTTTTAAAATGAGATTTTCTTTTACTGCCTTCTGCTATACAAGCCGGAGCCATTCTTATTGAACACTTCTTATCTAAACATACAAATACCATATGTTTATAATTAGGATATAAATCCAGCAATTCTTGGGCTAATACAATTTCATCAGTATCGTCTATTCTAGCTTTATACATTAAAAAAAACTTAAAATTATGTTCTCCATTTAAAAATTTCCAACCAATAGTTTAGGCTGTAAGTAATTGCTTGGTTTAGCGGTTAACTTAGCAAGTACACTAAACTGAAAATCAGTAAGTATTTTCAAAAGTAGGCGAATACAAGCAATTACTTATAGCCATCCTTAGCTGTAGTTTTTTCATTTACAGTAATTAATTCAGCCAATTTCTTTGCAATATTTTCCATTGTATCTTCTTGGGTATCTAATCCATTCCTTGACCCTAATAATGGACTCACATCTCTCAATTCATCATAAGTTGTATTGTGCACAATAGGTACTAGCTGATCTGTAGCAAGTAAAGCGGATAATTCTTTTTCGGCAACACCTTCCTTCTGAACTCTTTTCAAGAAATTAGGTGTTACTAAAACAATTCCGATTTTAGATTTTGCTAAACCTTTATCAATTTCCCGAAGAAATGAAGTTCCTAATGGTATATCTTTTTCACTAAACCATACATTTACACCATTTAATTCAAGTAAGTTGTATAATTTTAGTGCAGATTCTTTTCTGTCATCCCAAGCGTGGCAAAGAAAAATATCTCTAATATCAGGTTTTTCAGCTCTTTTTTCTACAACTTTTCTAACAGGTGCAAGTGCATTTATCTCTGCTGAAGTATAATAAATTGTTGAACTAGATTTTGACCAAGAAGCTTTTCGAGTTCGACCTTTGGAACTATTATAATTTCCAGATGAAGATGTTCTACTGCTTGAGGAATAATAGTTATCATAAGAAGGGTATGAATATCTAGAACCATATCCACCATATCTACTACTACACGCAGGACAATTTGCTGCGCCACTTGCTGTTCTATGTCCTCGTGAAGGTGCTGTACATCTTGCCATATTTTTATTTTATTCTTTTGGGTTACTAATTTATTAATTACTAGCATCTTTATTTACGGAAAGCCGTATTTAAAATATTCGAATGTTCTCCGAAATTAGAGCTAACAATTTATATAACAACAAGAACTTCTATTATCCTAACTCCAATAAGGGTAATAAAACTCCTGCTGCTGCTTCTGTAAAGCTATTAAATATCTGTTAAAGAAGCTTACGGGAATCCATAAAACAAGGCTCATTATCAACTGATTTAGGAAGATAGTTGATAAATTATTTCCAAAAATGGCATTTTTGAGAGGTAGTTCCGGGTAAGGATGAGTTTTCGGCCTTTCCTCCTCTACTTCAGGGAGTTCATAATTTCTTCTTAAAAAGAATGTCCGGCGGCGTTATGAAGAGCTTTCAGAAGACAGGTAGATTTCAGCAAAAGAATAAGCAGGATTCAGGGGAGAAAGCATCAGATTCGCTTCCGGCGGACGGGAATACTTCAGCAGGGATTGGCACCAATAAAAAAGCATGAGACTTCCGAAGAAATGCTAGTTTCAGGGATGATTAAGGTGTCAAAAATGGCATTTCAGAAGAGGATTTTTCCGAAGCAATAAAAATCTAATTCACTATTTGCTGCTGCACCCATACGCTGAAAGAGGTTTCATAAGCCCGGGTGATGATGATCACTGCTGCGCCTATACCTACCAGCCACCACGAATAGTTATTGCGTTTGATTTGCAGCCCGGCAATGGCACCAAGAATGAGAAATGGAAGCATTAAAAGCAGGTTGGGCACGAGCCAGGAACCGCCAAAAATGATGACCGCTTTCATGACTATAAAAAAGATACTGTAGATAAGGATGATCTTGGTGAGGATCTCCAGGTTGCGTTGCGACATATTACCTGTAATTCTTTGGGGGCTTGCGGGCATAGCTGAGCTGCTCAAAAGCATAGCCCATGTTTAAAAGCTTTTGTTCTTCAAATGGTTTAGCGATAAGCGTTATGCTCTTAGGCTCTCCCGAGGCCTCAAAACCCGCAGGAATGGCCAGCGCCGGATATTTAGCCACGGCTGCATGGGCCGCATGATAATTATTTATTGACGCCACGGCATCAAGATTGTGCTTTTGCATGGGCACATCAAAAAAGCTTCTTCCTTTATCGCGCAGCTGCGCAGAGATATTTTCAAGACTGGCAGCGCTGGTAGTATCGGCCACAATAGCCTCAAAAAGGTGCTGCCCGTAAGGCGCTCTTAGCAGGCTGTCTTCTTTATTATAGGCCACGATCTCATCTACACTTCTAAATTGCACCTGCTCTCCTGCGGCAGTGCTTAAATAGGCAGGAAGATCCTTCTTCATATCGGCATTTAGCAGGGTGAGGAAGTTATCGAGCGGCACTTCTTCAGCTTCAAATTCCACTATCACGGCCCCGCCTCCTTTCATGGTTTGCACGGCCTTGTTGTAAATGGAATCTTGCATTAAGGATTTCATTACGCCAATCCTTTTTCCGTTTAAAGCATCGCGGGAAAGCCCCTGTGCGTAATCTTCATCTGCCGCGACTGATGCTGCGTCTTTTGGATCTTTTCCGGTAAGGGCGTTGAGCAAAATGGCATTGTCTATAACATATTTTGTCATTGGACCGGGTGTATCGAGCGTTTCCGAAATTGGAATAATGCCACTGCGACTCAGTAATCCGACAGTCGGTTTTAAACCTACCACAGAATTCTTGGACGCGGGAGACAGGATAGAACCTGCAGTTTCGGTACCCACGGCAGCCACAGCATAGTTTGCGGCAACGGCCACGCCACTTCCCGAACTGGAACCCCCGGTTTCAAATTGTTTTCTTCCGTAGGGATTTAAAGTTTGCCCACCTACGGCACTATAGCCCAATGGGCAGCCGTCACAAAAGTAATAAGCCCATTCACTAAGGTTCGCCTTTCCTAAAATGAGCGCATTGTGCTCCTCTAAACGATCTATAATAAAGGCATTTTTGGCAGGTATATTTTCGGCCAGGGCAATGGCTCCGCCGGTAGTGGCAAGATTGGCGGTGTTGATGTTGTCTTTTATAAGCACGGGCATGCCATACATGGAGTTCTCACTGCCGGGCGGATTGTCGCGCTTATCGAGTTCCCTCGCCTGGTTCACCACATGGGGATTCAAAGCGATCACCGCATTTAATGAAATATCATTGTTGCTCTCCAGTTCCCTGATGCGGTAAATGTAGAACAGCGTAAGATCTTCATAGCTAAGGCGGCCATCCTTTACCGCGCTTTGCAGCTCGGGGATGCTTCTTTCGAAGATAAGCTGCTTTAAAGATTCGTACTTCCTGGCTGAGAAACCGGCAAGATCTTTCTCAAAAGGCTTCCAGATATCATTCTTGTCAAGGTATTTTGAATTGATAAGCTTAAACCTCATTCTTTCTATCTCATGAGAGGCCTGCTCTTCAAGCCGGGCAGTCTCATCTATCGGCTGCCACACCACAGGTTGTTTAACCGCGGTGTCTTCGGCCTTTTTTACACCACATGACAAAAGAGTCAGCGGGAGCAAACAAAGAAAGAGGATCTGCTTCATAAGCGCAGTTTTACTTTTTAAAGAAAGAATCTACAAACTCAAATTTATTGAAAACCTGCAGGTCTTCTATGCCCTCTCCCACGCCGATATACTTCACCGGAATTTGAAATTGGTCGCTAATGCCTATCACCACACCACCTTTTGCGGTACCGTCAAGTTTGGTCACTGCCAGCGAGGTTACCTCGGTAGCTGCAGTAAATTGTTTGGCCTGCTCAAAAGCATTTTGCCCTGTAGAGCCATCGAGTACCAGCAACACTTCATGCGGCGCATTGTCTATCACCTTTTGCATTACCCTTTTCACCTTAGTGAGCTCGTTCATAAGGTTCACCTTGTTGTGAAGACGGCCTGCGGTATCGATGATCACCACATCGGCCTGCTGTTTTACAGCGCTCTGCACCGAATCAAAAGCCACCGAAGCCGGGTCACTGCCCATATTTTGCTTCACAATAGGCACCCCTACCCTGTCGGCCCACACCTGTAACTGGTCAATAGCCGCTGCCCGGAAGGTATCGGCTGCACCAAGCACCACTTTTTTTCCTTCTTTTTGAAACTGGTAGGCCAGCTTTCCTATAGTGGTAGTCTTACCCACACCATTCACGCCCACCACCATGATCACATAAGGTTTGGTATCGGCAGGTACGTGAAAGTTGGTAGCTTCTCCCGAATTGGTTTCAGATAAGAGCGCGGCGATCTCTTCCCTTAGAATCCTGTTAAGTTCTTCGGTACCAAGAAACCTGTCGCGGGCCACTCTTTCTTCTATACGTTTAATGATCTTTACGGTAGTACCTACCCCAACGTCACTGCTCACCAATACATCTTCGAGGTCATCGAGTACCTCGTCATCAACTTTAGATTTACCGGCCACAGCTTTACCCAGCTTGGAAAAGAAATCATTTTTTGATTTTTCGAGTCCTTTATCAAGGGTTTCTTTCTTCTCCCGGGAGAACATTTTCTTAAATAAACTCATTGTATGGTCTAATCTTTATTTGAACAATTGGCTGCACCTATAAAAAGGTAGCCGTGGTAAATATACACAAAAACAAAAAGCCGTCCCGATAGCTACCGGGACGGCTTTTGTATATTTTGAAAATAACTTATTTCTTGTTCAGGAAGTCATTTACCATTTCAGGAGCCATAATAGCTTCCACAAATGTATAGGAACCGCTCTTTGGAGACTTTACCATTTTAATGGCTTTAGTTAATCTCTTTGAACCCGTTTGTAATGTTGCTACTGATTTCTTTGCCATGACTTACTTATTTTATTTCTTTATGAACCGTCATCTTTTTTAGGATAGGGTTGAATTTCTTCAACTCCATTCTATCTGGCGTGTTCTTTTTATTTTTTGTTGTAATATATCTTGAGGTTCCTGGTTTTCCAGAAGCTTTATGCTCTGTACACTCTAATATAACCTGAACTCTGTTACCTTTCTTTGCCATTTTACTGCGTCTTAAATGTTAAGGATTACTTGTTTAAAAAACCCTTTTCCCTTGCTTCTTTGATTACAGCCGAAATTCCCTTCTTATTAATATTTTTAATAGCAGAAGTAGACACTTTTAAAGTGATCCATTTATCTTCTTCAGGGATAAAAAAACGTTTTTTAACCAAATTGGCGTCAAATTTACGTTTTGTCTTGTTCATCGCGTGGGAAACATTGTTTCCTACCATTGCTTTCTTACCTGTAAGTTCACAAACTCTTGACATTGCTCTATACTTTAACTCGTTATTTCAAAACAGGCTGCAAATTAACGATTTTTTTACCTAATAGCCAATAGCAGATGAAAATATTTTTTCTGAAGTTTCTTTTTTACGTCAACTCCCGAAATATCTGTCAAAAATGGCATTTTTAGAACTTCTGTCAAAGATCTGTTTTACTTTCTTCGGAAGATCTCCTGCTGAAGAACCCCCTAAGCCGGAAATTTGCATCCAAACTTACTGAAAATGAGCTTTCCATAAAAATCGCCACGAATACACGAATTTCATTTTTTTTACTTTTTCATCCCTGATCTCTTCAACGATGGCGGATTTGTAATCTGTGCCGAGAAAAAGTTAGCAGGGAAAGGTTGAGACGGAAATGGTGCGCAGTGCGCAGTATGTAGTCGCAGCTCCTATATTTCGTCCCTAACGGGACGATTGTATTGGTTCTACTTTATTTTACCGACATATTGTCCCTAACCGGACGATTGTATTCGTCCTACAAAACCTACAAGGTCAAAAAAAGACCTTGCAGGTTAGCATCGTATTTAATCTAGAAAACAAGAAACTATTCGTGTATTCGTGGCAGCTTTAGAATCACGATGGCGCGGATTTGCAATCAGTGACTAATCTAAATCAATTATAATCAAAATGATTTTAGAGCACTAAAAGACATTATAGACTGAAACAAAACCTACAAGGTCAAAAAAGACCTTGCAGGTTAGCATCGTATTTAATCCAGAAAAAAACTATTCGTGTATTCGTGGCAGGTTTAAAATCATGATGGCGCGGATTTGCAATCCGTGACGTGCAACTGTGATCAAAATGATCTTTGAACACTAAAGGATATAATTACTTAAAACAAAACCTAAAAGGTCAAAAAAAGACCTTGCAGGTTAGCATCGTATTTAATCCAGAAGAACAAGAAACTATTCGTGTATTCGTGGCAGGTTTAAATCATGATGGCGCGGATTTGCAATCCGTGACGTGCAACTGTGATCAAAATGATCTTTGAACACTAAAGGATATAATTACTTAAAACAAAACCTAAAAGGTCAAAAAAAGACCTTGCAGGTTAGCATCGTATTTAATCCAGAAGAACAAGAAACTATTCGTGTATTCGTGGCAGGTTTAAATCATGATGGCGCGGATTTGTAATCCGTGAGGTGCAACTGTGACCAAAATAATCTTAGAGCACTAAAAGACATAATAGCCTGCAACAAAACCTACAAGGTCAAAAAAAGACCTTGCAGGTTAGCATCGTATTTAATCCAGAAAAACAAGAAAATATTCGTGTATTCGTGGCAGTTTTAGAATCATTATGGCGCGGATTTGTAATCCGTGACGAGCAACTGTGCTCAAAATGATCTTTGAACACTAAAGGATATAATTACTTAAAACAAAACCTACAAGGTCAAAAAAAGACCTTGCAGGTTAGCATCGTATTTAATCCAGAAAAACAAGAAAACTATTCGTGAATTCGTGGCGCAAAAAAAGATCATCTGCGGTTTTCTAAACCGTATACTTCGTAAATCAACATTCTAATTTCTAACCTCTCCAGTGATTTCCTTCAGGATCATTTCGAAGGCTTTATGCACTGTTTGCTTTACCACCTGGTCTCTACTGTTCCCGAAAATGAACTTTTTGGAATACACTTTCTCGGGGGTTGCGAGCCCAATATAAACAGTACCGACTTCGGCATCGCTGTCGCCCTTGGTGGGTCCGGCATTTCCGGTGGTAGAGATGGCGTAGTCGGTTTTGAACATCTTTTTGGCGTTCCTGGCCATAGCCTCAGCCACCTCGGCACTCACCACACTATATTTCTCGATAAATTCCCCGCGCACGTGTAGCACCTCACTCTTCGCTTGCGTAGCATATGAGACTATGCCGCCTTTAAAACAGGACGACGCGCCGGGATGGGTGGTGAATTCGGCTGCAAGGGCGCCGCCGGTACAGCTTTCGGCTGCCGACAGGAATTTCTTTTGATCAGTAAGCAGTTTGCTTATCTGTACGGCAATCTTCTCATCCTCCTCCTGCTCGTCGGCAATAATGTCGCCCAGCAGCTCATAAAGGCCTTCCACTTCTTTTTCTACGGAATGGATCAGCTCTTCTTCGTGATCTCCTTTGCCCGAAAGCCTGAGCCGCACACTGCCAAGATCGGGCAGGTAAGCCAGCTTGATATGCTTTGGAAGTCGATCTTCCCAGGCTGCAAGTTTATTTGCGATAGAACTTTCGCCCTCTCCCCTGGTGAGTATGGTTTTGTGATAAATAAAAGGACGGTGAAACTTTTCTCTTAAGCGCGGAATCACCTCAACCTCCATAAGATTTTTCATCTCGTAAGGCACTCCGGGAAGAGAAATATAGACTATTTCATCCTTTTCCATCCACATGCCTGCTGCCGTGCCGTACTTGTTGTGCAGGGCAATACTTTTTGAAGGCAGTAATGCCTGCTCCCGGTTAAGGTCGGAAATAGGAGTTCTTTTATACTTTAAAAAAAGTTCTTCGATATGAGCAAGCACTTTTTTATTGAGCACCAGCTCATCATCAAAATATTTCGCAAAAGTGTATTTGGTGATATCGTCTTTGGTAGGCCCCAGCCCGCCTGTAATAATCACCACATTTGCCCTTTTTGAAGCATCTTGGAGGGCGGCAAGAATATGCTCCTGCTCATCCTGAACAGAGGTGATCTGGTATACCGAAATCCCAATAAGATTGAGTTCCCGGGCAATAAAGGCCGAGTTTGAATCTACAATTTGCCCAATAAGGATCTCGTCTCCTATTGTGATAATTTCTGCAGTCATTAGAGATCAAAGTCTTCCTTGAGTTCTTTTTCGGCTTTCTTGTACTTATCGGTAATAATTCGGGTTGCCTCGCGCACCTCGTCGCGGTTCTCACCGGCTTTGGCCCAGCTCTCCAAAATCTTGATCTGTGGCATTAAGCCAAGCCCAAACATCTGGAAATTTGGTTTCATCTTGTGTGCGTATTGATAAGCCTGCTGCGGATTATCTTGCGTCACCGCCTGATTCATCCCTTCAAGATCTGGCGGGATTTCTTCCAGGAAAGTCTGTACAACCACCTTGACGAAATCCTGGTCGCCATCGGCCATTTCTTCTACACTCTCTAAATTGTAGTTCCTCATTTTACCTGTATTGAGAATATTTGTTGGTCTTCAATAAATCCGCTCAACTCATCATTAATTTCTACCCGTCCTACCCCTGCAGGAGTTCCGGTAAAGATCACATCGCCTATCTTGAGCGTAAAATACTGTGAAATATATTCAATTATTTCGTCAATTTTCCACAACATATGAGAAGTTCTTCCCTGTTGTACAATTTCTCCGTTTTTCTGAAGCCCAAAACCTACATCATTGATATTCTCAAAATCAGATTTCGGAAGCCATTTCTCCCCGATAACTGCCGATCCGTCAAAGCCTTTGGCCTTTTCCCACGGCAATCCTTTTTCCTTTAATTTCTTCTGAAGGTCTCTGGCTGTAAAATCTATACCCAGCCCAACTTCATCATAATATTTATGAGCAAATTTCTTCTGAATATGCTTTCCGATCTTGTTAATTCTCACCAGCAGCTCCACTTCGTAATGGATATCATCTGAAAACGGCGGAATAAAAAATGGCTGCTTTTTAAGAAGCACAGCCGAATCGGGTTTTAGAAAGATTACCGGTTCAGTGGGCCTTTCATTCTGAAGTTCGGCAATATGATCGGTATAATTTCGGCCTATACAGATGATCTTCATAAGACTAAAAATTACTTAAGCTTGGTATTCATTTTTCGCAATTTGATTGCAGTAAGCACTTTCTTGGTGTACAACGGGAAATCGGCATTTTGAAACCATCCGAAGTAGCCAGGTTCCTGGTCAAGAATATCTTCAACAGATTTTCCTTTGTGCTTTCCGAAGCTAAATACTTCACGGCCTTTCTTATCAAAAACTATTAGTCCGGCAATATCTGCACACTCTTTTCGCGATGTAAACGAAGAAAGCCACTTTACATCATTCTGCAATTCCTCTTCATATCTATCCAACTGCGATTTAAGAACTTCATAGGTCGCCATGGTATCAACTTCGGCACCATGAGCACCCTCCAGTTCTTTTCCGCAGTAGAATTTATAGGCAGCAGAAAGCGTGCGCTGTTCCATTTTATGAAAGATGGTCTGCACGTCTAAAGATAGGGCGTTCTTCATATCGAAGTCAACTCCGGCCCGCAGCATTTCTTCAGCTAGAAGCGGGATATCGTAACGGTTTGAGTTATAGCCTGCGAGATCACAGCCTTTGATCATCTCATAAACAACGGGAGCCAGCTCCTTAAATGTGGGCTCGTTGGCCACTTTCTCATTGGTAATGCCGTGAACGGCCACCACTTCTTTAGAAATTGTGACGGTAGGGTTTACCAGCCAGGTTTTACTTTCGCGGTTTCCGTTTGGAAAGATCTTTAATATTGAGATCTCTACTATCCTGTCTTTGGCGACATTGGTACCCGTGGCTTCAAGATCAAAAAAACACAGAGGCTTATTCAGCTTCAACTCCATAGTTTGTAGTTTTGGTAAAGATAATATTTCCCGAAACTTTAGCGGGAAACAATAAAAAAAAGAAAGCCACAACCTGAAAGGCTATGGCTTTTTATCATTTTAGACACCTGTGTTACAGGTCTCTATTCTTATCGAATTTTTCAAGATACTGGGCCACTCTTTGTACAAACTGGCCACCCAAAGCCCCATTCACCACGCGGTGGTCGTAACTGTGCGAAAGGAACATCTTGTAACGAATCCCAATAAAATCTCCTTCGGGAGTTTCTATCACTGCCGGTACTTTTCTAATAGCTCCCAGCGCCAGGATAGCCACCTGCGGCTGATTAATAATTGGAGTACCCATCACACTTCCAAAAGTACCCACGTTGGTTACAGTATAAGTACCTCCCTGGATATCATCGGGCTTAAGCTTGTTAAGACGGGCACGGTTAGCAAGGTCGTTTACGGCCTTAGCCATTCCCACCAGGTTAAGTTGATCGGCATTTTTGATCACCGGCACAATCAGGTTACCATCTGGAAGTGCTGCTGCCATCCCAAGGTTTATATTTTTGCGCTTAATGATCTTGTCACCATCAACAGATATATTGATCAACGGGAAATCTTTTATAGCCTTGGCTACAGCTTCCATAAAGATTGGGGTAAAGGTGAGTTTCTCGCCTTCCCTTTTTTCAAAAGCATCTTTATTTTTCTTTCTCCAGTTCCAGATGTTGGTCACGTCTACCTCAATAAAAGACTGCACGTGAGCAGAGGTCTGAACGCTTTCTACCATGTGGTGCGCAATCATTTTACCCATACGGGACATCTCGATGATCTCGTCTTCACCATTCACGCTCACCGGGGTTTTGGCCGGTTGCGGCGCAGCTGCCTGCTGTGGTTTTTGCTGCCCTTGCTGCGGTTGTGCAGCGGGTTGAGAAGAACGATTTTCAAGGTAGTCTAAAATGTCATTTTTAGTGACCCTTCCTTCTTTACCGCTTCCTGGAATTTTTTCCAGTTCGTCGAAAGAAATCCCTTCTTCTTTCGCAATATTCTTTACCAGCGGAGAGTAGAACCTGTTACTATCGGCATAATCTGAAGTAGTAATATTTTTTGCCTCTTCCACTCTGCCTTCGGCTGCGGCAACGGCTTCTTCAATTTCGGGTGAAGGCACTTCCTGGTCAGCAACCGGGGTGGTCTCTGCCGCTTCTTCTCCTTCAGTCTCAATAATAGCAATGGTTTGCCCTACCTGTACCACATCATCTTTGTTGAATAACTTTTCAACCAACACGCCGTCTACTTCACTCGGCACCTCACTATCAACCTTATCTGTGGCAATTTCCAGAACCGCCTCATCGGCTTCAATGGTCTCTCCAACTTCTTTTAACCAATTCGTAATGGTTGCTTCCGCAACACTCTCCCCCATCTTGGGTAATTTTAGTTCAAATTTTGCCATATTCTTATCTCGAAGATATTTTACTTAAAATTGACTGCGAAATTACTAAAAATTTACCTCAATTAATAATAATTATTCAGCAGTGAGAATTTACAGGCCTCTTTTTGCTTCTGAAAAATGGCCTGTTTCCTCAGTAAAATTACAATTTTCACTACTTAGTTTCGAAAAAGATACGCTTGTTTTTTAAAGTAGTCTAAACCGGAAGTTTCAGAAGTAAGAAAAAATCTGTCAGGCTGAAGGTTCCAAAAATGGCAAAATCCAACCTCTTTTTTGAAAGAATATCCGCACAGAGTAAGACATAAGCCACGCCGCCTTCACTTTTTATTGGGTACATTTTAGGTTTTTCTTATTAACTCCTTCCCTTTCAAATATCTACCTTAAATAAAAAAGTAAAAGCAATGAGCGTAAACAGAGAGGAATTAAGAGGAAAAACAATAGTGATCACCGGCGTTTCAAGCGGATTTGGTCGCGGTGCAGCCATAGAATTAGCAAAATTAGGCGCCAATGTGGTAGGAGCGGCAAGAAGAACCGAAGTTCTGAAAAGCCTTGAAGAAGAGGTTATGAACGAGGGCGGAAAACTCAAGACCGTTACCTGTGATGTTAGTAATGTAGACGATATTAAGAGACTACGCGATACTGCCCTCGAAAAATCTGGCAGTATTGATATCTGGATAAATAATGTAGGAGTAGGTGCGCTGGGTTATTTTTGGGACATCCCGATAGAAGATCACGCCCGGCTGATAGATGTCAACCTCAAAGGCCTGGTATACGGTGCCCATGTGGCTATGAAACATTTTGTGGAACGGGACCGGGGGATTCTCATCAATGTAGGGTCTATAGACAGTGAGGTGCCACTGGCGCTTCAAAATACCTACGCCGCAACAAAATCGGCTGTACTTAGCCTTGGCCGCTCCCTTACAGAAGAACTAAATTTAAGCGACAGGAAAAATATTAAAATTGCCACTATAATGCCCTGGGCTGTAGATACGCCGTGGTGGAAGCACGCCGCAAACTACACCGGACATAAACCACGAATGGCCGCGATGGATGAACCTCAACCAGTGATAGATAAAATTATTGAAGCCTGTATGAATCCTAAAATAAAAATGCCTGTAGGGCCTATTGCCGGTGCTTCAAATTTCTTTCACCAGATCTTTCCTCAATGGACAGAACGGGCTTCGGCTAAAATAGGCCAATATGAAGTTGAAAAAGCCGCTCCTATGCCTCCCACTACAGGAAGTATTTATGAACCTATGAAAGAAGGCACGACGGTGGAAGGCAACATTAAAGAACGAATGAAAAAAGAAGACAGCTAAATGCCATTTTTGACACTCCTGCAATTTAGCAGGTCAATTAGAAGCCGATAAATAGCTGATTTAATTTATTGCTTCAGGGAATTTTCGAACGGAATACGGTTGGTGATGCTGCGCCCCAGGGTGACCTCATCGGCGTATTCCAGTTCATCTCCCACCGAAATTCCGCGGGCAATAGTGCTCGTTTGAATTTCCAGCCCTTCAAGCTGCTTAAAAATGTAAAAGTTGGTAGTATCTCCCTCGAGGGTACTGCTAAGGGCAAAGATCACTTCTTTAATTTCCCCTTTCCTGGCTTTCTCTACTAAAGATTTTATGGTGAGCTGTGAAGGCCCAACACCTTCCATCGGGTTGATCTTACCTCCCAAGACATGGTAGAGTCCGCGATACTGGCTGGTATTTTCAATAGCCATCACATCCCGAATATCTTCTACCACACAAACCACCTCACGCTGACGGCTCTTGTTTGCGCAAATCTCGCAGAGTTCTGTATCGCTAATGTTATGGCAGTTGGCACAAAATTTCACTTCGGTCTTTAGATCTACCAGGGCCTTGCTCAAAGCTACAGTCTGAGATTCGGGTTGTTTTAGAAGATGCAGTACCAGCCGCAACGCCGTACGTCTGCCAATACCCGGAAGCTGAGACATTTCATTAACAGCTCCTTCCAGTAATTTTGAAGAAAATTCCATGCCGCAAAAGTACAATTTTTGAAGAGAGAAGTTTAAACAAATTTTATAGTTTAGCAGACACTAATACGGGTAATACAATTGCTCTCACGCCAATCTAATCCTGAATGGAACCATTTACAATTCTACTGGTCATCGCCGCTTACTTTGGGGTGCTGCTTCTCATTTCCTACTTCACCGGGAAAAATGCCACTAACGAAACCTTTTTCAAGGCCAACAAAGAATCTCCCTGGTATATTGTAGCTTTTGGGATGGTAGGTGCGTCACTTTCGGGCGTTACTTTTATTTCGGTGCCGGGCTGGGTGCGTGATTCGCAGTTTAGTTATATGCAGGTGGTGCTGGGATATCTTGCCGGTTACCTTGTTATTACCTTTATTTTGCTGCCCATATATTACAGGCTCAATGTCACTTCTATTTATCAATACCTGCAGCAGCGTTTTGGAAATGTAAGTTATCGCACAGGCGCTTTTTTCTTCTTTATATCAAGGGTTTTAGGAGCTTCTTTCAGGCTGTTTTTAGTGGCTACGGTACTTCAGTATTTTGTTTTTGATGCCTGGGATGTGCCGTTCTTTGTCACGGTTACCCTCTCAATATTGCTGATCTGGCTGTATACCGCACGCGCAGGAATAAAGACTATTGTGTGGACAGACACCCTACAAACGTTTTTTATGCTGGGCTCTGTAGCTGTAGCTATTTATTTTGTTTCTGAAGAACTCAACTGGCAGTTTACCGATTTCTTTACTGCCCCCAGATTGGAACCTTACACCAAAACCTTTTTCTTTGAAAGTATCCTGGACCGGAACTACTTCTGGAAAGCCTTTTTTGGAGGAATGTTCATCACTATTTGTATGACGGGACTAGACCAGGACATGATGCAGAAAAACCTTACCTGCAAGAATTTGCGGGATGCGCAGAAGAACATGCTTTCGTACAGCTTTGTGTTTATTCCCGTTAACCTGTTATTCCTCTTTCTTGGTGCTTTGCTCTTCATCTATGCGGGAGAAAACAATATTGCCGTACCCGTAATGGACGGCAGCGCAAAAACCGATTTGCTTTTTCCTGAAATTGCCCTTAGCGGAAGTATGGGAATGGCCCTGCCAGTGATCTTTATCCTGGGGCTTATTGCCGCAGCATATTCGAGCGCCGACAGTGCCCTCACCTCTCTCACCACCAGTTTTTGCGTGGATTTTCTAGATATTGAAAAGAAGGAACTTTCTAAGCAGAAGGGATTGCGCCAGTGGGTACATGTTGGTATTAGCGCTTTAATGATAGCAGTGATCATTGCCTTTAAATACCTGCTTGACAGCAATGTTATTGACCTGCTGCTTACAGCTGCAACCTATACCTATGGCCCCTTATTAGGACTTTTTACCTTCGGAATATTTACAAAAATGCAGGTTAAAGACCAATGGGTATGGCTCGTGTCCATTCTCTCGGTGGTCATCACTTTTATTATTGGCAATCTACCTTCAGAGTATTTGGGCGGCTATGTATTCAACTATGAACTCCTCATTGTGAATGGCGCTTTTACATTCCTGGGGTTAGTACTGCTTCGTAGAAAGTAAAATAAGAGTACAGGCCACTTCTACTTCAATGCCGTTCTTTTGAAGAATTCTGAAGAACTCCGGGTTTTCGGTGCCGGGATTAAAGATCACCCTTTCAGGCTGAAGCGAAACGACATATTCGTAATACTCTTCCTGCCTTGGCGGGCCCAGGTATAAAGTGACGGTATGTATATCTTCAAAAGGAACTTTTTCAGTTTCAATAGGCACTCCGGCCACCGTTCCCTGCCGCAATCCAATGGCTACAGTGGAAACCTGATTCCGCGTGAGGCGGTTAATTGCAATATTGGCATATCTTGCCGGGTTTGTGGTTGCTCCAAGTACAAGTGTTTTTTTGTCCATGTTATAATCTTTTGTTGCTGTAACAATTCTAAAAATATATAGTCTTTAAAGTAAGAAATATTTCCCGCATTGAGGGCATTTAACAGAACATTGATGGTTAGTGTCTTGATGTCCCCGTGCTAAACCCATGCATTTTTTGTGCATGGGTTTTTTACTTTCAGCAAAAGCTTTGGAAAAAAATCTGCGTTTAAATGTAACAAACCAGTTTTTGAGCAGTCTTTATAATAGAGCCGAATACTTTTTTGCGGAAAATCATGGTTTTTTATTATGCAATACAAGGTATTAGGTTAAATAATAACCATCATCAAATCAATCAAACAATGAAACAGTTAATCGCAATGCTAATTTTTATTCTCGGAAGTTTTTCCGCAGAAGCACACATTGATCCTACGGAACTGGGAACCATCACCGGACAGGTCATGGACCAGGAATTTAAAGAACCTATCCCCTACGCTACCATTAGCGTGACCACGCCCGAAGGAGAAATGGTTACCGGGGCAGTGACTGCTATAGATGGGACTTTTTCAATTGAAAAGCTCAGCGACGGCATTTACCTTTTTAAGATCCAGTACATGGGGTACAAACCTTTTAGCCGCGAAGTAAATGTGAAAAGTGGAAAACGGCAATTTGATCTGGGAGCTATCTATCTTGAACCCGAAGTTGCCCAACTCGAATCTGTAGAGGTGGTAGCTGAGAGATCTACTATTGAGCAACGCATTGACCGCAAGGTGGTGAATGTAGGGAAAGACCTTACCACGGCAGGAGCTTCGGCCAGTGAGATCATGAACAACATCCCCAGCCTTGCTGTTGACCAGGATGGCAATATCTCCATGCGCGGCAACGACAATGTAAAGATCCTTATAGACGGAAAACCCACTAACATTCCCGCCGCTCAGCTTTTAAAACAAATTCCCAGCACCTCTATCAAAAGCATTGAGTTGATCACCAACCCTTCAGCAAAATATAATCCTGAAGGCATGAGCGGGATCATCAATATTATCCTGCAAAAAAATTCAAACCTCGGCTTCAACGGAAACCTCAACACCGGCATCACCCGTGGCGACTATACCCGCTATACTGCATCGCTCAACATGAACTACCGCACCGGCAAAGTGAACTTCTTCACCAACCTGGGGACTAATGGCGGCGAAAGCGAGAACAATGGAAAGCTTGAAAATTTCACACAGAATTACACCGAAAATATCAGCTTTTTGAATGACAGGGAATCCTATCTCATCAAATTTGGGATGGATTACTACATGGATGACCGCAATACTTTTTCTGTGTACACCAATCAGAATATCTACAACGGCTCTCCCGTGGGTACCGTGAGGTTAGATTACGGGCAAAACGATGAGAGAAACCTGTTGCAGGAATTTCTTTTTGACGGGGAAAACCATACCCAGACCTACAACTTTGTTTTTAACCATGATTTTAATGCTGAAGGCCATAAGCTCATCCTGGAAGCCGATCACAGTATCACCGATGAAACTGATATTGCCAAATATATGTACAGTGGCACAGGAGCAAGCGATTTCGACTCCTACCGGGACAACACCGAAGAAGAGCTGTCTAATTCCACTTTTAACGTAGATTATGAGAATCCGTTTTCAGAGACCTCAAAAGTTGAACTTGGAGCTGAAGCGAGGTTTAGAAGGACCAGGAATGATTATCGCACTACCAGCCCAAATCTTGAGAACACGCTGTACGATTACGACAACAACATACTCTCAACGTACGCCACCTTTGGGCAAACCTTCAAAAAATGGTCTTACCAGTTGGGCGCAAGGCTGGAACAGTATGAAGTAGAAGCTGTACTCAACGGCGATTTGATCTATGAAACCGATTATTTGACCCTGTACCCTTCAGCTTTTGCCTCTTATAAGTTTGACGAAATGAAAACGCTGCAGCTTAGTTATTCGAGACGTGTAGACCGCCCTGGGCTCAATCAGGTAAACCCGGTGAGGGAATTTGCCACGCCAAGGCTTTCGCAGGTTGGAAATCCCGAGCTGGACCCGCAGTTCACAAATTCCGTAGAAATGAATTATACTCACAACTTCAAAAAAGGTAGTATAACGGGAGGTGTATTTTACAGACTTATCGAAGATGAGATCAACCAGGTGTTACTCATTGACCCGCAGGATTCATCAAAGTTACTGCTCACTTATGAAAACTGGGATGACAATACTGCCTTTGGATTTGAACTTAGCGGCAGGTACAAGCCTTTTAACTGGTGGAGCATTAACCCGAGTTTTGAATTATACAGCAGTACCGAAAAAGGCGTGGTGGGAACCGATTACAGGGAGATAAAAAGCAGCATGTACAGCCTGCGCTTAAGCCAAAGCTTTGATGTTACCAAAAAACTAAGCCTGCAAACCTTCGGAATGTACCGCAGCAGCACCGAATTGCTACAGATCAATCCCGATGAATTCTGGTTTGTAAATGCCGGTGCCCGTTACAATATTCTTAATGACAAAGGCACAATAAGCCTTAATGTAAATGACATTTTTGACACCCAGCAGTTCGGTTTTCAAACTGATGTGCCCTACTCCCAGAAAGGAACTTTTTGGAATGATTCCCAAACAGTATACCTGGGCTTTTCCTACCGTTTTGGAGGTGGCAAAAATAAAGCCCTTGCCAGGAAACAAAGAGATGACAACACCAGTGATGGAGGTGGAATTTTTTAATACCTTGTTTGATTAGCCAAAAAAAATCCGCAACTGAAAAGCTGCGGATTTTTGACATTTTTGACACCTGTGCAAGTCTTCTTGCCTCTTGTTTCTTTTTAATAAACTACTACCACTTGATCACCGCACTGGCCCAGGTAAAGCCACTACCAAAAGCGGCAAGTACTACAGTATTTCCTTCTTTAATTTTTCCTTGTTCCCAGGCTTCGGTCAATGCAATGGGTATAGATGCTGCTGTTGTATTTCCGTAGCGTTGAATATTATTGTGTACCTGCTCATCGCTAAGCCTAAACTTCTGCTGAACGAATTGCGAGATGCGCAAATTGGCCTGGTGCGGAATAAGCATATCTATATCTTTAACCTCAAGGCCATTTGCCTGTAATCCTTCCTGAATTACTTCGGAAAAACGGACTACAGCATTTTTGAAAACAAACTGCCCATTCATATAGGGATAGTAAATGATATCATCACCCTGCGGATTCTCTTCAATGATCTGCGGAACCCAGTGCATGGTACTTGGCCCTTTTAAAGAGAGTTCGAGGGCGTGTTTTCCTTCAGAATGCAAATGGGTAGAAAGTATTCCCTGGCCGTTATGGTCGCTTCGGGTAAGCACTGCGGCTCCTGCCCCATCGCCAAATATCACCGATACGCCACGCCCGCGGGTAGAAAAATCGAGCCCGCCACTGTGGTTCTCACTTCCTATAAGCAGTACATTTTTGTACATCCCTGTTTTGATGTATTGATCGGCGACTGAAAGTCCGTAGATGAATCCGCTACACTGGTTTCTCACATCCAGGGCCGGGCAGGTGTCGATATCCAGCATTTCCTGGATTTGCACCCCACCACCAGGAAAATAATAATCTGGACTCAGGGTGGCAAACACGATGAGCTCAATGTCATCTTTAGAGATCCCGGCACGTTCTATGGCGATTTTGGCAGCTTTGGCTCCCATTACGGCAGTAGAATTGCCATCCCCTTTCTTTATATGCCGCCGCTCTTTGATTCCCGTACGCTCCTGTATCCACTCATCATTAGTGTCCATCATTTTGGACAAATCATCGTTAGTAACAACATTTTCGGGCACGTAGAATCCAAGACCCGCTATTTTAGACTGATACATGTATATATTTTTAGGCTTTGATAATTTATTTCTATTAAATTTAGCAATTAGTAAATTTCTCCGGGGCAAGCCCACGGAGCATTTTAGTGGAACACGTTTTCAAACTTTACAACATTTACTAACGAGGCAAGCCTCGGGGTATTTACCCCCCTATGAATAAAAAGTTGCTGCGCAATATAAGAAAGATTAACATTATGACAGTGCAGTGATCTTCAACCTAAATTCAATTTATTACCATGAAAAGATTTATTTTGAACTTCATTGCCATCATTTGCTTTACGGGAGCAACCTTTGCGCAAGAGAACCTCACCTACCAAAAACCGCCACAGGAGATCCTGGAACTTGTAGATGTACCACTGGCTCCTTCTACCCTCATAGACAGTGACGCTAAAAGGATTGTTTTCCTGTATCGAGATCAATTCAAATCTATAGCCGAGCTTAGTGAAGAAGAAATGCGCCTTGGCGGATTAAGAATTAACCCGGTGACCAACATTAGCAGCCGGGCAACATATTTTAACAATATTCAGGTGAAGGAGATGAAAGCAGATCAGCCTTTACAGGTAAAAGGCCTGCCAGAAAATCCGCGTCTCACCAACTTCAGCTGGTCTCCAGATGAATCAAAAATGGCATTTACGCACACTACTTCGGAAGGAGTTGAACTCTGGGTAGCCGATCTACAAACTGCAACCGCACGTAAACTTACCGCCCCCCGCCTTAACGCCAACATGAGAGATGTGCTTAACTGGTATGAGGACAACTCGGCTATTTTGGTAAAAATGCTTCCGCAGGACAGAAAAAATCTGATCAAACCCGAAACTTCTGTACCTACAGGGCCAACAGTTTCGGTAAGCGACGGGAAAGAAGCCCAGAATAGAACCTACCAGGACCTGCTAAAAAATCCGACAGATGAATTCAATTTCGAACAACTCGCACGTGCCGAATTAGTAAAAGTTAACCTCGACGGTACAACTTCAAAATGGCTGGATGCAAAGATGTACGACGATATTTCTTTTTCACCCGATGGCAATTTTGTCATGGTGAGCAACATAAAAAAGCCATTTTCATACCTGGTACCTTACTACCGTTTTCCTTCAGAAACTGTAATTTACACCAGGGATGGGAAAAAAGTAAACCAGGTGAATGATGTGCCGCTAACTGAAGATCTTCCGAAGGGATTTATGGCTGAAAGAGAAGGCCGCAGAAATCTTAACTGGAGAAATGATGCTCCTGCCACACTGGTTTACGTAGAAGCTCTTGATGGCGGTGATCCTGAAAGAGAAGCCGAATTTAGAGATGAAGTATTTCTTCTTGAGGCACCTTTTAAAGGAGAAGGAAAGTCAATCCTTCAAACCAAAGATCGCTACAGCGGAATTATTTGGGGTGACAAGAACACAGCTATAGCCAATGACTACTGGTGGAACAACCGGAATACCCGCACCTACGTTTTTAATCCGTCTAAGCCAGGGCAGCAGCCTACGATCCTTTTTGACCGCAACTACCAGGACCGTTACAGCGACCCGGGCAGTTTTGTGAGAGTAAAGAACAAGTACGGGCAACAGGTGCTAAAAATGGTAAATGACAAGGCATTTCTTTTAGGCGACGGATTTACCCCCGAAGGCCAGTATCCTTTTGTAGATCGATTGGATCTTGAAAACGGAGAGACTGAAAGGCTTTATCAATCAAAATACAATAACAAGAAGGAAACCCTTGTGGAAGCTATAGATATGGAGGAAGGAGAAATCCTTGTACGCATAGAAGCAGCAACAGAATATCCTAACTATTTTATTCGGGATATTGACAGTGACGAAGACCTTACCCGGGTGACTTCCTTTGAAAATCAATTTAAAAGCCTGGAAAATGTAAGTAAGGAAATTATTACTTATAAAAGAGAAGACGGTCTTGACCTCAATGGAACTTTGTACCTGCCTGCAGGATATGACAGGGAGAATCCTGCCAAACTGCCAATGATCGTTTGGGCATACCCTCACGAGTACAAAGACAAGAACTCAGCTTCTCAAAACACTTCGATTGCCAACGACTTCACCTATCCTTATTACGGATCTCCTGTTTATTGGGTTAATCGCGGGTATGTAGTGTTAGATGATGCTTCTTTCCCAATTGTGGGTGAAGGAAACGAAGAGCCTAACGACAGCTTTAGAAAGCAACTGGTGGCAAATGGTAAAGCAGCTATAGATGCTGTAGATGCCATGGGATATATTGACAGAGACAGGGTTGCGGTGGGCGGCCATAGTTATGGCGCCTTTATGACGGCTAACCTGCTTTCTCACTCCAATTTATTTGCTGCCGGAATTGCCCGTAGTGGGGCGTATAACCGTACCCTTACCCCTTTTGGTTTTCAAAGCGAAGAAAGAAACTATTGGGAAGCCCCTGAAGTTTATTACAACATGTCACCTTTTATGCATGCCGATAAAATGAAGACTCCGCTTCTACTTATTCACGGGGAAGCCGACAATAATTCGGGGACTTATCCTATGCAAAGCGAGCGGTATTTCAATGTCTTAAAAGGTCTTGGCGCCACTGCAAGGCTGGTGATGCTTCCAAAAGAAAGTCACGGTTACAGCGCCAAAGAGTCTGTACTACATGTGCTTTGGGAGCAGGATCAATGGCTTGAAAAATACGTAAAGAACAAAGACCAACTGGAAGGGAAGATTGAACAGCAATCTCCTGTTTTACAAAATTAATTCCCGGGAATTAACACCATAAAAAAGGCTGTCTTGAAATCCTGATTGTCCTCCTGAACAAATTCAGAGGGGTCAAAAAAGGGATTTTCAGACAGCCTTTTTCTGTTTATTATTTTATGACACTACCTTCTATTGAAGGCGTCATAATCGTTGAATTCGGTTTCATCTACAAATCCGTCATCATTGACATCCCAATCGTCAAAAGAAGAGATGTTCCACTCATCATTATCTATCAGCTCGTCTTCATTTGCATCATACCTCTCAAACCAGGTGTTAGTGTTCATCCCTTCATCCCACTCATCGGTATCCAGTATTCCATCTCGATTAGTGTCAAAAATCTCATAATCATCTTCTCCAAAAGATTCTCCTATCCCAGTATCGAGACCTTCATCCCACTCATTCTCGTCGATGAAATCATCCCTGTTCTGATCGAAACTCTGGTACGCCCTGTCAGTAAATTCGGTGTCGTCAATGTTGCCATCTCTGTTTGCATCCCAGTCATTGTAGTTGTCATTGTTTCTTTCGGTAAATTCTGTTTGATTTAATCTTCCGTCGCTATCGGCGTCAAAAGAACTAAAATCCTGGGCGTAAACTGCTGTTCCAAAGATGGTGCACATTGCTAAAAGAATTCCTTTTATCGTCTTCATATTCATTGTTTTAAATTAAACTTCATTTTTCTTTTAAAGCTCAATTTAACACGTAAGCACACTGATTTAAAGCACTTTAATATTTTTAACAGAGAAATGAAGGAATTTAAATTAACAATAACAGGAAAAGAAAAAGCCGGAAACTTTGAATTTCCGGCCAGTAACAAGAATATTATTTAATCAGGAGTATTTTTTGAAGTTGTTAATGCTAACCGTTGCTCCCAAATCATGTAATAAATTATAGAGACCAAAGAAGGTGCGGTTGATATACAGGAAGTGTTTGCTCCCCCTGTTACCATTCATTTTTCTTAATTCCTGATCTTTGCTGTACTTCTCGCTTAGGCTTGTTACTGATGTCCAGAATCCTTCATCGGCAAAATCAAATTCTTCCTTCTGAAAAGGTGCGGTAAAAAGGCTTAACATCTGGTAGAACAAATCTGAAAAGAATTCAATTTCGCGGGGAGAATCCTCTTTCCGAAGAATTTCCAACTCAAAAAGCTTAGCGTTGAAGAATTCAGGATCATTGATCTTCTGCTTATCGGCAAGTTCAAAATACGGTTTGTAGAAATCTTCGGGCACCCGCTTAATGCAACCAAAATCGATCGCAATGAGATTATTTTCCTTATCCACCAGGAAATTCCCGGGGTGCGGATCGGCATGTACGGCTTTTAGGATATGCATCTGGTACATATAGAAATCCCAAAGTGCCTGCCCCAGTTTATTTGCAGTTTCTTTATTGGTATTCTGTTTTGCAAATTCACTTAAGTGCACCCCATTCATCCAGTCCATCGTAATGATCTTCTCACTGGAAAGGTCTTCATAATATTTTGGAAACCTGAGGTGAGGGATATTTTTACAGGCCTGAGAAATTTCTATGCTCTGTTTTACTTCCAGCACATAATCTGTCTCCTCGAGGAGTTTCTCTTCCACTTCTTTAAAATACCTTTCTGAGCCCTTGCCCTGGAGGTTAAACATCTTTGTAGCTATAGGCTTTACCAGCGCCAGGTCTGAACTTATACTCTCGGCCACCCCGGGATACTGGATCTTTACGGCCAGGTCTTTCCCGTCTTTTGTGGCCCTGTGCACCTGCCCAATACTGGCGGCATTGACCGAGTCAAGAGAAAAAGTGTCAAAAAGCTCATCAGGGTACTGCCCGTGATATTTCTTGAAAGTCTTTCTCACCAGTGGTGCCGAAAGTGGCGGCACACTAAACTGGGCAAGGCTAAACTTTTCTACATAGGCATTGGGAAGAAGGCTCTTTTCCATAGAGAGCATCTGGGCAACCTTAAGGGCGCTACCTTTCAGGCTCTTTAGTCCGTCGTAAATATCCTCGGCATTGCTTTGGTCCAGCTGGTCTCTGGAAAGGTCAGCGTTTAATGCCTTTTTTGAGTAGTATTTAAGGTAATTTCCACCCAGCTTAATACCGGTTTGTACCATCTTACCGGTACGACTTATTTTTCCGGTGGGAATTTTATCTATTGTTTTCATATATCTATATTAAAAACCCAACGGCAGGCATAGTAGGGTTATCCCTGCCGAGGGTAAACGCCCAATGAACTCTTATGCTCATCGTGACATTTTTTCTTTCCAAAGAAATTTTCCGAAGTCAAGCGCTCTTTCCAGAGGAGTGTTCTCAAACAGGTCAAAAGCGGTATTTACCGATTTTTCAATAGCTACATCGGTGCTTTCAAATTGAGGGGAATTGTCATCCATCCAAAATTTCAGCAGAAATACAATCTGTACCCAGGCAGCTTCAGAAAAAACAGCTTCAGATCTTTTCAAAATTCCGGAACGCTGTTCCTGATTGCCTTCGCGAATTAGTTGAGCGGTATAATTCTTCAGCTCCCGCCGCAAACCTTTAAGCTGCCCGGCATTTTTGAGGATTGAATCTTCATGTTTTAAAGTGAAAAGCACATAGCTACGGTTGGCAGTGAGCATTTCAAAAAATGTATAATAGAGGGTTAGCATTTTTTCCCTGTTACTAAAGGAGTCATACTCCCTGCTCTTTTGCATCACCTGGAGTGTATGCTCAAAAAAGCGTTCCCAAATTCCCTTTTTTAAACCCTCAAAGCTTCCGAAGAAATCATAGAATTCTGCTTCAGAGATTTCATGATCTTTAGAGAACTTGTAAACTGTATCAGGCTCTTTTCCATTTTCAAGCACGTAGTTCATGTACCACTCAATGATACGATCTTGCGTTACTGCCTTTTCCTGTTCCTTTATTTGTTTTGTCTTTGCCATTTTGCTCTAATTAACTTATTCAAAAGTAGTTATTTTGTTTAAATTTAATGTAATTTTTTTAAACAAAACTCTGTTAAATATATTTTTCTGAATTATACTGACGTAGTTTTAGTCGGAAAACAAGCTGAAAAATTACTCTGCTGCCAGTTTGTCAGCGAAGGTGAGTTGGGTACTTTTTTTGACCTCTCTGGGAGAATCTAAAAATTAAATAAACCAAAATATATGGCAACCGGAAACATTAATGTATCTGTAGAAAACATCTTTCCTTTAATTAAGAAGTTTCTATACAGTGATCATGAGATCTTTTTACGCGAATTGATCTCTAACGCCACAGATGCCACTCTCAAGTTAAAGCATCTTACTGCTATTGGAGAGGCTAAGGTTGAATATGGCAACCCTGTTATCGAAGTAAAGATAGACAAGGAAAAAAAGCAACTAATTATTAGCGACCAGGGAGTTGGGATGACCAAAGAAGAGGTCGAAAAATACATCAACCAGGTAGCTTTTTCAGGTGCCGAAGAATTCCTTGAAAAATATAAGGACAGCGCAAAAGACAGTGGCATCATTGGTCATTTTGGGCTTGGGTTCTATTCGGCCTTTATGGTGGCCAATAAGGTAGAGATCATCACCAAGTCTTACAAAGATGAGCCTGCAGCGCACTGGGTATGCGAAGGTACTACCGAGTTCACCCTTGAAGAATCCGAAAAGAAAGAACACGGTACAGATATTATTCTTCATATTAATGAAGATGATAAAGAGTTTCTTGAGGAGAACAGGATTGAAGAGCTGCTTGTGAAGTACAACAAGTTCATGCCCATCCCAATCAAATTTGGAACCCGAGAAGAAACGCTTGATCTTCCTGAAGATGCGCCCGAAGATGCAAAACCCGAGACCAGGACAGTAGATAATATTATCAATAATACTAATCCTGCCTGGACCAAGCAGCCAACAGATCTTGAGGATAAAGATTACAAAGATTTTTACCGCGAACTGTATCCTATGCAGTTTGAGGAGCCTTTGTTCCATATTCACCTCAATGTTGATTACCCTTTCAACCTCACCGGAATTCTGTATTTCCCAAAGATGTCACAAGACATGAACATACAGAAGGACAAAATTCAGCTTTACCAAAACCAGGTATTTGTAACCGATAATGTTGAAGGTATTGTTCCTGAATTCCTGACTATGCTTCGCGGTGTTATTGATTCTCCTGATATTCCACTGAATGTTTCCCGTTCATACTTACAGGCAGATGGCGCCGTTAAGAAGATCTCCAGCTACATTACCCGTAAGGTTGCAGATAAGCTGAAGTCTCTGTTCAACAACAATAGAGAAGATTTTGAGAAGAAATGGAATGATATCAAGATCGTCATTGAATACGGAATGCTTTCAGAAGATAAATTCTTTGAAAAAGCCAAAGACTTTGCTCTTTATCCAACTGTAGACGACAAATATTTCACTTTTGAAGAATTTATTGAGAAGATCAAAGACAACCAAACCGACAAGGATGGTAACAAGGTAATTCTCTATGCTTCAAACCAGGATGCACAGCACAGTTACATTGAAACAGCCAAAGAGAAAGGTTACGAGGTATTGTTGCTAGATTCTCCAATTGTATCTCACCTGCTACAAAAGCTGGAAATGGGAGATGAAAAAGTGTCTTTTGTTCGTGTAGATTCCGATCATATTGACAACCTCATCAAAAAAGATGAAGAGAAGATCTCCAAATTAAACGAAGAAGAAAAAGAAAAGCTCAAAGCCGATTTTGAGAAGGTAGTTCCAAAAGAGAAGTACACGGTACAACTTGAGGCCCTTGACAGCAATGCAGCTCCGCTTATCATCACCCAGCCAGAATTTATGCGACGCATGAAAGAAATGCAGCAAACAGGTGGCGGCGGAATGTTTGGAATGGGAAATATGCCCGAGATGTATAACCTTGTGGTAAACACCAACCACTCTCTTATTGGAGAAATTCTGAACACGAAAACTGAGAAGAAACAAGAGCGATTGATCAAACAATCCCTTGATTTGGCCAGGCTTTCACAAAACCTCCTTAAAGGGGAAGAATTAACCTCCTTTATTAAGCGCAGCTTTGATATGATCAAATAGGGCTAATAAGCTTACAAATCAAAAACCGCTCTCCTGGTGACAGGAAAGCGGTTTTTTTATTTAGTACCTGCACCAAAAATGTTACCAGAAAATGACATTTTTGAGACTCCGGGAATATAGATTGTTATTTATTCCTCATCAGCGTTTACTGCAACCTTCAGGTTTCTATAGATTGTACTGAAGAAGGTAGGAATGTCATAAGGCTTTACAATAATGTCGCTCATTCCGGAATTCAGAATTTCTTCCCGCATCTCCTGTATTTCTACCGCTGTTAAAGCAATAACAGGAACCTCAGGATTAAATTTCCGAATAAGCCGGGTAGTTTCCATCCCGCTTAGGCCCGGCATGTTGACATCCATCAAGACCAGTCCGAAATCTTCTTTCTTTAAAAGTGCTATTGCCTCATAACCATCTCCGGCAACTTTACATTCAAAATCCCGTTTTTCAAGGATCCTCCGGGTAACTACCTGATTAATGCGGTTATCATCTACGATAAGTGCCTTTTTTAGCACACTTTCTTCAGATATTTCCAAATCGCCAGATTGCGTAACAGCTTCCTCTGTTTCAGATTTTTCAAAAAGGATCTCAAAACTAAAGACAGAGCCTTTACCTTCCTCACTTTTAAGGTGAATCTCAGAATTGAACAATTTTAGCAGGTTTCTTACAATAGGAAGCCCCAGCCCTGTTCCCTGATAGTTATAGTTATTTGCTTTTAATTGAGAGAATTCTTCAAATATTTCCTGTTGCTTGTTTTCAGGAATTCCCATTCCTGTATCTCCAACTTCAAAATAAATAAGACATTTTCCATTCTCGCAGCTTATGCAGTTCGCCTTTATCCAGACCTTTCCGCGTTCTGTAAATTTAACTGCATTGCCAACAAGGTTCATGATGATTTGAGAAAGACGAACCGAGTCACCAATCAGCGTACGCGGAATATTATCACTAATCTGTAATTCTACCGTGTTAGAATTCTGATGCCTTGTGAATTCAAAGGATTTTACAATCCCTTTCATCAAACCATGAATGTTAAAAGGCGTATTTTCCAGGGAAACCAGGCGGGATTCCATCTTGTTCATCTGCAAGACATCATTAATTAAGGCCAGCAGGTAATCGGCAGAGAATTTGAGAGACTTAAGATCGCCCTCGAGTTTTTTATTGTTGTTATCTTCCAGTAACAGAGATGTTAGGCCTACCACTCCATAAAGCGGAGTTCTAAGCTCGTGGCTCACGGTAGAGAAAAACCTGCTTTTTAAATGAGACAAGTGTTCAGCCTTCTCTTTTGCTGAAAGCAGTTCTTTATTTTTATCTTTTAGCTGATGAATTAGCTTCTTCCTTGACTTGTTATTTCTAATAAGGAGTAGAATAAACAGAAGCATTAGGGTAATCGAAATAAGCATAATTGCAGTAATCTGCTCAGATTTCTCAATTACCTGATCCTTGTAGAGCTGTTCTCTTTCAGCAGTTTCCAGGTTCTCTCGATATTGCTGAGTTTCAAAACGAGCCTGGGCGGCTTCCATTTGCTTCAGTTTTTCTTTTTCGTAAAGCGAAGCATCATATTCCACGTATTTTCCAAGTGCCCTGTAAGCCTCTTCATATTCCCCATTTTTGAAGAGAACTTTGGCGTACCCGTCATAAGCAGTAACAGCATCAAGAATAAGAGAATCTTTCTCGGCGATCTTTATAGCCTCCTCGAAGTACTTCCTGGATTTTTCGTAATTATTTTTACCGGAATGGTAAATACCAAAAAGCGAAGCTAACTGTGTATGAATGAAAGGGTCTTCGAAATCTTTAATGATCTTTTCTACCTTCAACAGGTACGGGTATGCCTCATCATACCTCTTTAGGTCGAGATAGGTCCACCCCTTGTTGAGTAATGGCGTGGCCCTGCTGTCGGGATCATTGAGGTGTGAAGCGGCTTCTATGGCTTTATCATAGTAAGCAAACCCCTGCTCAATCGTTTCCTTATTGGAAGTAAAAATATTACCCAGGTTATTATAGGCCCACCATAAAAGAGTATCGTTATGGACGAGCTCGGCATACTCCAAAGCTTTTTCATAGCTCTTTCGGGCCCGTATGGTGTCCAGCAACTCGTCATAAGTAATCCCGAGGTTGTTGTAACCGTGGTAAAGATTGTAGTAGTCTTCTTTTTTCTCTGCTAATTGTATTAAGCGAAGAGAGTAGTTTATGGCTTTGCTATACTCGTACTCATACATAGCCCCGGTAGACAGATCCAGTAATTCCCGGATACTGTCACGCGAAATCTCTTCTTCAGTTTGGGCAAGGCTTAAGCCCGACACCCATACTGCGAAGCAAAGAGAAATGAATTTTGCGTTCAATGCTGCAACATGTTAAGTTCGATAAAATGGGGAAAGCCAAATTATTTATTTTTAGCATCTTATGCAATAGATTTTAAAGTTTTATTAAAACTTATAAAAATATTGTTAATGCTTCTCAAAAGGAAATGCTGATAATCAAAAAAACTGCCTTAAAAGCCAACTTCTTTCAACGTTTGTAACGTGTTCACATCAGCATTTATCAGAGTTTTTAAACCCAGAATGATCCTGATGCATTGAAATAGCTTTTAAGGCAGTTTCCCTTCTACTCTGGCAAAGTATTATTTATATATGTCGTTCAGGATAGCGGCAAGTCTAATTCCGCCTTTTTGAACCTGATCATGAACTACAGGGAACCACTCATACATATACTTATATCCAAGTTTTTCACCTACTTCAACTGAGTCGTAAACTCTATTGGCAAGTTGTTTTGATTCATACATCCAGTCAAGCACAGAACCTTTTTGGATTTTTTGGATTTCTTCTTTTGAGAGCTTATCTGTATTGTGGGCAAGTTCGGTATAGCTCATATCAAAGTCGTTGATCATTTCACTATCCCACACCCGGTGAAGGTTTGAACCGCTTCCAAACCATCTTACCTGTATATCGTTTCCACCTTTATCTTCACCACGCCCGGCATGCATAGGCTGGTGTAAATCTCCTAACCAATGTACAAGCAACTTCAGGTGGAATTCCTTTTCTTCCTTAGAGGCATTCTTATCTTTTAAAACTGAAATAGCAGTATTTATTCCATGTACCAGGTCACCATCAGGATTCGCTTTTTCTTCAGAATATGCTGTCTCACCGGGTTCAAGATTTACATAATGCCACGGACTGTATTTGCGGTAAGCCGGATCACTCTTAATATCATCACCAAAAGTAGATACAAAAGCCAGGTTCATACCATCAAGGAGCTCCCGCACCTTAGCCTTCGCTTTTTTGGATAAATGTTGTTCGGCTACTTCACCCGTAGCTCTGTGCCCCGTTCTGCCCCAATCACTATCTGACGCAAAAGTAAAGCTGGTAAAAAGAAAGGCTGTAACAAGTAAATAAATTTTCATATAAAGTTGAATTTTTGGGTGCGTAAATATAGAAAAAGGCAAGCATTATTTGGAGCATCTTCAAAAATCCTGCCTCGATTTGCCATTTTTGAACAGGCTTGTAAAGAAAAGCCCGAAATGCTACCTTTACCGAAGGTACACCTTTGGCTTTATGCCCCTCTTTCAATCTACAAAATGAAGTATAAAATTATATTTTCAGATATTGACGGTACGCTTCTAAATAAAGACCGGCAACTATCACAGCTCACCTTAAAAGTCTTTGGTCAACTCCCTAAAGAGCTGCCCGTAGTGCTTATTTCTTCCAGAATGCCCCAGGCAATGACACACCTTCAGGAAGAGCTAAATATTTCTCACCAACCGCTTATTTGCTATAACGGAGCTTTGATGTATATAGAAGGGCAACCTGTGCAGTCTAAAGAAATTCCGTGGAGCATTATAAATGACCTGCATCACTTCAACAGCAGTTTAAATTGTCATCTCAGCCTCTACAATGACAAAGACTGGTATGTACCGCAAATGGATGAATGGGCCAAAAGAGAAGAAAACAATACCCGCGTAACTCCGCAGGTTAAACCCACACACGAGGTGCTTCAAGATTGGAAACCCGGCGAAACAGGGGCTCATAAAATTATGTGTATGGGCACAGCAGAAAAAATAAATGCTGTTGAAAAACACCTTTTTGAGAGGTATCAGGATCAATTACACCTGTACCGTTCTAAAGACACTTATCTGGAAGTGACAAACAAGGAAGTTTCTAAACTTACGGCTGTAAAATATCTGCTGAAGCATCATTTTAATTACGAAATGGAAGAAACCATCGCTTTTGGTGATAATTATAATGATTTTGACATGCTTGAAGCTGCAGGAATGGGAATTGCAGTAGGAAATGCAAGGCCCGAAATTTTAAAAATTGCCAGGCAGGTAACTCACCACAATACTGAAGATGGGGTAGCCAAAAGTTTACAACAGCTCTTTAAGCTTAACTAATTTTTAAGACACTTCTAAATGTCGTATTTTGCCGCTTTTTAAAGGCAATTTATGGACAATCTTCCCCTTTTTACCAATGATGCTATTGTGTTAGGACTACTAATGCTGGCCCTTGGTTTCGTATTCTTCACTTCTTCCAAAAAAGAAGGTTTCTGGTATAAATTCTACAAAGTAGTACCGGCGTTGTTGATGTGTTACCTCATTCCGGCAATCCTAAACTCGCTGAACATAATTTCTGACGAGACTTCAAACCTGTACTTTGTAGCCAGTCGCTATTTGCTACCGGCTTCCCTGGTATTAATGACCTTGAGTATAGATCTTAAAGCCATATTCAACCTGGGGCCAAAAGCACTCATCATGTTTTTCACAGGAACCATTGGGATCATTATTGGCGGACCTATTGCTATTCTTATCATCTCTACCTTCTCGCCCGAAACTGTGGGAGGTGTGGGCCCCGATGCAGTTTGGAGAGGACTCTCAACCCTTGCAGGAAGCTGGATTGGTGGTGGTGCCAACCAGGCTGCCATGCTCGAGATCTTTGAGTACAACCCCGATCTTTATGGCGGAATGGTGCTTGTGGACATTGTGGTAGCCAATCTATGGATGGCGATTCTCCTCATGGGAATTGGCAAAAGTGACAGGATTGACGAATGGCTTCGCGCAGACAATTCGGCTATAGAAGGCCTGAAGAAAAAAGTCACCGCTTATGCCGACAGTGTTACCCGCAATCCATCACTCGCAGATCTTATGATCATGCTCGCCCTCGCATTTGGTGCAGTTGGCTTTGCTCACTGGAGTGCCGATGGTATTTCGGCTTTTCTTTCTTCTAATTTTGAAGCTTTCCGGGATAATAAATCGGCATTATCTTCTTTTGCATCTTCCTTTTTCTGGATGATCTCTATTGCAACTGTAGTAGGAATCTTTCTTTCTTTTACAAGGGCGAAAGAATATGAAGGTGCCGGGGCCAGTAAGCTGGGAAGTGTTTTTATATATTTTCTCGTGGCTACCATTGGTATGAAAATGGACCTCACCATGGTCTTTGATAACCCGGGACTTATTGGGATAGGACTTATCTGGATGGGAATTCATGCCGGTTTACTTATTCTTGTGGCCAAACTCATTAAAGCTCCCTACTTCTTCCTCGCTGTGGGAAGCCAGGCAAACGTGGGCGGGGCAGCATCTGCACCGGTTGTTGCTGCAGCCTTTCACCCTTCACTGGCCACTGTTGGTGTATTGCTGGCCGTATTTGGATATGTTGTGGGAACTTACGGCGCTATTTTGAGTACAATTTTAATGCAGATTGCTGCCGGAAGCTAAGATTAAAGAGATTTTTTTAGGATATTTACGCACACTTTTTTACACATAATTTAAATGAAAAAAACGGCATTATTAGTGCTCGCCACCCTTCTATTGGCGGCCTGTTCTTCTGAAGAAAACAACCTTAAGATTACAGGAAAAGTCCAGGGACTTAAGAAAGGAACCCTCTATCTACAAAAAGTTGAAGACACCAGTCTTGTAAGCATTGACTCTGTAGTCGTAAAGGGAAATGAGACCTTCTCTTTTGAAGCCTCTATTGAGAGTCCGCAAATCCTGTACCTGTACCTCAATAAAAAAGACAACAATATTTATGATGACCGGGTGATGTTTTTTGCTGAACCGGGAGAAATGATCATCAATACTACTCTTAAGAAGTTTGAAAAGGATGCCATAGTGGAAGGATCTGAGAATCAAAAGAAACTTATGGAGTACCAATCTATGATGAACAGGTTCAACACGCGCAACCTTGAACTTGTCCAGCAAAGTATAAAAGCCCAACAGGAAGAGAACGCCCAGTCACTCGACTCGGCCAACGCTGAATATGATAAGCTGCTAAGAAGGAGATATCTTTTTACCGTGAACTTTGCCCTAAACAATAAAGACCTTGAAATAGCACCTTATCTTGCTATTTCTGAAGTCTATGACGCCAACATAAAATACCTGGACACTATTTACAAATCCCTTACTCCTGAAGTAAAAGAATCTCTCTACGGAAAGAGTCTGGAGGAATTCCTGGAAGAACGTAAAGCACAGGAAAAAGCTGCCAGTGAAGACACGGCCTCGCAGGCATAGTACTCGCGATAATTAATATATAAGGCTGTCTTAAGACACTATTCTTCGTTAAGCTGAATCTTATTCACAATAACGTTGCGTAGTTCTTAAGACAGCCTTTTTTGTTCCTGCCACTTTCGGATTAGTTTATCTTCAGCACCTCCTGAAGGCTCCTGTTTATCCTGAAAATGTTACCCGACATCCATACCCAAAATAACCCGTGAGAATGGCATTTTTGGAAGGTGAGATCTATCCGGGATAAACTACAACACAGTTCTTTTCTCCACCCTGGCTTCACGCGTTCTCTTGCGCAAACTCTTCGAGCCCAGCCATCTTATGGACGAAGAACAGGAATAAATTGATGAGTTTATTGTAACAAAAAAGGTCCTGCACAGCTGTGCAGGACCTTTTTATTTAATTCCTTAAAGGAACTATTTTGTTTCCTTCACCGGTTCGTTTAACTTCTGGCTCATTTCCATTGAAATGGAAGATCTGTCAAAAGTGATTTTTCCGGCTCCGGTTTCTATAATTACTGCATTGAGTTTATCGCTAAAATCAACTATTTTACCGTGCATTCCGCTTTTGGTAACAATCCTGTCCCCTCTTTTAATTTCGGAGGAGAATTGTTTTTCTTTCTTGGCACGGTTCATTTGAGGGCGTATCATAAAAAAATACACCACGATAAACATTAAAATAATTGGGGCAAACTGGGCTAATTGATCCATAGGGTAGTATTGTTGCTCTTATTTATGCTTAAGACTGGGCCTTAGGCTCTACAAAAGCTTTAATTTTAATTTGCTCTTTCCCGGTTTCGGTATTAGCTGTAATATTTACTGTTTTGGTAACCTGGTTTTGTCCGCTACCGTTGAACTTCACTACCATTTCTCCTGTTTCTCCCGGAGCAATAGGTTCTTTTGTCCAGGTAGGCACTGTACATCCACAAGAGCTGGAAGCATTAGTGATAACAAGAGGAGCTTTTCCTGTGTTGGTAAATGTAAAGGTATGCTCAACATTGGTACCCTGTGCAATAGTTCCAAAATCGTGTTCTGTATTTTCGAAACTAAGTTGAGGATAGACTACATCCTGTGAATCACGTAGTGCTGCTTCTTCTACGTTCTCTGCCTGTACCTTTTCGGCTGCATTGTCTTTACAGGAAGTAAAATTAAACGCAGCAATCAATGCCAGTAATAAAATTCCTTTTTTCATGATTTACAATTTATGGTTAAAGTGGATAAAATTAAGAAAATTTGAAAGACTACATAAGGCCTCTCCCCATTTTATTAAGCTTGTTGTTCTCACTGTACTCTTTGGAGAGTTTGTCAAGCACCCCGTTAATAAAAATACTGCTTTTAGGGGTACTGTATTCTTTGGCAACTTCTAAATATTCGTTAATAGTAACCTTAACGGGAATAGATGGAAATTTCAAGAATTCACAGATCGCCATTTTGATAAGAATGGTATCTAAATCGGCAATCCTTTCCTTGTCCCAGTTAGGAGTTTTTCCCTCCATTTCCTGAGCCAGGCTGTTATCATTGAGCAAAGTTTTTCTGAACAGCTCTACGGCATAATCCTTATCATCTGAACTCTTAAAAAGTCTTGTTAACGCCTGATCTTTACCTTCTGATGCCTTCTGTAACATTTTTACAATGGCTGTGTTCACCAGTGGTAAATCGTCTACCCACGTGATCTTTTTATCTTCGAGGTAATCGTAAAGTTTTTCGTTGGGAGCAATGATCTCTCTAAAAATGGCAATTACAAATTCTTTGTCTTCCCTGAAACTTGAAGTACGGGTAGTCATGTACTCTCTGTAGCGATCACTGTTCCTTATCTCGGCCCACAGGATTTCTACGTACTCGTCATCATTCTTCCAGTTATTGAGCTTGCGGGTTTCCAGTTCTATGTTCAGCGACCTGTTTTGCTTAAGCTGCGCGATCAACTCATTGTTGACGAACTTGCGGTTGGGATCTACATCTTCTTCAGAAGGTAAATGCTTTAGCTGGGATTTCTCAAGGTAATCCTCGGCATGATCTTTAATTTCGACGATTAAATCTAGCAGTAAAAGATATAGATCATACATCTCATCCATACTCTTGAGCAGGAATTTCTCCTCTGCCTTCAGGTTATCATTTTCACTCTGGGAATAGGCGTACAGAGACTGCATTACTTTAACCCTGATATGTCTTCTGGTCAACATAGCTGTAAAAGAACTTTAAAAAATTAGGGCGAAAGGTTTTTCCCTTTCGCCCGGCAAAAATACTATTAAATTAAAAAATCACGTGGCTTATTTGCGATTTTTTCTGTCGGTGATTCTTTGTTGTGCCACCTTAAGAGCAGCTTCATGTGTAGACATTCCTTCAGCTTCAGCCGCATTAAGGATCTCAAGCGTGGTATTGTAGATGTTCTGCGTCTTCTCCATGATCTCTTTTCTTCCGTAGCCTTCCAGTTCAGCATAAACATTGATGATCCCACCGGCGTTGATAAGAAAATCGGGCGCATATACAATCCCTTTTTCCCTAAGAATATGCCCGTGCTTTACATCACTGGCCAATTGGTTATTAGCAGCTCCTGCAATAATTGAGGCCTTGAACCTGTCAATAGTCTGGTCGTTTATTGTAGCTCCCAGGGCACAGGGGGCGTAGATATCAACGTCTGCACCATACACATCATCACCACCATAGATAGTTGCGTTATACCGGTCCCGAACTTCAGTCAATTTCTTCTGATTAATATCACTTATAACCACATTTGCACCTTCTTTAGCCAGATAATCAACCAAGGCTTCACCTACATGGCCTATTCCCTGTACAAGAACAGATCTTCCCTGTAAATCATCGCTTCCATATCTAAATTTTGCCGCGGCTTTCATCCCCATGTAAACGCCATAAGCTGTTACTGGAGAAGGATTACCGGCACCACCTTTGGCTTCAGAAATACCTGTAACATAAGGGGTCACCTCGCGTACGGTATCCATGTCGGCAGTTTCCATACCCACATCTTCGGCAGTGATGTATTTTCCGCCTAAAGAATTTACAAACTCTCCAAACTTCCGCATCAACTCGGGAGTTTTCTCTGTTTTAGCATCTCCAATAATTACAGCTTTACCGCCACCAAGGTTTAACCCGGTAACCGCACTCTTAAAGGTCATGCCTCGCGAAAGACGAAGTACATCATTAAGAGCTTCCCATTCACTGCTGTAATTCCACATACGGGTACCACCAAGGGCAGGACCCAAAACTGTATTGTGAATTCCAATTATTGCCTTTAAACCTGTATCTTTGTCGTTGCAAAAAACCACTTGTTCATGGTCATCAAAGGAAAGCTGCCCAAAGACCGGAGCGGCTTTTTTAAGTTCATTTGCCTTTAGAACATCCACTTTCATTAGTTTAGTAATTTAGAATGAATTTCATTATTCGAAATATTTCGCAGCAAAAATAAATAATATTTCATTTTAACAACCTTGTTCTTCAACAAAAATGTAAAAATGAAAATTCAGCCGGTGCAGCCCTATGAAAGAACTGAAACATTTAAATAAATACTTTTACAAATACAAATGGCAACTCATCGTTGGGATCTTTATTACCATCCTGGCGCGCGTCTTTGCTATTCTCACCCCCCGCTTTATTGGGGAATCTACTACTGCCATTGAAGAATATGTGAATGGCGATATTACTTCGGAAGCTGTATTGCGTACCGAGCTCATGAACAACATTCTTCTTATTTTGGGGGCAACCTTAATGGCAGCGCTGTTCACTTTTCTTATGAGGCAGGCCATTATTGTGGTTTCCAGGCATATTGAATACGACCTGAAGAATGAGGTGTACAGAAAGTACCAGGACCTTTCCCTCAATTTTTATAAAAAGAATCGCACGGGAGACCTTATGAACAGGATAAGTGAAGACGTCTCCAAGGTGAGAATGTATGCCGGCCCCGCATTTATGTACAGCGTGCAAACCGGGATCCTTTTTATTGTGGTGATCCCGTACATGTTCCTGCAGGCCCCAGAGCTTACCCTTTACGTGATCACTCCCCTGCCCATACTTTCTTTTGCCATCTATAAGCTAAGTGTTGCCATTAACAAACGCAGCACCATTGTACAGCAGTATTTATCAAAGCTCAACACCTTTACGCAGGAAAGCTTCAGCGGAATTTCAGTAATAAAATCCTACGGACTCGAACCTCAAACCAACAGCTCATTTGTCACCCTCTCAAATGAGAATAAAGAAAAGAATATTGACCTGGTAAAAGTGCAGGCCTTCTTCTTTCCCCTCATGGTTCTTCTTATAGGCGCCAGTAATATCCTGGTGATCTATATAGGTGGCAAAAAATTCATCAATGGTGAAATTGAAGAGCTGGGAGTGATCGTAGAATTTCTGCTTTACGTGAATATGCTTACCTGGCCCGTTGCCACAGTAGGGTGGGTCACCTCTATTGTGCAACAGGCCGCAGCTTCTCAAAAAAGGATCAACGAGTTCTTGAACGAGGAACCACAAATACAAAACCCGTCTCATGAACCCGAAGACGTGCAGGGTGCCATTGCCTTTAAAAATGTCACTTTCACCTATGAAGATACCAACATCACAGCCCTCAAAAATGTCACTTTTGAGGTGGAAAGTGGAGAGACCCTGGCTATTATAGGAAAAACCGGATCGGGTAAATCTACCATCCTGGAGCTTATTGGTCGGCTTTATGACGTAGAGAAAGGCGAGATCACCATAGACGGAAAAAACATACAGAACATGAACCTCAGGGAGCTGCGAAAAAGCATTGGTTATGTGCCGCAGGATGCCTTTTTGTTCAGTGATTCGATAAGGAGCAACATCAAATTTGGTAAGGCCGATGCTACTGAAGAAGAGATCATAGCAGCTGCTAAAAATGCCGCGGTTCACAAGAATATTGAAGGCTTCAGCAAAGGCTACGACACCGTATTGGGAGAACGCGGAATCACCCTTTCGGGCGGGCAAAAACAGCGCGTTTCTATCGCCCGGGCCATTGTTCACGATCCAAAAATCCTTCTTTTTGACGATTCCCTTTCCGCAGTAGACACAGAAACAGAAGAAGAAATTCTCAATAACCTCTTTAAAATCAGTAAAAACAAGACCACTATAATCGTAAGCCATAGAATTTCATCGGTCAAAAATGCCGATAAGATCATCATCCTCGAAGACGGCGAGATCACCCAACGCGGTTCTCACCAGCAACTCATTGAGGCTGAAGGTTATTATCGCGAGCTCTATTTAAAACAACTGAGTGAAAAAGAAATGTAAAAATTTGTTGCGGAATGTTAATTTTTTTTAGATTTTTGAACCTATGATTTACAAACCGTAAAAGATATTTTGATTATGAGCGACAATGGAACGATTGAAAAAGAAGAGATTTTTTCCAAGGTCTTGAGAGCCGGAAGACGCACCTATTTCTTTGATGTTAGGGCGACTAAGGCAAACGATTACTACCTGACGATTACCGAGAGCAAAAAATTCACCAATGAAGACGGATCTTTCCACTACAAAAAGCACAAGATCTACCTTTACAAAGAAGATTTCGCCGGTTTTAATGAGATCCTTCAGGAGATGACCGATTTTATTCTTGATGAAAAAGGGGAAGAAGTGATTAGCGAACGCCATCAAAAGAACTTTAAGAAAGAATACGAAGAAGATGAGCAAAAGAAGGTTGAAACCGCCGCTGCTCCATCTGCCGCTGCATTTACTGATATAAGTTTCGACGATATTTAGTTAAAAATACACGCATTTTAAAACCGTCCAGGCAAACCCTGGGCGGTTTTTTTATATTGTAGTGTCAAAAATGTCATTTATGAGAACCTTTATTGTTGCCCTTTTATTTTTATTGAATTTACAGCTCTCTGCACAAGAAGAACTGGATCTCTCATACTACCTGCCACAAGATGTCACTTATAACCCCGCTATTCCCACACCACAGGATGTGCTCGATTTCGTTCCCGGGGAGTGGCATGCCAGTCATGACCAGGTTTTGATCTACATGCATTTTCTGGCACAAACTTCACCCCGAATTAGTATTGAAAACAGAGGCTTCACCTATGAAAAAAGGCCTTTGGTGCTGCTTACAATTACTTCGGAAGAAAATCATGACAAGCTCGAGGAAATTCGTCAACAACATGTGGCGTTGACAGAACCTGGTTCAGAAAATATTAATACTTCTGAAATGCCCGTGGTCGTGAATCAGGGGTTTTCCATTCACGGAAATGAAGCAAGTGGTGCAAACGCCGCTATTTTGGCCGCATATTACCTGGCCGCTGCCGAAGGCCCCGAAATTGAAGAATTACTGAAGAATACCGTCATCCTTTTCGATCCGGTTTTTAATCCCGATGGGCTGCAAAGATTTGCGTCGTGGGTGAACACCAATAAAAGTGCAAACATCAACCCCGATCCGCAAGACAGGGAATACGATGAAACCTGGCCTGGCGGCCGCACCAACCACTACTGGTTTGACATGAACCGCGACTGGCTGCCGGTGCAACTCCCCGAAAGCAGGGCGAGAATAGAAACCTTCCACAACTGGTACCCCAACGTTCTTACAGACCATCACGAAATGGGATCGAATTCTTCCTTTTTCTTTCAACCGGGAATTCCTTCCAGGACCCACCCCCTTACCCCAAACCTCAACCAGGAACTCACAAAAGAAATTGGAACCTACCACGCTGCAGCCCTTGATAATATTGGATCCCTTTATTATACCGAAGAGAATTACGACGATTTCTACTACGGAAAAGGCTCTACTTTCCCGGATATACAGGGAAGCGTCGGAATCCTTTTTGAACAGGGAAGTTCGCGCGGACATGCGCAGGAAACCGATAACGGGATCCTGACTTTTCCCTTTACCATCCGCAACCAGTTCACTGCTGCGCTTTCCACATTAAAAGCTGCCAAAGAAATGCGGGTAAAGCTACTTGATTACCAACGCGACTTTTACCAGAACGCCCGCAGGGAAGCCGAAAAAGGAGCGTATGTCTTCGGAAACAGCAAAGATGCCTCTTCAGCCTATCATTTAGCCGAAATCCTGAAGCGTCACAAAGTAGAAGTGCATGAACTGCAGGAAGAATTCAGCAAAGACGGGAACACTTTCAAACCCCAGAGCAGTTATGTGGTGCCAAAAAAGCAGAAACAGCAAAGGCTTTTAAAAGCCATGTTTGAACGAAGAACTACATTTGAAGATAGCCTTTTCTATGATATATCGGCCTGGTCTTTCCCACTGGCATTTAACCTCGACTTCACAGATGAAGCCAAAATGAATGTTGCAGGCCAAAAAATAGACAGTCTTACAAGACCCCGATTAACTCTCCCCGAAAAGAGCGAGTATGCCTACCTCATGGAATGGCATACCTATGAAGCTCCTAAAGCCCTCAATCAAATATTGAATAAAGGATTACGCGCAAAAGTGGCCATGCAGCCTTTTCAGCTGGGGACCAAAAATTATGATTTCGGCACCATCATGGTTCCGGCTCAAAACCAGGAGATGAATGCCGATGAGATCTACGATTTCCTGGTAAAAGTAGCTAAAGATGCTCATGTAGACATTTCGGCGGCCAATACCGGCCTCACAGGAGGAATAAACCTTGGAAGCAACCAGTTTAGAGCCCTTGAGCCACAAAAGGTAGCCATTTTGGTGGGCGAAAGGATTACTCCATACGATGCAGGAGAGATATGGCACCTTTTTGATCAGCGGTATGACATGAAGATCACCAAACTTGATCTTAAAAATTTCTCCCGCACCAATCTCAGCCGCTATACCGATATCATACTTTCCAACTCCTGGGGCAGTGCCCTGGACGAGAAAGATGCTGAAAAGCTGAAAGAATGGGTCCGTAATGGCGGGACTTTGATAGGTTACAAAAATGCAGCAAAATGGCTGGATAAAAATGAATTCCTTGATTTGGAATTCAAAGAGAATGAAGTGCAGGCCAAAAATGTCACTTTTGAGCAGCGACAGGATTTTAGAGGCGCGCAAGGTATTGGCGGTGCTATTTTTGAAGCAAAACAGGATCGCTCCCACCCAATCAACTTTGGTTATAAAGATGATAAAATCGCACTTTTTCGAGACACCACCCTGTTCGTAGAAGCCGATTCCACTTCTTACAAAAATCCGATCATCTACACCGAAAAGCCCCTGTTAAGTGGATATATTAGTGAAGAAAACCTGGAACTTTTACCGGGAACTGTTCCCTTCAAACACAAGTCACTGGGAAGAGGAAATGTCATTTTGTTTACAGACAACACTAACTTCCGGGCCTTTTGGTATGGAACCAATAAACTGTTAATGAATGCGGTGTTCTTTGGGGATGAAATGTAGAAATAGATTTGAGATATTAGATTTGAGATATTAGATTTGAGATATTAGATTTGAGATATTAGATTTGAGATATTAGATCTGGGAAGATGAAAAATGAGGGGTTCCAAAAATGCCATTTTTGGAACCCCTCATTTTTTGGGCTAAAGCCCTGTGTTCTACCTTCTGGTTCTTTCGGCTAAAGCCGGAGGCAACTTATTGAAGGCCACCTCCTTCCTGCCTTGCAGCGAATTAAAAAACAAGGATTTTACCCAGCTTGTGAATCAATAACATTGACTCTAGGCAAAGTCTAAAATCTAATATCTTCTTATTTAACAACAATCACTACTACAGCTCAAATTCTTCGATTTTGCATTTTCAAAGGCTTCCTTTCCTTCTTTCCAGGCATACCAGGCAATACCAAGACTTCCCAGGGCATCGACATAGGGAATCTGCCACAGCTCATAAAGAAGGCTGGAGGCAAGTAGGATGAAAGAAAGGTAAAAACAGGTTTTTGTGCATTTAGCGTCTGAAATGATTGGCTGACTCTCCAGCTCCTCTCCTACTTTTATTTTTTCACGGTACAAAAAATACATGGTAAGTATAGAAAGTACGGCAACAATGATCCCGGCAAGAGTGGTTTCGGGTTCAGATTTGTTGATGACGGCCAGTACAGCGCCCACTACGAGTCCGGCGGCAAGAATGTAGAAGGCAGTGCCGGTAATTTTTAATGCAGTCACTTCAAAACCGTCCCGTTCTGTCACAGGGTTCCTTTTCATTCTGTAGATCATGTGGGCGATTCCAACTCCCGAAAGTACCTCTACAAAACTATCAAGCCCAAATCCGAACAGTGTGAGGGTTTCATCACTGGCTCCAAAAAAGGTAGACACCCCACCTTCGACTAAATTATAGCCAATGGTGATCATGCTCAGAATATAAGCGTAATGCAGTCGTTTATTATATTTTTCCTGGTGCATAGGTGTAAAGTTAGATGTAGGATTTGAGAATTACGAAATTAATCCGGGAAAACATTTAAAGTTAAACATAATCTCCCACCCCGCCCTACGGCCACCCCTCCGAAGGAGGGGACCCATCCAGAACTCACCACGGGCAACTCGCTAGATTCAACCTGCAACCCACAACCTGCAACAGGTAACAAGCAACCCGCAACCCGCAACCCGCAACCCGCAACTAAAAAAGAATTACAGATTAATCTTTATCCCGCCATTGATCACAAATCCATCTACAGGGGCATAGATATCCCGGAACTGTGGATCGGAAATTGATCCGGTGTAGATGTCGTCAAACCGGGTTTGTCTCGTATCGGTGAAATTTTCAAAATTGAGGAACAGAGAGAAGTTCTCCCATTTCTTTTCGGTCATTAATCCGAAGATCCAGTAATCCTGACCGGTCAGTCCGCCTTCCAGCTTTTGTCTTCCGAAGTAATATCCTTCCAGACCTATTACCAGTTTCTCATGAATTTCATAAACAAGAACATTGTTTAGCCGGTGTTGCGCAACGAGTGGCGCCTCATAGGTCTCTCCAAAATAATGCTCATTCACATCGGCGAGGGTGTAACCTGTGAATAGCTTAAAATTCCCATATTTGAATCTAAAATTCGCTTCCATTCCCTGGGTGTCGAGGTAACCATCAGGCTGTGTATAAACATAATGCTGATTAATTCCGTTAGAAAATGCAGCTGTCAGCATAATAGGATCATTAACGCGAGTATAGAAGAACAGCGTGTTAAGGCTGAAATCTATTGCTTCAAATAGCTTTGTGCGATAGTTGATATCAAAATTTGCCCCAATGGAACGTTCGGCTTCAGTTTCAGAAACATTTATGGGCCTTACATTTCGAAACTGAATTCTTTCAGCATCTTCAGTAAAGATGGTCGGAGTTTTATAACCGAGTCCGCCGCCCAGCCTCATGGTCCAGGCATCCGAAAATTCGATGAGGGCCGAAAGTCGTGGCAGCACAAACCAGCCGTACTCGTTCTGATAGTCGGTACGCAAACCACTCTCCAGGCTAAACATTGGAGAAATGCGCCAGTTGTTCTGAAGGAAGGCGCCGTACGTGATGTGATTGTAATCTACAACTTCGGAAGTTGCAGTAGGGTCCTGAACAAATTTGTCTGAAACTATGTTCAATCCTGCTACCCACTCCAGGTCCATATCTCCAAAGTTATAAGAGATCTCACTGAAGGAAGCCAGCTGGTCTCCCGAAAAAGTAAAATCGGGTATTTCTATCTTCCGCTCAAAAAAGCTGAAGCTGTTTTTTATCATCAGCGAATTGCCGTTCTCGTATAGCTGCGTATAGCCGGCACGGGTGGTGACCCTTTCGGTGTTGTTCCTTTCAAAATAAGGATCTGCAACATCGTCACCTTCCAAAAATGCCATATTCCCACCTGTTCTTTCCTCAATAACTGTGTTCACTCCCACCTCTAAAGTGGCATTTTCGGAAGGGTAGTAAAACAGCTTCGGATTAATGGTCACACGATTCACTTCCGGAATTGCGGTAAGGCCAATATCGGCAGGATCGTAAGGGTCGCTATAATTATAGGAGGCAAAAAGCGTGGTCCCAAACTTTCCGAAGCTATCGGAATAAAATCCGCTAACATCAAGGCCGAGGGCAGAAGTCCCGTTAAGCAGGAAGTTGATCTCCCGCTCCTCTCCCGGAGTTTTGGACACCAGGTTTACAAGCCCCGCAATCGCTCCCCCTCCATATAAAGTGGAAGACGCACCTTTCACCACCTCCACCTGTTGAAGGTCTAGCGGTACTATTTGGAGCAGACTTAATCCGCCTGAAAAGCCGGAATATAAGGGGTAGCCGTCTTTTAGCAACTGCGTGTACTTTCCGTCGAGACCCTGAATGCGAATACTGGAATTATACGAAGTAGCCGATGTTTGCTGCGTTTGTATCCCGGTGGTTTCATTCAGCAGCATTCTAATATCCCCCGGTTTCATATTTCCTTTTTCGCCGAGTTCCTCTCCCGAGATCACCTCCACACGAGTTGGAAGATCGGCAATGGTGCGGCGGGATCGCGTGGCAGAGATGATCACCTCTTCCATGTGTTCGCCTTCAGGAGCAAGTTCGATGCTAATAAATTTTTCTTCAGCAAGAGGAAATTCCAAACTGAGTTCCTGAGTGGCAAAACCGACATAACTGATTTTTATTATCTGGATACCATTAGGGATATTCTCTAAAGTGATGACGCCTTCTTCATTTGCCGTGGCACCAATAGTAGTACCAGCTATCGAAGCATTGGCGCCATATAGAGGCTGATCTGTTTCGGCATCAATAACTTTTATTTTGAGCACGTTCTGTGCGTTTGCTGTAAGGCCAATAAAAACGAAGCCCAACAGCAGAAATATCTTTTGAATCATTGTAAAATTTTAATATTGAGAAATAGCTTTGGGAAGAATTCCCTTAGAAGTTATTCAGCTATTCTTCGGGGGCTGCCAGATGCGGAAAGTGATTTCTGAGATCAATCCTTCTTCTGCCTCAATATACTCTCTCCCCAGCATAGGTTCCAAAAAAGGTATTTTTGAGGGCTCTTCCTGAAGTATTACTACTGCATTACAGGCACCGCAACTTAAAAAGGGAGAACAAAGTTCATTGCTGTGCGAATCACGCTCCTCTTGTTCATGAGAAATATCATCGCGGCATTCATCTGCACAACACGGTATGCCGTTTAAAACGAGTACTACAAGAGAAAAGAAGACAGCTAAGGTTTTCACGCTGCAAAGTTAAAAAACCAGAATGAAATCAGCCTACTCTTAGTCCGTTTTCAACTTTAGCTCCGGGCTGGAGCAAAACAATGTCATTTTCGGCACCTACAGACCCCAGCACCAGGCATTCACTCATGAAGTTGGCGATCTGTTTCTTCGGAAAATTGACTACGGCAATGATCTGTCTATCCTGCAGGTCTTCTTTGGAATAGCGTTTGGTGATTTGAGCTGAAGATTTCCTGATTCCAATTTCAGGTCCAAAATCGATCTTGAGTTGGTACGCCGGATTTCGGGCTTTAGGAAAATCTGAAACTTCAATAATAGTTCCAACCCGCATTTCTACTTTTTCAAAATCTTTCCAGGACAGGTGTTTATTCACTTTTGAACTGTTTTAGAATATTACTCCCCTAAAATAGTATTTTTAAGAAGCGTTCTAATAGTTTTTTTGCCACGAATTCACGAATTAAATCTTTTTATGAAACAATCCCCAAACTCTTTCGCAGAAAAGGAAAAGAACATTTCGCTTTAACCCTGCCCAAAAAGGAGCCGAAAAAGTTCAAACTAAGTACACAAAGTTTAAAAAGTATAGCACAAAGAGGTGTAAGTCAATTAGCTTTCCCATATAGATTTCCAAAGAGAGGCTAAAGAATAGCGCTAATTGATTACAAAAAATATGTAACCTGAAACCTGCACCTTTGAAATACTTTTAAACTCGTACTACTAACTCTCACTTCTCAATACTTACTACTCAATATTAATTATCCGAAAATTTTCCTGATCACCCATGCGGGGCCTATGAGCAAAAACTGAAGATCTTTCATAAATGAAGGTTTTTTGCCCTCTACTTTATGTCCGTAGAACTGCCCAATCCAGGCCACTACGAAAATTATTAAAGAGACCAGCCATAAGGGCGCCACAAGAGAAATGTAGTAGTTGCCTGCTATGCACAATGCCGCGAAGACAAGGACTTTAAATCCCATACTTAGTGATAATCTAAAGTAGAATACCAGGACCAGGATCAAAATCACCGCTGCCCAGTTTTCTAAAAATGGAATATACATGGGGAATATTCCAGTAAGAGGTCCCGGTGGAATACTCATGACCAGACCTACGATGGAAAAGAAAATTGCAGGCACACAAACGTAATGGATAAGCTGATTGGTCTTATTCTGGTGGCTTACGGCATATTCGGCAAACCATTGATCTAAAGTGCGCATATGATCTTGTTGAAGTAGAACCAAGATAGGAATTTTAAGAATATGTAGCCAAAAATTTGTATTTTCAGCAGATAAATGCACCTGAACAAATGGCCGAAACTGCTTCAAATATTTTACCACTGGGCACACAGCTCATAGATTTTGAACTACCCGATGCTGTCACGGCAAACCTTCATTCTCTTGCCGATGTGGAGGGGGAACGAGGCACTGTGATCATGTTTTTGTGCAATCACTGTCCTTACGTGAAGCATGTGGTAGATGAAATTGTGAGGGTTGCGAATGATTACCGGGTTCTTGGTTTCGGGTTTGTAGCAATAAGCAGTAACGACGTGGAACAATATCCTGAAGATCACCCTGATCTCATGTGGCAGTTCGCCCGAAAACACAATTTTACTTTCCCTTACCTTTACGACCGCACACAGAAAGTAGCACGGAATTACAAAGCAGAATGCACACCCGATTTTTACCTTTTTGACGGGGAACAAAAACTGGTTTATCACGGCCAACTGGACAGCTCCCGACCCGGCAACGGACATTCTTTAAACGGCAGGGAACTGCGGGAAGCTCTGGATGCGCTTTTAGGCAGCCGCCCAATACCCGGACCTCAGAAACCCAGTGTTGGCTGCTCCATCAAATGGAAATACGCTCCAAAAGAATAAAGTTATTTATTATTGAAATATTGAATATTCAATATTTGTTGAGAAAATTTCTCAAGTCTCAAATCTAAGATCTGATATCTAAAAGCTAAAAGATTAACTCAGTTTTAACGGCAATAGAATTATTGAAGATCAATATTCCTTAATTTTACTCTTCTTTTATTCACATTAAATACAGTTGAAAATGAGCACATTAAGACTTGGTGACAAAGCCCCTAACTTCGATGCCGAAACTTCGGAAGGAAAGATAAACTTTTATGATTTTCTTGGTGACAGCTGGGGAATTCTATTTTCTCATCCTGCCGATTATACGCCTGTTTGTACTACCGAACTGGGAGCAGCCGCAAAATATAAAGACGAATTTGAAAAGCGGAATGTAAAGGTGATGGCCCTTAGTGTAGACGGTGTAGAGTCTCACAAAGATTGGATCAAGGATATCAATGAGACCCAAAATACCTCTGTGAACTTCCCGATTATTGCTGATGAAGACCGGAAGGTGGCCGATCTTTATGATATGATCCATCCCAATGCCGATAATACGCTTACCGTACGGTCAGTCTATGTCATTGCACCAGACAAGACCATAAAGTTGATGATCACTTACCCTGCCAGCACCGGGAGAAATTTTGAGGAGCTCCTACGGGTAATTGATTCGCTACAGCTAACGGCTTATAGAAAAGTTGCCACCCCGGCCAACTGGAAGTCGGGTGAAGATGTAGTTATTAGTCCGTCTGTAACAAACGAGGAAGCTGAAAAGTTATTCCCTAAAGGGTTTAAAGAAGTGAAACCTTATTTGAGGATGACGCCACAACCGGAATAAGAAAATTGTATATAGTAAGTATAATGTATTGTATAATCTGCTAACGTCTATCGACTAACGACTAACGTCTAACGTCTAACGTCTAACGTCTAACGTCTAACGTCTAAAAATAAAAAACCTCAGCTTCCATAGGGATACTGAGGTTTCTTAATTATAATAAATTTAAATATTTACTTCACTTTTACAAGCTCTACATCAAAGATAAGAGTTGCATCTGGTGGAATTACTCCGCCGGCACCACGTGAACCGTAAGCCAGGTTTGAAGGGATGACAAATCTCGCCTGGTCACCTTCTTTCAATAATTGAATTCCTTCGTCCCAACCTTCGATAACATGTCCTTTTCCTAATGGAAATTCGATAGGTTGTTTTCTTTTGTATGAGGAATCGAAAACTGTTCCGTCAGGTAACATTCCTTTATAATGAACTGAAACTGTTTTTCCTTTTTCAGCTTGTTTACCGTTACCTGTGGCAATCATCTTGTAACGTAATCCGCTACTGGTTTTTTCGAATCCCTGGGCCAACTCACCCATTAGTTCTTCCTGCTGCTTTTTAGCTGCCGCTTCTCTTTCGGCTTTTGCACCGTTGAACAAACGGAAAGATTCAACTGCATTAAAATTCTCAGCCGATTCACCTTCTCTGATGATCTCTACCTTATCTATAGTGTCACCCTGTTTAATAGCATCAACAACATCCTGCCCCTCAACCACGTGACCAAAGACAGTATGCTTCCCGTCAAGCCACGGAGTTGGAACGTGAGTAATAAAAAACTGACTACCGTTAGTACCGGGACCTGCATTGGCCATGGAAAGTATTCCGGGACGGTCATGTTTAAGATCGGGATGGATCTCGTCTTCAAACTGATAACCCGGTCCGCCAGATCCAGTACCTTTTGGGTCACCCCCCTGAACCATAAAATCGGGTATTACGCGGTGAAATTTGAGTCCGTCGTAATAAGGTGTTCCCTGTGGTTTAGCTTCATTTTCAAGTTTTCCCTCGGCCAGGGCTACAAAGTTCCCAACCGTTCCCGGTGTTTTCTCGTGCTCCAGCTTTATAGTTATTTCTCCTCTTGTGGTGTGGAGTTTTGCATATAATCCGTCGTTCATGTCTTGGTTTTAAGTTAAAGTGCAAAGATAATACAATGATGAAGGTTTAGGGAATAATGTATAACGAAAGAGGAAGAATTAGCAGAATGTTAAGGAAAATTTGCATTATATTGATTTTCCGAGAAATAGATCTCTAAATGAGATTCTTCACTCCGCAAAAGCTTCGCTCTGAATGACAAAGTACTCAATGTCATTCAGACGATAGGAGGAATCTCCCTCTCCAAATATCTGAGATTCTTCGTTTCGCAAAAGCTACGCTCTGAATGACAAAGTACTCAATGTCATTCCGACGATAGGAGGAATCTCCCTCTCCAAATATCTGAGATTCTTCGCTCCGCAAAAACTACGCTCTGAATGACAGAAGCCCTTCCCTTGTAATTCCGACGATAGGAGGAATCTCCCTCTCCAAATATCTGAGATTCTTCGCTTCGCAAAAGCTGCGCTCTGAATGACAGAAACCCTTCCCTTGTCATTCCGACGATAGGAGGAATCTCCCTCTCCAAATATCTGAGATTCTTCGCTCCGCAAAAACTACGCTCTGAATGACATAAGCCCTTCTCTTGTCATTCCAACGAAAGAGAAATCTTTTACTCATCCTTAGAGATTCTTCGCTTCGCAAAAGCTTCGCTCTGAATGACAAAGTACTCAATGTCATTCCGACGATAGGAGGAATCTCTCCTATTCAATCTTTTCTATTCAATCTCGTTATTCAGAAATTTCCAATCTGGATTAAATACATTGATCATTAAGTCCTTTTTTTTCCTACTCCAGCCTTTGATCTGCTTTTCCCTTTGAATAGCTATATTGACATCCTGATAATGTTCAAAATAAATAAGATAATAGCATCTATACCGGGTGGTAAAGTGTTTGCTTAGGGCATCCGGATGGGCATGAAAGTAAAGGCGTGCTTTTAAATCATTTGTAACTCCAGTATATAACACCGTTTTATTCTTGTTGGTCAAAATATAAACGAAATAGTTATGGGTGCCAAGGGTCTTCACGAAATGAAGTTAAGGAAAAAGATTCTTCACTCCGCAAAAGCTTCGCTCTGAATGACAAAGTACTCAATGTCATTCCGACGATAGGAGGAATCTCCCTCTCCAAATATCTGAGATTCTTCGCTTCGCAAAAGCTGCACTCTGAATGACAATAGTAAATTTCTCCGGGGCAAGCCCACGGAGCATTTTAGTGGAACACGTTTTCTAACTTTACAACATTTACTAACGAGGCAAGCCTCGGGGTATTTACCCTCCTATGAATAAAAAAGCCGAAACTTTCGCTCCGGCTGTTATTCATTATTCCTTAGACCTTTATCCTTTAATTGGCTACTTCGCTGATAAATTTAATCCTGTAGAGACGCAATTCTTCTTCATCGTAATCTCCATCAAATTCATCAAGTGCTTCTTCAATTTTATCGGTTTGAGCATCGAGGAAATATTCGTGCATTTCTTCCTGCTGGTCTTCGTCCAGGATCTCATCGATCCAGTAATTGATATTCAATTTGGTACCGCTATAGACTATTGCCTCCATTTCTTTAATGAAATCGTTCATCTCCATGCCTTTTGCTGCTGCAATGTCATCAAGAGGAAGCTTACGGTCTACGTTTTGAATAATGTATAATTTTAATCCGCTGTTTTGTCCTGTGGTTTTTACCACCAGGTCATCAGGTCGGGTAATGTCGTTTTCCTCAACGTAACGGGCAATAAGGTCTACAAACTTTTTACTGTAAGGTTTGGATTTTTTCCCTTCCCCTACTCCATGTATATTACCCAGCTCTTCAACCGATACCGGATATTTTAAAGCCATATCTTCCAAAGAAGGGTCCTGGAAAATTAAATGTGTAGCCAGCCCCAGGTCTTTGGCAATCTTCTTCCTTAAATCCTTAAGTATTTTGAGCAGTTCTTCATCTGTTCCTCCGCCCGATTTTGCTGCGGAAACTATTCCGTCATTCCCGGCCACTTCATAGATGTGGTCTTCGGTCATCATAAAGGAATCTGGCGTTTTCAGGAATTTCTCCCCTTTTTCGGTCAGTTTTACTACTCCGTATGTTTCGATATCCTTCCGAAGAAATCCGCCAACAAGAACCTGTCGTAATAAAGCCATCCAGTATTTATCGTCTTTCCCGGCACCTTTTCCGAAGAGTTCGTGTTCATCGGTGCGATGTGACTTAATAACCGCATTAGATTTTCCCACCAGGGTATTTACAACCTCTTTAGATTTGTACAGCTGTTTTGTCTCCTTCACCGTACGCAAAAGAAGTTCTACTTCATTCTTTGCTTCATGCTGCTTTTTGGGATTGCGAACGTTGTCATCCATATCGGCTCCCTCGCCGGTCTTTTCATCAAAATCTTCTCCAAAGTAGTGGAGGATAAATTTTCTTCTGGAAACAGAGGTTTCGGCAAAAGCGACAACTTCCTGTAAAAGGGCCTGTCCTATCTCCTGCTCGGCAACCGGTTTCCCGCTCATAAATTTCTCCAGCTTCTCAATATCTTTATAGGAGTAGAAAGCAAGGCAGTGACCTTCTCCTCCATCTCTTCCGGCACGACCAGTTTCCTGATAGTAACTTTCTATACTCTTGGGTATGTCATGGTGGATAACGAAACGAACATCGGGCTTGTCAATCCCCATTCCGAAGGCAATGGTAGCCACCACCACATCAACTTCTTCCATTAAGAACATATCCTGGTGCCTTGACCGGGTTTTGGCATCGAGACCTGCATGGTATGGAACAGCCGATATGCCGTTCACCTGCAGGGTTTGTGCCAGTTCTTCTACCCGCTTACGGCTAAGACAGTAAATGATCCCCGATTTTCCCTGGTTCTGTTTTATGAACCTGATGATATCGGCATCTACATTCTTTGTTTTAGGGCGTATCTCGTAATAAAGATTAGGACGATTAAATGAAGCCTTAAAAGTATTGGCATCTGTAATGGCAAGGTTCTTTAGAATATCTTCCTGCACCTTAGGCGTAGCTGTAGCCGTTAGACCTATAATAGGAATATCGTCTCCAATTCGCTTTACAATATGTCTTAAATTTCTATACTCGGGTCTAAAATCATGACCCCACTCACTAATACAATGCGCTTCATCAATGGCCAAAAATGAGATTTGTACGCTGCGTAGAAATTCGACATTTTCTTCTTTGGTGAGAGATTCGGGTGCTACATAAAGTAATTTAGTCACACCGTTAGTGATATCCTCTTTCACCTGCTTAACTTCGGTTTTGTTAAGGCTCGAGTTTAGAACGTGGGCAATTCCATTTTCCGAAGAAATTCCGCGAATGGCATCTACCTGGTTCTTCATCAAAGCGATAAGGGGAGAAACGACAATTGCAGTACCTTCCTTTATAAGTGCCGGCAACTGGTAACATAAAGATTTACCACCTCCGGTAGGCATCACCACAAAGGTGTTATGGTCATGGACTATACTTTTTATAACCTCCTCCTGGAGGCCCTTAAACTGGCTAAAACCAAAGTATTTCTTAAGTTGTTCGTGTAAATTGATTTCCTGCGAAGTCATTCAATTGTGTTACAATTTTACATACATTTGCATCAAATAAAGATACGTTTTTCTTTACTCCATACAATTTCTAACTCTACAAATTTGACACCTCAAGAAAAAATACTCTCTGTTGCCAGAGAAACCATTTTAACTGAAGCCAAAGCTATAGCAAATTTAGAGCAATTATTAGACCAAAATTTTGCTAAAGCTGTGCAGGCAGTATATAAATCAAAAGGAAGGGTAGTAATTACCGGAATAGGAAAAAGTGCCGCTATTGCCACAAAGATCGTTGCTACCTTAAATTCTACTGGCACGCCGGCAGTTTTTATGCATGCTGCCGATGCCATTCACGGCGATTTAGGGTCTATACTTCAGGACGATGTGGTTATTTGCATCTCAAAAAGTGGAAACACTCCCGAAATAAAAGTACTCGTCCCGCTCATAAAAAACTTTGGAAACCCCCTGATAGCAATAACAGGGAGTATCGACTCATTTTTGGGAAAACAAGCAGACTATATTCTCAATTCTTTTGTTGAAAAGGAAGCCTGCCCCAACAATCTTGCACCTACTACCAGCACCACTGCTCAGCTTGTAATTGGCGATGCTCTTGCCGTTTGCCTGCTGAACCTCAGAGGGTTCTCAAGTCAGGATTTCGCAAAATACCACCCGGGAGGTTCTTTAGGAAAACGACTTTACCTAAGGGTGAGCGATATTGCCGATCAGAATCAAAAGCCCGCAGTTACTCCCAACACGCCCGTGCCACAGGTGATCATTGAAATTTCTGAAAAAATGCTTGGTGTCACTGCTGTTCTTCAGGATGACAAAATTACCGGAATAGTAACTGACGGTGACATAAGACGTATGCTTCAAAAGAGTACAGACATCTCTAAACTAACCGCAGGAGACATTATGAGCGCCAATCCAAAGACCATCGAGAGTGATTCTATGGCTGTAGATGCGCTAGACGTGCTCGAAGACAACAAAATATCCCAGCTCCTGGCTGTAAAAGACGGAAAATATTACGGGGTAGTGCACTTGCACAACTTAATAAGGGAAGGAATTATTTAGAATGGCAAAAGTAAAAAAACCTGCCGATGAAATGTCATTTTTGGATCACCTGGAGGACCTGCGCTGGCACCTCATCAGGGCGTCTTTGGCAGTGGTAATTGCGGGCACGGCAGCTTTCCTGGCCAAAGGATTCATTTTTGACACCTTACTCTTTGGCCCTACTAGTGCCGATTTCCTTACTTATGACATTCTTTGTCGCCTCTCTACGTTTGTAGGACTCGAAGGCGGATTTTGTTTTGAAGATATGCCCTTCACCATACAATCGAGAACCATGGGCGGACAGTTCTCTGCCCACGTATGGACCTCGATCACTGCGGGATTTATTATCGCTTTTCCATACATTATATATGAGTTCTGGAAATTTATCTCTCCAGCCATGTATGCCAATGAAAGAAATACAGCAAGAGGCTTTATTTTCATCTCTTCGGTATTGTTCTTTATGGGAGTGCTTTTTGGCTATTATCTTGTTACGCCGCTTTCCATCAATTTCCTCGGAAAATACCAGGTAAGTGAGGTAGTACTCAATGAGTTTGACATTGGAAGTTACATAAGCCTGGTACGCTCTTCGGTGGTTGCCTGTGGGATCATTTTTGAACTACCCATAATCATCTACTTCCTCACAAAAATAGGATTGGTTACTCCCCAATTTCTTCGAAAGTATCGCAAGTTTGCACTGGTAATTGTGTTGATCCTTTCAGCAATAATTACCCCGCCAGATATTTTGAGTCAGATCATTGTTGCAATTCCGGTGTTGGTACTGTATGAAGTAAGTATTTTTATTTCCCGGATTGTAACCCGAAATGAAGCACGAAAACTAAAAAAACAACAGCCATGAAAAATCAGGTAGAAGAATTCAATGAATATCGCCAAAAGATGAATGACAAAATTCTTGGCGACAACAATAAAGTAATCAAGCGTATTTTTAATCTTGACACCAACGCATATGCCCCGGGTGCTCTCGATGTGAAGACTAAAGAACTGCTGGGTTTGGTAGCATCGGCCGTTTTACGCTGTGATGATTGTATCAAATACCACCTTGAAACCAGCTATAAAGAAGGTTTGTCAAAAGAAGAAGTAATGGAAGCCCTTAGTATCGCCACCCTTGTGGGAGGAACCATCGTGATCCCACACTTAAGAAGAGCGTATGAATTTTGGGAGGAGTTAGAAGCCCAGAGCTAATTTAAAGTTCAAAGTTTAAGATTCAAGGTTTAGAATTCCCAGAATCCCGACGGCGAAGTAATTTCTGAAAAAGAACAAAGGAAGAGGAAAGGAATAATATTTAAAATATGCTATTGCAAAGCTGCTACATTTAAGTTTTGAATACTATTATCTCCCCCTTAGTGACTCTGAGAACTAACCACGGCCCACTTTTTCTTATATTTATATATTAGCATGATATTTGAAGGTCTAATACTCAAGTCTAAAATCTCATATCTAACATCTCATATCTAAAGAATGAAGTTATACGCCGAAAGTCTTGTCAAATCCTACAAAGGTCGTGAAGTTGTGAAAGGAATTTCCCTGGAAGTAAACCAGGGGGAGATTGTTGGGCTTTTGGGCCCAAATGGAGCCGGTAAAACTACTTCTTTCTATATGATCGTGGGATTGATAAAGCCAAATGGCGGAAGGATCTTTCTGGACCGGGAGAACATCACCAAATTCCCCATGTATAAACGGGCACAATACGGGATTGGTTATTTGGCACAAGAAGCCTCGGTATTTCGCAAGCTGAGTATTGAAGACAATATTATGAGTGTTCTTGAGCTTACCGATCTTTCTAAAAAGGAGCGGCAAATGAAGATGGAGTCTTTGATCGAGGAGTTTGGGTTAGGACATATCCGCAAGAGCCGCGGAGATTTATTGAGTGGAGGAGAAAGACGGCGTACCGAAATAGCCCGCGCCCTGGCCACAGATCCCAACTTTATTCTACTGGATGAACCATTTGCCGGAGTAGATCCAGTGGCTGTGGAAGACATTCAGCGCATTGTAGCCCAACTGAAAAATAAAAATATAGGCATTCTTATTACCGACCATAACGTGCAGGAAACCCTGGCGATTACAGATCGTACCTATCTTATGTTTGAAGGACGTATCCTTAAAGCAGGAATACCCGAAGAACTTGCCGAAGATGAAATGGTGCGCAAGGTATACCTGGGACAGAACTTCGAACTCCGGAAAAAGAAAATTTTTCAGTAATCGTCAATTATTTAAAGTTGAGGTTAATTGTAATCGGCACGGATTGCAAATCCGCGCCAGCTGCATTTACGATTATAACCGATTCTCCATTTAATTCTTCCTATCTCTAAATTATAATCAGGTGTCAAAAAGGGCATTTTGGAGGGGAAATATTCTGATGGTTTTTTATTCAAAATAACCCGGCACGGATTATAAATCCGCGCCAGCTTTCAATTCATAATTTTAGATTCAAGAATCAGAAGTTCGAAATCTGCGCAAGCTTTTCTCTCTATGCACTTTCTCTAATGAAGTGTCTAAAATGGCATTTTAAAGAGGAAATATTTTGATGGTTTTAATCAGCATTCCCCGGCACGGATTATTAATCCGCGCCAGCTTTCAATTCAAAATTTTACATTCAAGAATCAGAGGTTCGAAATCTGCGCTAACTTTTCCCTCTATGCACTTTCTTTAATGAAGGGTCTAAAATGACATTTTGAAGAGGAAATATTTTGAGGTTTTCTAATCAGCATTCCCCGGCACGGATTATTAATCCGCGCCAGCTTTTCCCTCTATTTACACTCTCTAAAGGTGTCTAAAAAGGCATTTTGGAGAGAAAATATTCTGATATTTATAGTTAAATCCAGGTCCCGTAGGGACCAACTATAGGTAAAAAGGTTCTCCCACGAATAAATGTCCCGTAGGGACGAAAGGTGGGTTTACTATATACCTTAAAAAATATCTGTAATCAAAACTCCCCTCCAGGCATTATCTCATATGCCGTCCCAACAGGACGTGAATTTCATAATGATATTTGGAGCTACCTATAGAGCGTCCCTACGGGACTTTTACTTCTTCTCGTAAACTAAACCACTCTGCACTGAAAGTGCAGAGGTTTTTCTAACTGGGGACTGAAAGTCCCCAAGTTTATTCCAATATGAAATTGGAATTATCAGAACTGTCTCGGCGATGGTGTTCCAAATAGTCATTGACCATCTTATCTGTGACATTGCCCGTGCTCCAAACTCCATATCCGCTTGCTCAAAAGTGTTGCCCCCAATATCGCTCTTTTAGCTGTGGAAATTCTTGTTGCAGCTTGCGCGAAGATCTGCCTTTCAATTGTTTTACTATGTAACTAACATTTGTCTTGGGAGCATATTCTACGTGCATATGAACATGATCAGAACTGACCACTCCTTTAAGAATCTCTATTCCTTCAGCTTCACATATTTGAATCAGAAGCTCCCTACAACGCTTTTGAATATCGCCTTGCAAAACCTTATATCTGTACTTTGTAACCCAAACAAGATGACAGGTTAATCTGCTCACTGTATGAGATCCTTTTCTCTGAGTGCTACTCATTTTACGAAATTATAGATTTTTTCGCACTACTAAAGTTCTGCAATAAAATTGCAGGGTTTAAGACCCTAACCTGAGACCAATAAATCCAGGTCCCGTAGGGACCAACTATAGGTAAAAGGTTCTCCTATGAATAAAATGTCCCGTAGGGACGAAAGGTGGGTTTATTATATGCCTTAAACAATATCGGTAATTAAAATTAACCTCCAGGCATCCCTCATATGCCGTCCCTACAGGACGTGAATTTCATAATGGATATTTGAAGCTACCAATATAGCGTCCCTACGGGACCTTTACTTCTACTCGTAAGATAAATCCAGGTCCCGTAGGGACCAACTATAGGTAAAAAAGCTCTCCCATGAATAAAATGTCCCGTAGGGACGAAAGGTGGGTTTATTATATGCCTTAAAAAATATTGGTAATCAAAATTAACCTCCAGGCATCACCTCATATGCCGTCCCTACAGGACGTGAATTTCATAATGGATATTTGGAGCTACCTATATAGCGTTCCTACGGAACCTTTACTTCTACTCGTAAGATAAATCCAGGTCCCGTAGGGACCAACTATAGGTAAAAGGTTCTCCCATGAATAAAATGTCCCGTAGGGACGAAAGGTGGGTTTATTCCAAAGCAGAATAAATTTCTGAAAAATATTTGTCCTTCTTCCCTTCGTGAAAATTCTGCTAATTGACATATGCTCCACTACAGACTACAGACTACAGTCTACAGTCTACACCACAACCTAAGTTCTCTCCACCAGCCTCTCATCATCATTTTTATTAGTGATCATTGAGATCACCACATAACTCAAAATTATCACCGGGATAGCCGCGAATTGAAGAAGTATCAGCAGGACTACACAAAAGATAAGGAACAGGTAACGGATTTTATTTTCGGCAAAGCCCCAGCTACTGAATTTTAAGGCAAATAAAGGAACCTCGGCATTCAGCATAAAACAGCTGAACAAGGTCAAAATAGCAAGAAACCAGGGATTTAAAATTATATCTACCAAAAATGGCTGTGGCTGAAAAATAAGGATCAGCGGCAGACTCAATATCAGTAAGGCATTTGCCGGTGTGGGAAGGCCAATAAAGGAATCGGTTTGCCGCTCGTCAATATTGAACTTTGCCAATCTATAGCCAGACGCGAGGGTAACAAGCAACCCTAGCAGAGCGAGAGCCGGAAAATTCCATTCCATCAGGTCGTGCCCCGCTGTCCAGTCGGTAGATTGCGCCGCTGCTCCGGGCAGGGCCTGTCTAAACAACTGAAACATTACAATCCCCGGCACCAATCCGCTGGTAACCATATCGGCAAGGGAATCGAGTTGTAATCCCAGTTCCGATTTCACATTGAGGAGTCGTGCAGCAAGTCCGTCAAAAAAATCAAAAAAGATACCCAGGGCCACAAAGATCGCAGCCATCACCAGGTCTCCCTGTACAGCAAATATTGCCGCAATGCTGCCACTAAAAAGATTGACCAATGTTATGGCGTTAGGAATATGTCTGGTTATGCTCATAGGGCTTGTTTTCTGTAAAAATAGTAAAAATCCTGTTGCCCTTTATGGGCTGCCGGTTGTGTTCCAATTTAACAAATTCACTGCCCCAGTATTTCCATCCACTCTGCAGCTTTTCATGGTTTACTGGTAATTGCTAATTGTTTAAATTTGTCTTCTACACCAAGATATGAAAAACTTCCTGTACGCTTTACTTTCCGGAATTTTACTGGCCTTAGCCTGGCCTACTTATGGTTTCCCCCTGCTGTTGTTCTTTGCTTTCGTGCCTTTGCTTTACGCAGAACACAGCATCAGGATCAAGCAGGCACATAACAGGAAATGGAAGATCTTTGGCCTTTCCTACCTGAGCTTCATTATCTGGAATTTAGTTACTACCTACTGGCTCTACTTTTCCACTCCTTTTGGAGGCATTTTTGCCATCACGGTAAACTCCCTACTCATGTCGCTGGTGTTCCTACTGTTCCATATAGTGGCAAAAAGGGTAAATTTCAAGGCTTCTTCTTCTTTTCTTATAAGTATCTGGATATGTTTTGAGTACCTGCACCTCAACTGGGAATTTTCATGGCCATGGCTCAATCTTGGTAATGCTTTTTCTGAATTTCCTCACTGGATACAGTGGTATGAATTTACAGGAACTTTTGGAGGAACACTATGGGTGTGGCTCACAAATATCGCACTCCTGAAGATGTTGCTGCTTTACAAAGAGCACAAAGCAAAAGAAATCCTTTATCGCGGACTGTTCAAAAACGGACTCCTTATTCTTCTTCCTATTTTGATCTCGTATGTGATCTTATGGAATTATGAAGAGAGTGAAGAAACTATTGAAGCTGTTGTTTTACAACCCAACATCAACCCTTATACAGAGAAATATTTTACTTCAGATGTCCGCATAGGGCAGTTACTTACCGATCTTGCTGAAGAGGCAGTCACTCCCGAAACAAAAATAGTCATAGCACCTGAAACTGTTTTCGCCTACGGAACGGTTTTGAGCCGCTTTGAAGATTCTGAAGCCAATTTCTTTACAAGCCGGTTTGTAAATGAGCATCCAAAAATGTCATTTTTGAGTGGTATTTCCATGTACGAGAGGTTCAATGATCCGGGAAGGGTACGGGAGCAAACCAACCAGTTAGGACCAAATGACTGGTATGACGATTATAATTCAGCTTTTATGATCTCTGCGAATGATTCAGTGCATTTTTATCACAAATCGAAACTTGTGGTTGGCGTAGAGAATTTCCCATATCAGGAGGTTTTAAGGCCTCTCCTTGGAAATGTTATGATAGACCTGGGTGGTACAGTCGCTATGAAAACCACGCAGGAGAAAAGGGCCACTTTTGAAATCCCTACTTCTGAAGAAGTGGGGCCAATAATTTGCTATGAGTCAGTTTATGGAGATTTTGTGACCGGCTACGTTAGAGAAGGGGCCGACTTTTTAGCTATTATCACTAATGATGCATGGTGGGGCAACACCCAGGGACACAAACAACACCTTAGTTATGCCCGGTTGCGAGCTATTGAAAACAGGAGAGCCATTGCCAGAAGTGCCAACACGGGAATTTCAGCTTTTATCAACGAAAAAGGCGAAATCACTTCAACCTTAGGATATGAAGAACAGGGAGCTCTTCGCGGGGAAGTAACTCTCAACGACCGGCTCACCTTTTACAGCCGCTTTGGAGACTACATCGCCAGGGTCTCCCTGTTCCTTGCATTGTTTATTTTTCTGTTTGCTGTTATACCCTGGAAGAGATCACGCAAATAAACACCTGCAGTAGAATTAATACTTCCGGCATGCAGGAATCTTTTATTACAAATAATTTAATTCTCGCCGGGAATATTTTCTTCAGAGGTAACGAAAGTATTCTTCCTGCTTTTTTTAATCTTCAGCTGTAAAAGAACAAGCATTGTAAACAGGCTTCCTGTAAAGATCAGGAGCAACATAAAGATTTCATGGGAGATGGAGGATATTCCGCCGCCGTAGAAAGCCACCTTCCGGAATCCATTCAAAAAATGAGTAACGGGAATAATTTCAGCAAAAGCAGTTATTGCAGGGGGCATTGCCAAAGAAGGCCAGGTAAAGCCGCTTAAAATAAATGCAGGTGTAGAGATCACCATAAGAAGTTCTGTAGCCTTCAACTGGTTAGGAAATACAATTGAGAACAACATTCCAATTCCCATTGAAGCCAGGGTCAATAAAGTGGTTAAGATTAGCATGGGGATACTGAAGATCTCCGCCTCTATCCTGAAGTAAGGCAGAAATTGACTAACTACAGCCCACATAAAAGGAATCAGGATCAGGAAAGGAACAGCCTTTAGAACAATATGATAAAATGCCCATTTATGCCTGCCGGCAAGTTCACGAAAATATCCATCTTCAAAATCTCTCGCAAAAACCAGGGCTAAAGCTAAAAATATTACTTGCTGCATAATGGCCGCCAATAGTCCCGGGAGCATAAAAGTGAGATAATTCCCGGTAGCATTGTACATCTTATTAAAGTTGATGCTGAAGCTCTCATAAGCTTCAAGAGCCTGAGCGGGTGGCATTCCCAGTTTTTTCAAACCCTCAATCTCTACACCCGCATTCATGGTCATTAGAACCGCCTGAATATTCTTACTTGCGGTATTGGCATTAAGAATATTCACCATATTGAGATCTACCCTAACTTCAGGATGCCTTTTTTGCAGGATTGCAGCTTCAAAGCCTTTTGGGATATTCACTACAGCAATATATTCATTTAAAGGCATTTCACTTTGAATCTTTCCGGGGGTATATCTTACATCGCTCACCTTTATGGCCTCATTATCTTCAAAGGCATCTATGAGCCTATCGCTAACCGGGGAATGATCTTCATCTACTATGATAATGGGAAGGTTGATCACTTTAGCCTGGCTATAAACATAACCGAGTAAAAATCCGTACAGCACAGGAGCCCCAAAAAAGATGGCAAGAAGCACTTTGTTTGAAAATATGCGCCGGAATTCTATTTTTAGCAATCTCTTAAAATCCTTCATTTTAGTGTTTTAATATGATGGTGCTGTTCATAAAATAGTTTGCGGCCGCAGTACTTTCAGGAACCAGTTTTAATTCATATACCGGCTCCGATAGTTGATACATTGGTGCTGTACTTGAAATATCTGAGTAGTGTGCAAGCTGTTTCACCGCAACAAGACGTGAGGATATTTCTTCTTTGGTGTATGGATTGACTACCGTTAAAACATCTCCCACTTTAAAGTCATAGACCTGGGATTCGGGGATACTAAACCTAAAATACATACTATTTTTTTCGTACCCGTTGAATAATGGGTAGCCTGGAGTAAGTAATTCTCCTTCACTTAAACTCACAGTTTCAATGGTCATATCTTTGGGTGCAATGAGGTATTGCTCCATAGATGCACTCATCACCTCTTCTTTTGATCCCAATGCCCTGTCTAACTGTCCCTGTGCCTGGTTGATTTGCTCTGTGCGGGCACCTTTTTCTACTTCCTGCTGTTTTGCCTGCAGGGCATCTACCTGTGCCCGGGCCATTCCCAGCTTCATTTTCACTTCATCATATTGTTGCCTGCTTACCAAAGAATCCTGGTACATGGCCTCAATCCTTTTAAAAGATTCCTTTGCAAAATCAAGTTGTGCCTTACCTGCATTGAGCTGTCCTTCAATTTGCTCAAGTTGCTCTAAAGTCGCTCCATTAAACGCCATATCCAGTTGACCCCGGGCTGCTGTAACAGCACCTTCGGCTTGCTTCATCTTTGCATTCACTTCAGGAATATCAATGAATGCCAGGGTATCTCCTTTTTTTACTTCCTGGCCTTCTTCCACAGAAATCTCTATGATCCTGCCGGGAAGTTTACCGCTAACAGCAATGGTTTCAAATTTCACTTTCCCTCTAAGTGCCGGGATTCTCTCATCATTGTTACAGGAACCAAGGCTGATAACAGCGATAATGCTCACAATAATTCTACTATATAAGTTCATTGTTTCTTTTTTATTTTTTTAGTATTCCAGCTGACCTTTGGCGTGACGGAGATCAATCATTGCCCTTCGCTCCTTAAAAATAGATTCCTGTAGGTGAAATCCTGCCTGTTCAAGGTCTCTGAGGGCATCAAGTACATCGCTAACCGATGCAAGATCATTGCGGTACTGCTTGTTCACCATTTCATAAGTTTCTGCGGCAAGGTCGATCTCCTTTTGTACGATTTGCGTGTTCTGCCGGGCAGCTGCAAGGTTGAGTTCTGCTTTAGTAATAGAGAGAGCAATCATTTCTTCAGCCTCCTTCAGCTTTTCCCTGTATTTAAGAGCTTCAAATTTTGACTGCTTACTTTTAAGGTTAGCCTGGTTCCCGTCGAAAAGATTCCACTTCACCCCTACCCCTACGTACCATCGTGGATCTAGAAGAGAAAGGTCATCTTCCAATAACTCATAATGTCCTTTTAAAGCTAACTTGGGAATGAAATTATTTCTTTCCATTTTCGCTTTGCTAAGGCTGGCTTTTTCAGCTTCTTCCAGGGCTTTAACTTCATCCCTTTTTTCTACAGGTTCTTCTTTCACCACATTAAAGGGCACAAGTTGTGGAGTAAGCATTATTAATTGTTCCGTATTAACACCCGTTAACTGCTGTAAGACCTCCAGAAGCAAAGTGCGGTTTTGTTCAAATTCCAGCTGTTTACCTATAAGTTGTTGTTTTGCGAGTTCGATCTTCTTGCGTTCTATAGGGGTGGCCAGACCATTCTCAATAGCTTTGTTAACATACAGGTTTTGTTGTGCAAGATATTCTTCGGAAGTCTTTAAAACTTTTTCTGAAGCGTTCACCAACGCCAGTTGATCATAGGTCTCAATGATTTTAAGAGCTATTTTATCCTGAAGGGCTGAGCCTGCAAAATTTATAGATGCTTCCTTATGTTTACTGGCTTTAAGTGCGCCTGAAGCCTGAAAGCCACTAAATAAGACCCAGTCGACATCTACTGAAGATTTTAAAATGTTCTTCTGCTGAATGGCAGGAACCTCCTTTACCGGAAGTCCCTCAGGAAAACCAGCATTAAACGGTAGCCCCACGGCTTCTTTTATAAGTAACTTTTGAGTTCCCAGGAGCAAAGTCTCGGTATCGCTGTCAAATCTGAGGTCATCATCAAGTCTGGTGTAATTTCCATTGACAGTGATCTTGGGAAGAAATACCGATCTGGCAAGTTTTTGATCAATTACGGCCTGTTGGGCCTCTATCTCATTTTGATTAAGTTCATGGTTTTTGTTCAGGCCTTTTTCAATTAGTTCCATCAGCTGTGGTTCCAATTGTTGGGCACTACCTGGAGTGGGAAGTAACCCCATGAGGAATATAAAAAAAGCACTTACACCTATCCTTTTTCTTTGCATTCTTAGTTCTTTAAATTAGGGTGCAAAGATCCGGCTCAAGAGCGGTCTTTCTTTTGACCTAAATCAAAAAGCGAATAGCATAAGAAGAGGTTATAACTTTCTTTTCCTGATGCGGCTTAAGGTTTCCTGGGACATTCCCAGGTAAGAAGCAATGAGTCCCAGCGGTACACGGTAAGTAATATCGGGATATTCTGAGAGCATGAAGTCATATCTTTCCCGGGCGGACTGGAACTGTATGGCATTGATTTTATGAACTAATTTAGTGAGCATTTCAGTAGCCAAAAGCCGCCCCAACCTTTCCATTTTATGGTACCTGTCAAAAAGGAGGTCCAACTGCTCTTTGGTGATAGACAAAATTACAGAATCTTCGAGAATTTCAAGATAATAGGTACTGGGGCTCTCCTGAAAAAAACTCTCCAAACTTGACATGAACCTGCCTTCTCCAAAGAACAACTGCGTGATCTCTTTGCCGTCGCTATTGAGATAATAATTTCTGGCTATTCCTTTTTCAACGAAATATAAATTTCGGCATATTTTGCCCTGTTCCACCAGTATCTCATTCTTTGACACCTCTTTCCTCTCAAAATGAGACAGGATATCTTCAAGTTCCTCTTCAGAAAAATCGACTAGAGTATGTAGGAATTCAGCTAATTTCATAAACTATTGTGCGCTATTCAAATTCGCTCTCAATTCAATATTTTAAGAAGATCATTGTCCTCTGAAAAATATAACCGTACTGAGCGTTTTAGTAAGAATGGTAATATCGAGAAAGATATTACGGTGCTTGATATAATAAAGATCATACTGCAGCTTTTCCAGGCTATCGGCGTGGCTGTCGGCATAATCGGTCATCACCTGTGCCCAGCCGGTGAGACCAGGTTTGATGAAATGGCGGGTATCGTAAAAGGGTATTAATTCAGATAATTCTTTTACAAATACAGGTCTTTCAGGTCGGGGGCCTATAAGGCTCATTTCCCCTTTCAAAATATTGTAGAACTGCGGAAATTCATCCAGTCTTGAACGCCGAAGAAATTTTCCGAAGCGGGTAATACGCACATCATTCTTTGTGGCCCACACGGCCCCATCAGGTTCAGCATTATAGCGCATGGTACGAAACTTCAGTATTTTGAACGTTTCACCACTCCTGCCAATCCTTTCCTGCTGGTAAAACAATGAGCCTTTGTTTGCTATCATATTTCCGAAGTAAATAAAAGGCAACAAAAGGGCGCCTATAATAATCCCAATGATAGAAACAAGGATATCAAAAAGCCTGTGAAAAAACAGGTAAAATTTATTATCGTTACTGCGGCTTAGAGGAAAGAACTGGTAAAAGTTACGTTCAATATGTTGTACCGGGATCCTGTGAGTTTTATCTTCATACACCTCATTAAAATCTTTCACCGGAAAGCCATTTTTGAGAAGAATAAGAACCTGACTATAAAATCCTTCGGCCGTAGAACTGACATCAGAAATGAGGATCTCATCAATATTCTGCTCCCGTACAATTTCTGAGAGGTTGGTTCCTGAAAAATCTTCTAAGCCCAATTTTTCAGAATTAATCACATCACCACCACCGGGATTCACCAGCCCCACAATATTGTAATTGGGATCGGACCGCTGCAGGTGCAGGGCTACGAGTTCAACTTCCAATGGTTCGCCAATAATTAAAACCCTTCGATAAAACCTGGGCGTAGAAATAAGCGCAATGTAGGAGAACCGCCACAGCAGCAGGGTAAAACAAATTGTAAGAAAAAAATACAGAATTTGTAAGCGGTTGTCGGGTAGTACGGGTGTAAAAACAGGAGTCATCAAGTACAACAATACCACGGCCCAAGTCGCTAGAACTACATTTTTGAGTACTCTATAGTAGCTACTTGCCTTTTGCAGATCATAGAGTTCAAAAATGCCGCAAAACAGGTTCAAGTAGATGGCCAGCACTATAGCCCAATGCCAGGACCCCAGCTCAATATTGAAGTATTCTACCCGAAAAAGAATTCCTACAACGTATAATGCCAAAAGCACCCAAAGGATATCGAAAGTACGCAGAAAGATTTTGCGCTCGGAGATCTCGAAATGCATTTTGTTTTTATGAGGCATGTAAATATTTTACCGGGTAAATATACATAAGTCTTATATGGAGCTTATCTATTACCTTTAACTTTTTCAATCAAATAAAATTTTCAATCTCCCCTTTGGTTGTCGGTTGTCGGTTGTCGGTTGTCGGTTGTCGGTTGTCGGTTGTCGGTTGTCGGTTGTCGGTTGTCGGTTGTCGGTTGTCGGTTGTCGGTTGTCGGTTGTCGGTTGTCGGTTTAAAGGAAGCAAAAATGACAATGCATAATTAAAAACTGATTTTCAACTTTTCCAGTTCTTCTCAACGTATTGGATGAAAGAAAATATCTTACCTCCCAGTAAATCATACCTGCTTCTAAGATCCTTAACTTCAGAGATCTCATAAAGCTCATCGATCATCTCCAGCTGAGACAAACATTCAAGAAGAGAGGCATGGCTGTAGATAAGGTATTTGATGAAATCCTGTTTATAGGCTCTTCTACCATATCCTTCTACAATATTATCTTTTACACTCTTCGAAGATCGCCTCACCTGACTCCCCTGTTCGTAAAGTTCAAACTTTGGCAATTTCAGCGAAACTTTATGTACTTCAATAGCATAGGCAAAAGCCAAATTGTAAATGTCGAGATCTTTGTAGCTTTTCATGTTTTTCGGTTGTTGGTTGGCGGTTTTAGAACCTTGAATTTAATTTAAGAAAACTGAGCGAAGCGAAGTTTTTAGAACTGAGAACTCACAACTGAGAACTCACAACTGAGAACTCACAACTGAGAACTCACAACTGAGA
>NZ_JBOJLM010000018.1:0-67618 GCF_050750585.1 Salinimicrobium sp. WS361
CGGTTGTCGGTTGTCGGTTGTCGGTTGTCGGTTGTCGGTTGTCGGTTGTCGGTTGTCGGTTTTACAATCTTAAACTAAATTACGAAAACTTCGCTTCGCTCAGTTTTTAGCAACTGAGAACTCAAAACTGAGAACTCAAAATTGGGCCCGGTTTTCTTTCTTTTATTGCATTTCTCCCTACAGCTCTCTTATCTTCAACTATATACAGTAATGCCAAACCATATACAAATGCTGGAAGGGCAATTCTCATGGCAGAATGGTTTACCGTAAGGAACCAGAATAACATAAAACAAAGAAAGAAGTAATTATTTTTAAATTTCAGCCAGAAGAGCATAGGTACAACAACTAAGATTGTAACCCCCAGCAGACCTAAAAGTCCGTGTTCTGAAAGAAGTCTGCTCACTTCACTGTGTGTAGCAATTTCTTCTCCCAGCTCTTTTTCTCTATAAGATTTGGCTTTTCCCACTCCAACACCGACTACCGGATTATGATAAAAAGCTTCAAGTTCAGTCGACAAAAGATCTACTCTTCCCGTAGTCAAATCTTCTTTCTCTCGACCCCGTGCATCTTTCCCAGTCCATCGATTTACTATTAAACCTGAACTTCCAGCCGCCGAGAAAGCCCATGAAGCAAAAAGAACTCCTACTAAAAATAAAATTTTGATTTGTAGTTGTTTCTGCTCCCTACGCCCCTTTTTGTAGTATAGCAGAAATATAAAAGCTGCTGCACATATCAATGCAGTTACAATTCCTCCTCTAGAAAAAGTAATTATTGCTCTATAGCTCATCATTCCTAATAATCCGAGGTCAATGAGGTTGACCCATTTACCTTTTACATCGAACAATCGAATGACCAACAACAAACTTCCCATTCCCATAATAGTGGCTATCTGGTTGGGTCCATAGCCTCCAGTGGCTGCATAGTTAGCTCCAATATTTATAACCATTTCCTGCAGACTTGGAGTATAGAAAAACAAATAGAACATGTTTGTTATTATAGGCAGCAGCAACATTAAAAGCACTTTTTGGAAATCTTTTTTGGAAATTTTCTTATAATAACAATATAGGGCAGAAACCCCAAGGCATACAGGCCCACTTAAGTTAAATGCAACAGCTTTCCGAAATACCTCATCATAGTCTGGGTTCATAGAAGCAATCACAATACCGGGCACCAGAATCAATAGATAGAGCCAAAAAGGAGTAGTCTTTGCCGAAGTTCCTTTAAAAAGCATTCCTATTAGCAGAAAAACAATAACTGCATATTTACCGGTTTCATAAAAAACGACCCCGCCCGTCATTCTCCAGAATATCTCAACGCCGGCAATATAAGCAGCAGCCATTAATGCTTCGTTATTCTTATTCTTTTTTTGTAGGATAGTAAAGATAAAGTAAGCAAAAACCGATAATGAATAGAGCATAGAGAGAGGCTCGTATAAATAAATAGCAAAAGCTATTGCCAAATGAAGCAACACCAATTTGATATACTCCACCTGTAAAAGGTTTTGCACAATTCTGGATGATCTCTTATATCTCACTTTGTCTCTTTAACCTGCAACCTATTTTTCATTCCGAATGATCTGATCCCAAATCCCTCATAAAGCTCAAAAGCTGTTTTAATACCTGCTCTTCAGAATAAGTTTCAAAAACCCTTATTTGGAAAGCTACGGAATCTTTCCTTCTTTCAACTTCATTTTCCACATATGATTTAAGAGCCAAAAATAGGGCTTCCGGATCATTCGGGGGAACTAACACCCCCGCTGTTCCGACTACAGTCTCACATTCTCCCACTTTTGTACAAACCACAGGTAAACCTGCAAAACCATATTCCAGGAGGGCAACGGGTAAGCCTTCCGAGGAAGAGGATAGCACCCCGAGATCAGCCTCTTGCAAAACATTTATTATCTCTTCCCTTTCACCGTAAAAATAGATTTTATCTTCAAGACCATTTTCTTTAATAAACTTTCTTAATTCCCGGGAATAAAAATTATTCTCCTCTTTCCCTATTAAATGAAGGCTTACAGATGTATTGACCTGTGATAACTTCCCGAAAGCCTTAAAAAGATTCAGATGGTCTTTTGGTGGTTTCAAGTTAGCCAGGTGAATTATTTTGAAACCTTCTCTAATTTGGAGATTACTATCTTTAGGCTCTCTTCCTCCAAAGGAAGCGAAATTAGGTATAAATTCAACTTTACTACAATGAAGCCTTCTCTCTGCCCACTCCTTAAGTTGGGGGTTCACACTAATAATTCCATCAAAATACCCGGAAAATATAGACAATAACCCCGGTCTCAGATCTTTCTCTGCCCTTGCTCCATAGTGATCATGCCACACCAGCTTTAATTTCGGAAGAGATATTTTTAGAAGTACCCCCATGAACCATGAGCTACCATGGGCCTGTATGAGATCAATTTTATTTTCTTTTACAAATTTTCTCAATCTCCAAACTGCCTTCAAATCTAAAATCTTCTTCTTATTCAGGAACAGGTAACCAACTTCGGGTGCCAGTTGCTTTTTTAATAGACCTTCAATGCGGGTACTGCATAAAAATGAGCCATCGATTTCTTTTGCCAGGGCATTGGCATAATTGACGGCCATACGCTCAGCACCGCCGGGACGTAAGCTGTCGATTAATTGGAGGATGCGCATCTTTTCTTGTTTACCGTTTTCTGTTTACAATTTTCACGAATGTCACACTGAGCCAGTGACCGTAGGGAGCGAGGATCGAAGTGCTGGTTTATATGAATGCTTCATTTTATTCCTCCCACGATTTACTCATTTAATTTTACTTTCTGAACTTATAACAGGCCTGGAAGAAAGAATAATCTTCTGTTCTTTTTCCATTGATGAAAAAGAACCAAAAAATCTAGGCATACGAAAATAGATCTAAATTTTTAGTTCGATGTCTAAATTTTCTGAACTCGCGGGAAAAATATGAATAATGACAAAAAAACCTGTCGCTCAAACAGCAGAAAATTTAAACGTCATCTCACTTCAAATTTTACGATCAATTTTCGATAGGCCGCTTAAAAACTTATATATCTGGCAGATATTCAATAACAATTAGAATATTTTCTCTAATCCTTTTCCGTATTTTGATTAATTCCTTTTCGAGGTTGGGGCAAGCAGTCTCTTAATTACAGCTTTAAACCTTTCCAGCGTATACTGCTGACTCCATTTCCTTGCTTCTGTAGACATCCTTGTCATTTCCTCTGGATTTAAATAAGCTCATTTTTCTTTCTCACTCTTTCCCCGTTTTACCCCTCACCCTAAAGGAAGCCGGGGAAAGCTTTACAACATAATTGAAATTTTAAAAATAATTAAGCGGTACCTTAAACGTTGAACTTTTCCTTATTCAGCACATCCTTTACTGCTTCTTCAAATCTCTCTGAATATACTGCTGACTCCATTTTTTAGCTTCTACGGACATTCGTTGCATTTTCACTCTTTCCCCGTTTTACCCCTCACCCTAAAGGGAGCCGGGGAAAGCTTTACAACATAATTCTAATTTTGAAATAGTTCAGCGGCACCTTGAACGTAGAATCTTAAACGTTGAACTTTTCCTTATTCAACACATCCTTTATCGCTTCTTCAAATCTTTCCAAGGTATATTCCTGACTCCATTTTTTAGCTTCTGTGGACATTATTTGAATTTCTATTTCATTCTTCATTAAGTCACATATTTTCATAATATCCACTGACCTACGACCACTGACTACTGACAACCCATTTTCCCCCTCATGATTCTCACTTTCCACGCGGCTCCCACTAAGAGTATTCCCGGAAATAAGCATTCCTCTGGAGCCGCCTCCAAGCATCCAAGGTACACAACTCACCGGAGTGGAGATGGGAATGCAGCCAAAGAACATTGCTTCGGCTATGGCTTTAGGCCATCCTTCAGACTTTGATGGCAGTATCACAAAATGGGCTTTTTGATAAGCTTCTTTTAATTCTTCCAGAGATCGGTTTCCTTTAATACTTATTAATTGTTCTAAATGATTTTCCCTTACATAGGCTTCCAGCTTCTCTCTTTCCGGGCCATCACCATATAGTTCCAATTTCATTGGAATATAGCTGGCGTGGATATCCTGATCCGTGCCTTCTCTCAATTTTAAATTAAGTTTTTCCACGAGTTTAATGGCCTCCAGTGGCCGCTTTCCCTCCACCAGGTTTCCAACAAACAGGAAAATAAAAGGTTCCGAAAATACCTTTTTTGGCACCTCAGTTTTTTCTCTCTCTGAAAAGGAAGCTGTAAAAAAAGGTACAATATTATTCGACTGCTTCGGCCATTCCCCGTAAACCAGTACCTGCATATTCCTTGTCAAAAATGTGTTGCTCAAAAGCCATTTTTGGAACCTGTAGCTCCAGGGCTGTTTCGCCTCTGGATCCCAGTTGCCGGCATATTTAGCCGATTTTGGTTTGGATGGAAAAAAGATCTGGCAAATACAAGCCAGCAAACCAATATTCCCCGGACACCGCAGATGCAAATGATCTGCCCTCTTCATTGCTCCCAATATCTTGTAGAGTATATATGGAATTTTTATAATAGCCTTTACAGCACCCTTCAGGTTCAGGAAATGAAAGGAAGGTATTCTGGTGAAATTTAAATGAGAATGTTGATAAGCTTTCCCATTAAAACTCCCCCTATGGAGGTCGGGGGGCTTCTCCCCCTTGGTCCCGATAGCTTTCGGGAGGGGGGCTACAACCTCCACCTCCTCCATATGCTTCAGCCACACATCCATCTCCCGCACATAAGGAGCATAGGCGAAATACTGCCCCTCCCGCTCACTATGTTCTACATGGGTGAAGATCGCAAACCTCATCTATTTCTTTTTTTGCATCAGCATGCTCAAATGCATGCAGCTGAACATATGCTCATCATCTACCGCCGAACGCTCCCAATCTTCGCGGTGCCATGCGGCAGCTTTCTGTACTTTTTTTTCCTGAGAAACCGGCAGAATATTGAGGAGCGCCGTCCACTTGGTCTTTCCCAGAACCGCTCTTCTTTCTACGATCTTGAATTCCTTTGCAAAGCTGTAATAAGTCTTTCTGGTAAAAGGCCATTCCCAGGCCCTGTCACTTTGGAAGGGACGATAGATCCTGCGGATCGTTTTAATAGGTAAACTTGTTTCCAGCGGATCGTGACTAATAATTATTCCATCCTGATTAAGCTTTTCCTTCAGTTTCAGAATGAGTTGATCTACATCTTTAAAGTGGTGCAGCACTCCATAAGCATAGATAAGATCAAAGTCTGTTTCTTCAAAAGCTTCAGAAAGAAAATCGTTTACTTCGGCCCTGGCGCCGGGAATATTTTTAAGCCGCCTGTCCAGGTTCTCAATTCCTTTTGGGCTAAGATCAATGCCCAGGTAGCTTTTTGAATGTTCAGCCAGATAAAAACTAAGGGAATTTCCCGCATAACAGCCCAGGTCCAACACTTTCTTTTCTGAAAGATCACCAAACCAGGATTTATGTAGATTATAAATATCGGCTTCGATTCCTACCTTCTTCTTGATACGGTTAAGAGCCCCATTCCGCAGGTAAGACCACAGTCGGGTAGGAAAATTTTTCCTCTTGGAATCATAGAATTCCCGCTGTCGTTGATTTACTGTTGGCTGCTTCTTCTGCTTCATGATCATTGTTCCAAATAAGAACTTTTACTAATTAAAACCCCAGGTAATTATATAGATCTACCAGGTTCCATTTCACCGCTCTTTTATACTGAAGTTCCTTATCCTCCCCGGTAATTATATTTCCATCATAAACCATATAATAACCCCCTTCAGGCATTTGCTGCGCATCCAGATGATGCATCCCTCTTCCAAACCACTTAATCTCTTCCTGGGGTTTCAGGAGTAGCTTATCTGCCAGTTCAAATTTATATGCTTCGGAAGTAATAAGCAGTTTATATAAAGAGATCCCGGTACCGTAACCTTCTGAATGGTTTTGAAGTGGAAGATACCAGACTTCATCAACTGAAACAAATCTTCCTCCGGGTCTGCTTTCATTCCCCCACCGGGGTTCAAATTCTTTTACTTCTTTCCATTTTCCGGTAAGGGAGTCTGCAGTAAACATTATCTGTTTTAGCTTGTCATCTACTGTTACGATTAAGTTCAGATCATCACTCAGAAGAATGGAAGCATCCTTTAAAGCCCTATCTTTTATCAGGGTATCCTCAACCTTCCAGGAGTAAGGAAATTTTTCAGCTTTATAGAGAAGTACCTGATTTGCCCCTTTGGTTTCAGGCAACATATAAAAATCCTCTTCATGCCGGAAGACCTGAGGGTAAGAAAGGTGAAAAGTTTCATCCAGAACAATTCCATTATAGCTATAGTCAACCCCATCTTCCGAAGTAAAAAGAGCAATATTTGCATTATCCTTCCCTTTGATCTCTGTAAAAAGATAAAATGTGCCTTCGTCCCTTATAAAGAAAGGATCGGCTATATAGGATATTTCTTCTGTGGTACTGCTGTTCACCTGTTGATGGGTAATTATATTCAATGGAATGATCTTCAAACCTGAAATTTGAGAAGCTGTTTGATAACCAACCGACCAGTTCCCTCCCGGGGCGACCATAAAAGGATACCTGTAGTTCATTATTAGAATGATTAACAACAAAACTCCTAAGAATCCCAGGAAAAACAGCCCTCCTCTCTTCATTTTTCTTCCCCGATATATAGCTTAAGCCTTAACATTCCCCTGAAAATTAGAGAAATTCCTTGTCTCCACCTTACTCTTATATAGTTTATCAAGAAACACTCCTACGAGTTCCCTGTTTTTTTGGGACTTCACACTTCGTCCCAGAGGGGAATCCTTATTAAAATATTTATCTCCCCCAATGCCCATATCCAGCCCATAAACTTCCAGAGGTTTATTTTCAAGGTATGCCAGTAAAGCAGCAAACACCAGGGTATTAAAACCAGAATTCACCCTGTAGTGCCTGTAATCAAAAGCCTCCAGCAAAAGCGTTTCAACCTGGTTATAAACAGGCTGTAGGTCCTCTTCACCTTTATTGGTAATTAGAAATTCTCTTTTTTTCCTGGAATAGTGATTCAAATATTTACAGGTAAGCCTGTATATTTTGTGCGAATGTGGATTGTTGTAGTTATACCAGAAGATACTTCCTTTCCAGCCACTCCTACCTTCATAGGTCTTTAAATATCTGGTAAGGTAAAACATATCATAAAGCATGTACACATGAGGAAGATCCTGCACCAGTCTTAAAGAGTCATTACAGGTAAAGTACAGGCTCCCCTGTTCGTTTGACATTTTTGAGGCAGAAGGGCCACTGGCTGCGACCACGATCTTTTTATAACTTTTTATCTCCAGGTATTCTATGACGGCATTAAGATCCTTAAATTCAGAGTAGTCAAGCTGTTCCTTTTTTACTGAAGCAGGGAAAGGTTTTATCCTGTGAAAGAAATGCTGATAATTCCGCGATCTGAAGAGTGATTTAAAATCCATGCCTATCTTACGGAATTTTTAAATTTTGAGTCCGGCCGCTCAAACAGCAAACTCCACCATCCTGCGATCCTGCCGAGACTTTCTGTAAATGCTTCTTTCTTTTTCGAGGTATTAAAAATGTTACCAAGGCGAACCAAAGTAAGTAAAAAAGAGGTGCCGTGCCACTTCAGTTTAACTTTTGAGGAAGGCTTTGCATGCCTTAGTCTCCATACATACCAGCCATTTCTAACTACCATTTTCCCATACCTGAATTTGTTAGGCCTACCCGCTTCGTCGTGATAATGTTCAAGTTTTGCTGCTGTATTCACATATAATTTTCCTTTCCTGGAGACCCTAAGAGAAAAATCGGCATCTTCATAAAGGCCATATCCTTCGAAGAAAGGGGAAAATTGGAATTCTGAAAAAACCTGTTTCCGGTAAGAAGCAATACCTCCCATTAACATTTCTACTTCATATGCTTTTCCCGAGGGGGGAAGAAATCCGGCAGAATAACCATGAGAAAATTCGGGCATATAACCGGGAGGTACATCGGGTTGCAGCCCAAATTTTCGACGTAATAAAAACCTGCCGCCTTCTTTTCGCACCCATCCGTCAAAAATGAATTCTCCAAAAGATGGCGTATAATTCTCCCCCACTTCTTTCCATTGAGTTTCGTTTACTGTATATCCTGAAACTCCCAACGCCTGAGGAAAACTTTGGTAAGTGCCCAGGATCTCCTCAAAATAAGTTGGACCTATAACCACATCATCATCCAGAAAAAATACTATTTCTATTTGTGGATCTAATTTAGAAATTCCAAAATTCCGCTGTCTCGTTAATCCTCTATCCTCTTCACCCACCTTAAAATACTCAAGCTTAGTAAATTCCTGCTGCGGCAGTGAGTTTTTGGTATGATCATCCAGGGAACCATCTACCACCAGGATTTGATCGGGATAAACAGTTTGGTCCTTGACCGACCGCAACAATTTAATTATCGCCTCCGGTCGCTGATAGGTGCAAATGATCAAACCAGATTTCATATTGTTCTATCTTTAAGGGTTCTTTCCAGCAGCAATAACTTCCTGGCCCAGGTTTTACTCTTCTTCCAGCTTTCTCGCATTTCCCTGTTATACTTAAACGGATTTTTGACAGCTTGCTTATTGTAATATTTAAGAAGCAGGGAAGTCTTAAAACCCATTAGCTGTTCTTTTGAATAGTATTTTAGCGCATAAGCCATTAGAGTTGGTGATGGTTTTGGTTTAATACGCTCCTTTTCCCAATCCATATTGGTTTTTTCCCGAAAGCCTCCGGTCTCTGCCTTAATATGATGGATTACAAGCCCGGGATGGTATATGATATCACAACCCAGGTTACGCAACTGCATCCCATAATCCATATCTTCACCATATCCATGTTCAAAGGCAGGTGAGAATTTTACGCTCCGGGCGAATTCTGCGAGCACAACACTATTTCCGGCCCCAAAAGTACCCCATTGCTTTGGCACTGTAAAGTTCTTTTTTTCTCCAGATTGCAGATAACTGGTGGTCAAACCATCAACGCCGAATTTTTTAATTTCCTTAAAAATATTTTCCAGTAAGTCTTTATCGAAGCGTTGGTCATCGTCAGAAAAGAATACCCAGTCGGCAGTAGTTTCAGCCAGAGCGAGATTTCGTGCGTTACATGCTCCTGTGCGGTGAATGAAATGGTGAATGATCTCAAAGGGCCACTTTTCCTTTTTAAGGTAATCAAGATCAGAAACAGAATTGGAATCGGGATTTTGTTCTACTATGATCAGCTTACGCGGAAGTAGGGTTTGTTCTGTAAAATCCTTTAGCACATTGTACAAGTGGTCCCGCCTCCCCATGGTGGGAATGATCACATCTATTGCCTCAGAAACTTCCGGAAACCTGCAGGATGAGACAGTAATTTCAGAAAGATCCACTTTTTTCTGAAAATATTTCTCTGTTTTAAATCCCTTAAGGAGAGATTTTACGGGAAACTTCTTCTCGTATTTATACAAGCACCATATTAAGATCATCAACCACACAGAGTTATAGTGCTGGTAAACAAAGGTAAAAAGCTGGTGTCTGGAAGCGGTGTGAACTACAGGTTTAGCCGGAGGCTCTTTCACAAGGCCTGGTGAACTGTAACAGAAAAGGGAATTTTGCTGCCCAAGTTTTGCAACAGAATTTATAAGGTATTCAAAGTCCCTGACCCGATTCATTGAAGGCTTAAATAGCAGCAATACCTTCGCATGCACCCCCCCCACATCCCGGCTCATCCTCCAGGTACCATAGAATACGTCCCGGTTAAGATTAGCAAATGGCAGCTGCTCTACATACCCAATACTCTCAGGTAAAAAGGTAGACTCCACAGCATAGGATGCCATGATCAAATCGTGGTGAAAAATCTTCTTCCATTCTTCAAGATCCAATTGCTCCGAATGAGCTTCCTCGCACCAGCCTAATAGTTCATTAGGAAAACGCCCGGCAAGTTCCCATAAAGCAGCTGTACAGCTTTTACTTTTCAGATTTATCTCCTCCCCGTTAGAAGAAATCACTTTCACAGGAACAAGGGCTCTTTTATGAACGAGGATCTTCAAATTCAGGGGCTTTATAACAAAAGTAACACTTTCAATACTTACTTAATCTGTATAAGTTTTTAACTTTGGTAGAGATTTTCTCCTTATAACACCATAAATATTGATGTACTGTAGGCTCTATAAATATAACTTTTAATCCACTCTGCCAATGCTTAACAGGAAAAGGACTATAACTTTTATTCTTTTCTGTACTAATGGTGTGAACAGTTAAATGATTGGGAAAAAGATCCTGTAATGTTTTTTGCTGTAGCCCGCGATCCCCTTCAATAGCAATTATACCATGTTTCGAAATAAGGGATCTAATTTTACCAAGGTGGGAATCAGTTCCATCAATGATTATCAGATCATATAGATGCTTATCAGGGACAGAACCTAAATCGGGATAGATAGAAAGTCTCTTGTACTCAGCTCCCAAATTAGCAGGCAATGAAGTGAGGCAAAAGACATTATTTTCAATTCCGACATATTGATTTATTTCATCTGCCCTTGTTGCTTTTAATATACTGCCAGCTATGCTCCCAATTCCCAATCCAACTTCAAAGACGTTCTTAACCTTGAAAATTTTAATGATTTCAGCCAGTTTTAAAATCGCATATTCACCGGCTATATGTTGATTTCCCTCCAGACCGGAAAATTTTTTATAAGAGGTTTTCAAAGAAGAATATTTCACGGAAATTTATTAAAATTTAATACCTATGGTTATTCCATTAAGATCTTTATGAATGTTATAAAAGTAGGGTTGGTTGCGGTATAAGGAAATAAGATGGAGCAATACCAGGTCATTTACTTCTTTTAAGGTATAGTATTCAGGGACTTTTTTTCGAAGAATTCTTTTCAAATTATAAAGCAGGGATCTTTGATACTGGCTTTTCTTTATCTCAATTTTCACAAATTTGTTCTTAAAAGAAGGAAACTGGCCATATAATAGATCATCAATTTTTCTTTTTTCATTATCTAAAGTTATGTCTGGTTTTAACTGATCTAAAAATTCAAAATCCTTTTTACTCATAACCACTCCCCACTCTTCACAATTTGTTGCGGTAGTTTTATTCTCAATTGCCCATTGAAGATGTTGATGGTTGAGCTGTACAATTCCGGTGATTTGAAGGTCCCGGGTCAAAATTTTTTTTTCTTTGCTGCGGTAAGATGAGTGCCACTGGTGCAAGAGCAAAACCTCTTTATCTTTATCATAAAATTCAACCTCATAACCGGCATTTTTTAAACGCACGTGTATATCGGTATCCTCGGCACCCCAAAAATGATAGAATTCGTCAAACCCGCGAAGCTCTTGTAATACTTTTACCGGAAACATAGTTAAGCCGGTTGCTTCCCATGTGCTTTTCCTGAAGTTCCCGGTTGTAAAATGATCCTCCAATACTTCAACTCCTTCAGCAAGAAATCCCACCTGAAAATAGGTGATTCTTTCATTATCCTGAAGCTGAATGGCCTTTTGGATAAATTCAGGATGAAATATAATATCCACATCGGCTACAAAACAATAGCCCGATTCCAGTGTCTTTATCACCGAATTTAAAGCACGACTTTTATTCCAGGGTTGATGTTGTGTATAATAATAAATATAATCAATAAAAGAATAGCGACCACAAAGCAGCCTCGCCTTTCCGGCTGTTTCAATTTCAGAACCGTAATCAACAAATTTAACTTTGAAATTAGCAGAAGTTTGTTCTTTAAGGGAAAGAAAAGAATTTTCGACTCTTGTTAAGTTGCGGTTTCGATATGGATATATAATAGTTATCATTTATTCTCTGCCATTCTGGTTTTTAAACTATTCTCTACAACCTTATACGCCGCCAGAACATTTTTCCGAATATAACCTCTCTCAAGTTTAGGTTTTATATTCAGGTTATTAAAATCCACACCGGCCTGCAACATTTCATGATTATTCAGCGCTGTCTCTATAGTGGAGGCTATGGCAGAAGAATCCTCAGGATCTTTAATTAATAACCCATTAAAATTATCTTTTATATTTTCTGAAGTAGCCCCGCCGGGATTAGACTGAATTGGAAATGCACCCATAACTATGGCTTCCAAAAGTGTGTTAGGTGTTCCGTCAGAAGTGCTATTCCCTATATATATTATTGATTCTCCCATAATTTTCATTAGGATATCAAATGGCAAATTTCCATATACTTTAATGTTATTAAATTGCTTTAAGGAAGAACCCTCAACAAAATCAAAAACTTCAGGAGTCGCTCCAAAAATGACAATCTTATAATTACCTAATTGACTTTTCAAGTTTAGAATTGCCTTTAAAACTGATATGCATTTCCCGTGCAGACCCTGATACCCCTTGATTAAAATAAGGTTTCTATCTGTCTGATTCTTTATAAGCGGATCAAGAGTATTGAAATCATAACCACCACCACCCGGGAAAACCCCTAGAAATTCCCCCTGAAAACCATGTTTTCTGGCGATATTATAATCCCGCTGGCAATCTGCGAACATATAATTTATTTCTGGTAAAGTTTTTTTCATTCCTTTGAGATGTTTCGGAAGCCCCTGGTAATAATACATATCACTACCCCAGGCTGAATAGATCCATTTCACTCCAGGAAATTTTTTCATCACGTTTAAAACAGGAATTCCTGCCAGGTACATCACAAAACTGTGAACTACATCTGGTTGAATCTTTTTTATCTGAATTTCAAGTTGAACCTGAAGATTACGTTCATTAAAGATGTTAATGATTTTCGTAAAGTAAGACGCCTTTTCTTTTAAAAAATATCTTCCCGGATAATCCCATCTATATCGCCACCCAGTGAGATGTTCTACAAAGCTTAAATGCTTCACCTCAGTTTTCGAATCCAAAACATCAAGCCAGTACACTTCATGTCCAGAATCCTTTAACTGTCTCGTCCAATTTATAAAATGGGGAGAGAAAATAGATAGCATTAAAATTTTCATTTATAATCTTAGTAATTGATCGCTTAGGTAATCTATTGATAAATATTTATTTAAATTTTCATAATTATAACCAGCTTCACATTTTGAAGCTTTCCACGTTTGATATAAACCACCAATAATCTCTGAAATTTTTTCCACATCATCAATTTCACTCCACCAGGGATAATCATCTCCCAGTAATCTCCTGGATTCACTGTAGTAAGGACCTAAAAGTAAGATGGGTTTTCCCGCTTGGATACAATGGGGGAATTTTCCCGGAAGGAAAGGACTTATAGGACCTTTGGCTTCAAGAATAACATTGACCGCCGCACTATATTGTATGGCATGAACCTGTGCAAAAGGTAAATTGTCATCACTGCTATAAAATTGACTTAATTCTTCTTTAATTTTTTCAAACTTATTAGCATAAATGGATTTTGGACCTAAAAAAAGCAGCTGACTGTTTGATGCCGCTTCTGGTACTACTTTCAAAAACATACCAAAAGCTTTGATCAAACCCATGGGATTCCTGGCACTCATTAAAGCCCCTGCATGAACAATAGTAAAAGCTTCCTGTTTAAAAAAATCTGGTAATTCTGAAGTGTCAATCTTTCCTTCAACTATCTGATGTGGAACTATCACTCGCTTTCCTTTTAGTGGTGGATAATAACTCTCCATCCATTCTGCCAGCAGTTTACTGGGATAAGCTGCGTATAGTGCTTTTTCGGCTACCTGTAAGAAAAATTTTCTTTTTTGCTGATGCCCCGGTTCCACCCAATCGTAAGGTCTCGGATAAGAATGCATCGGATAAGGATCATGAATGTATGCCACCCACTTGGAATGGAATTCGGGTATTCTCAGCAAAGCATGATGGGGTCTAAAACTGGCACCCTTACTCAAAGTTAAAACCAGGTCTGGTTTAAAATCTTCAATATTCCTCAACCCGCGAACTATGCTATTCCTGTCATTCAAATGGGCAAGTGAAAAACCTGAATATTTCTCAAAGACTCTGTTCAAGTCAAAGCTTAGGTATTTGCGCCCTAGATTTGACAGCCGACTAAGCAAAAAAAGAAGGCTTTTTCTATTTTCAGTTATTGCTACGCAGTCCACTCCACTCATTTGAATTTCGCTCCGGGTGTAATGGTAGACCTTAATATTAAAACCTGCTTTTTGTAAGTTTTTTATTAAAGCAACATTTGCTTTAGAGCCACTACTATCTTCAACATTTATCGACTCGGCGACAACAAGAATTGATTTCTTTATTTCACCCATACTTCCCTAATAAAGTTTTTATAATTCTTTGGGAAGCAAATCCATCCCCAAAAGGATTTTCAATGGCAGAAAGATCTGGAGGAGAATTCAGGCAATTCATAGCAGCATCAAAGATTTTCTGTTCAGAAGTCCCCGTTAAAAAAGCAAAACCTTTTTCCACACCTTCTGGCCTCTCTGTATTTTCCCTGGTAACAATGACCTGTTTTTTAAAACTGGGAGCCTCTTCCTGAATCCCTCCAGAATCTGAAATTATTAGATCCGCCTCCGCCATTAACCAGATAAAGGAAGGGTAGTTAAGGGGAGCGATAAGATTAATATTTGGGACATTACTCAAAATTTCAGCTACAGGAATTTGAACGGAAGGATTGAAGTGAACAGGAAAAATAATTTGCACAGATTGATTCTCTACAATTTTTACTAAAGCACGGCAAACCTCTTCTATACCCTTTCCAAAATTTTCTCTGCGATGGCCGGTTACCAGAATCAATTTCTTTTTAATATCAATTACTGTTTTTAATTGACTAATTTCTTCATTTTCCTTCTGGTAATCTAAATGGGATTTACCCAAAAATAGCGCATCAATAACAGTGTTTCCCGTTATGAAAATTTTATCTTCAGAAACAGATTCTTTTAATAGATTGGTCTTACCAGATTCGGTAGCTGTAAAATGAAATTCTGCAATTTTACTAATTAATTGCCGGTTTGCCTCTTCCGGGAAAGGGGAGTTTAAATTAAAAGTTCTTAACCCGGCCTCAATGTGAGCGACAGGAACTTTCCTGTGAAATGCAGCTATAGAAGCCATTAAAGCTGTCGTCGTGTCTCCTTGTACTAAGATCACCTCCGGCCGTTCCTTTTCGATAATCGCATCAAACTCTTTTAGTATAGACGCACTTAAAATGTTTAGACTTTGATCCTTAGTCATAAGATCCAGGTCATAATCTGGTTGTATTTTAAAGAACTTTAATACACCATCCAACATTTCTCTATGTTGACCAGTGACACACACTATGTGCTTTATACCCAATAGTTTTAGCTCATGTATAATAGGTGCCATTTTAATAGCTTCAGGACGGGTTCCAAAACAAAGCAGAAGTTTCATTTCTTAGTGAGGCAGGTTATGAAAGTTGATTTATACAAACATATAAAACAAGAAGGTTTAAAAACTGTTTCCATCCTTTAATATTGCCTTCAGCCGGTTATTGAAATTCTTCTCATTGAAATACCCTCTAAAAGGATCTTCTTTAAATTTCTTTTCCAAAGATACTGAGGCAATAAGGTGCTCCAGTTTCTGCATAATTTCTCCCCTGTCATCACAGCAGGCCACAAATGCAGGTTCATAAAGTAGCCTTCGCAATTCACTTTTTATAGGAGAGAGACAGAGAAAGGGTTTATTGAGAGAGGCAATAACAGGAACCTTCCCCGGCAAGATATTACTACACTCCCTACAATTCTCCAGAATGATAAGAATGTCTGTTTGATACTTCATTTCCTGTAAGGACTCTACAAAAGCCATCTGCTCAAGAAAAATAAGATTAGGATAATGTTGATATTTTTTAGTTATTTCTGCACTATAAGGTCCGGTTATTCTCAACAGGAATTGCGTTGTTTCCCGAAAAGAACTTTTTCTGTTTAGTAATTCCAGGTAAGCATCCAGAAGTATTTCCAGATTTCTGCCCGTTTGAACCGCCCCCTGATAGGTTATCACCATTTTTTTCCTGCTCTCAGTATTCTTCTTTTCGGGAAAACTTTCAAATACAGTCGGCGTAAATTGATGAGGCAAAGTGTAAAACCTTTTATTTGACCCATACAGAAACTCCATATCTTCAGACAGGGATTGAGAAGGCGTAATACAGGTTTTTGCCTGCTGCACCACTTCCCACATCCTTTTCAATCTGTTTAATTCCAGTCCGGAAAGTGAAAGATCTGTACCCGGATCCCAGAATTGAGGATAAGGATCGTGGAAATTTACAATAGCTTTTCTAAGTAAAGGCCGATCTTTACTCGCCAGAATAGTTTCAAAATTATTCCCGGCACTCCTGATGAATATGTGATCATATTTTTCACAATCTATCTTTTTTAAATGCCGCCGGTATTGATGAAGAATGTATTTTTCGTTTAAAGGAACCTTAAAGATCCTCCAGTAAAGGTGATTTATTGTTTTAATGATCTTGAGGGGGGATCTTCTTACCCGGATCACTTCCATAGCATCAACCGGCAGCAATTTCAGCTGATCTTCACTTTGTGTATTTGTGAAGTAAAGAACTGAAATTTTTGCCTCAGGATATGCCTCTCTTAATCTGTACAGAAAGGAACGGGAAACGATTCCTTCGCTGGTCCCCGAGATCTTAAGATCCTGAACAATTAAAAGAAATTTCATCTTTCCGTTCTTTTCTTTAAATCATTAACCAAATTAAAGTACCTCTTTAACAGGGGGTAAAATACATAGCCCAGCTTGTATTTGGATTTTTCTATGATAGAAGAGTCAACTGTTTTGAGAGTATATTGAATAATAGAATAGTCTTTAAAAAAAAATCCCATCCTGATAAAATACTGTTTTAATTCAGCTGAAAAAAGATCTTTCTTCTTTAAATTATCTATTACAAGTTTAACCGCCTGGCTGTAGGAACTTCTTCTAACCGGATCATTACTGTAAAATTCTCCCGTATTAGAATCTTTGTGTTTTCTGCCATAGAAGAGCACTTTATTAATAGTAATTCCAACAGTTCCTTCTGATAAGATCCTCAAGTAACACTCCCATTCCTCCGCGTACATTAAATCTTCTTTAAAGTAATTGCCATCAAAACATTCCCGTCGCCACATCACCTGGCAGGAATTGAATGGAATTGTGCCAACGACGACCTCTTCCAGATTAGTTATTTTGAGCATTTTTTTCGAATATTCTAATCTGCGATCAAATTCCACATCAAAATTTCCCCGAAAAACATCCTTCAAATATCTGCAATAAGAAACAGAGCTATTTTTTAGTTCAGCTACACAAATCTTTAAATTATCGGGATGGGCTATATCATCATCGTCAAAAAAGATCATGTAATCTCCTTTAGCTACATCTAATCCATAGTTGCGACAGCCCGGGAGGCCTTTTTTGTGATTTACAGGTCTTCTGTTATACTTTATTCTTTGGTCGGTTAGGCTAATAGCTTTGATTACCTCCTCCGTTTCATCAGTAGAACCATCATCTATTACCAGGCATTCCCAGTTATTATACGACTGATTAAGGACAGAATTCAAGCTCTCACCTATTAAATGAGCCCGATTATAAGTAGCCATAATTATAGAAACCTTAGGCGCCATATTTATTTTTTTAATTCAACCACCATAGTTTCCAGAATATTAAATTTTTCAGGGATAACTGTACCATGTTTTTCTATGTTCTGAAAAGCTTTGATGGAACTCTCATGAACTTTTGCAATTTTGCATTCAGAATAACCTGATTGAATAGCTAAAGCATAAATACTATCAAAATTATGAATCATCTTATGCCCCCAGGCTTTATAAAAATTATTGATGACATAACAGTAAAATTTACTTTCATCCTTGATCGATTCCTTTACAGCCGATAGATAGGGAGAGGTTTCAACTGCCCATTTAATATATTCCTCGTGTAATTCTTTATCTGGGTTATTATATAATCTGTTAAGAAAACCCAAAGAAGGAGTAGCGATTCGCATGATACCGTTTGGCTTTAATATCCGAAGTGATTCCCTTAGCATAATTACCTGCTGTTCTACATTAAGATGTTCAAAAAGATGTTCTGAAAATATGAAATCAAAACTCTCTGTACTTAGCGGGAATTCTTCGCCGGCGTCTAAATAGGCAATCCTCTCATCACTATCATCAATATCTGTATTTAACCATCCCTCAAGAAAATTTGCGCCACATCCTATATGAAGTTTAATTTCAGAATTTCCCTCACCATATGAACGGAATAGGTTCTCCTGTTTGGTAAAACGTCTTTTCAACAGCCTTCTATCCCTAAAAACTTCATAAAACGAATAAGGAGAAACTTGCGAAAGCTTTTTTATTTTTTTCTTCATAAATAAGTGATCTAGAATAGCTAAGGGAAATTCAATCCAGGTAATTCCATTATTTATATTTCCGAAAACAATTATACATAATGCTCAAAGTTAGATTACTATTATAATTTCGGGATAAAAGCAATGACCTGTCACGTCTCAACACCTTAAACAAATTCCGAAGGGTTAATTCCTTTTTGTTTAAATTCCAGCCTTCCCTAATCCTGTTTCTCAATAAAACGAGTATGTCAACATCAGAAAGAAATAATTTTTTCTGAAAATTAAGAAGATCCTTTTCAATAATATCTCTGTTGTTTAGGTAAATGCTAAATGAAGAGTCTTTATTAAAATAAGAGGACAAGAGAAATTCTATTGTGACCTCATGAAATTTTAAATTTCTCCCTACCTCATTATACACTTTTCTCAGAGCCATATTGAACTTGAAAGTATACACTTCATCCGCATCAATTTTTGTCGTCAGGCTGCGTGGGTGGATTCTGTACTCATAAAGACTTTCTTTCAGGTGAAAGAAATTAAATTTAAGAGAAGCAGCCAGGAAGAAATGATAATCCTCTACCAGATATAGATCTTTCCTATATCCATTCAATTCTTCAAAAATTTCTCTTTTATATAAAAAGGATGCCCCTATAGTATTACCAAAAATCAAACCTGTTACAGGACCAGGGTGGTTAATTCTTTTCAATTCACCGTCTGCCCAGATAATATCGTAGTAGGAATACACAAGATCGCAATCTTTGTCGATTATGGTCTTGTATAATTTGTCAAGACAGTGAACTTTCATCTTATTATCATCAGAGGTCCAGGTAATATAATCACCTTTGGAATTTAGATGTCCTATATTCAAACTTTCTGGTAATAATAAATTCTTTGAATTTGAAATAATTTTTATTCTTTCATCAATATGAAAAAACTCCTGAGCTATAGATAACGACCTGTCTGTAGAAGCATCATCAACTATGATAAGTTCAAAATTCGTATAAGATTGATTCAAGATGCTTTCAATAGCATCTGTTAAAAATTCTTCACCATTATAAACTGGCAGTATTATACTTATCAAGTGATTATCATTACTCATAAACTAGAATTCCTTGCTTTCTGCAAGAATCTATATCCTTTCCTAAATTTTTTTGCCGAAATAATAGCCATTGCAAAACTTGCAGTTTTTTTCCATCCTAAATATTTTGATATACTCCAAAGTGCTTCTTTAAAAAAAGGAGGAAATTCTTTTTTTAAAGCTGTCTGAAATCCATAATACATATAACCGGATAAAAACCATTTTATTAAAGAGATATCATTATACTTCTGCATGTCTTTAAAGGTCATAAATTTAATGCTTGCAATTTTCCTGTCATATTCCAATCCACTGTTTTCTCCATGACTTAAAGAGTTCTCATGAATTCTTCTATAACTCAAGGTTTGATTTACAAAAACTCCATTCCTGTGTTGATGTAAGAGTTGAGTGAAAAAATTATATTCATCACCATCAGTTGTAAATCCCTCATTAAACCTGGCACTACTAAGAATTTCCTTTTTCCCTAAGAAATCATCAGTGATCCATCCAATTACTTGCTTAGCATAATTTTCAGCATTTATTTTTAGATTTGTTTTATCAAAATTATAGGGTCTAGCTGTTAGACCTTTATTCTGAATAAAATTATAAGAATCACCAACTGCAAAATCAACTTTATAATTTTCTATAGCATTTATCAGGATACTAAGGTGATTTCTTATCATTATATCATCACTGTCAAACCATTGAACGTAATATCCCTGGCTGATTTCGAATCCAAAATTTCTACAGGCATTTGCTCCTTTAGGTCGGTCTTGTGGACGCTTAAAAAATTTAAATCTATGATCTGCCTGAATGAATTTTTGAATCGTCTCAAAAGAATTATCTGTTGAATGATCATCAACAATCAAACATTCCCAATTCTGATAATCCTGATTTTTAATGCTTTCTAAAGTGAAGGAAATTAAGTGTGCCCTGTTATAATTAGGAATAATAATTGAAACCTTTTTATTCATTTTTAATTCCCTTTAAAAAAACTCTTCGTGAGAACTTAACGGATTCAAATAACCCAAAGTATTTCAGAAAATACAAAATATTAAATTTCCAGAACTTAAATGAGGCTTTATTTAGGTTATAGGTGAGTAATTCAAATCTTTTTAAAATCTTTCTTGCAGTATTCCTATCGAATTTATTTAAATATTCTTTCACTATTATTTCAAAGAAACAATACTGGGTATTTGCCTTTTCTTCCAGTAAATAATTAGGCCTTGAAATATTCAAAGTAGATATTCTAAAAAAAGCGGTAGCCTTATTGATTGTAAAAATGTCACCGAATTCACTGTATTCTAGCCAGGCAAGATCATCTGCATGCCAGGCTAGCGGCAGATCCCTGAAACCATATTTTTTATACTGTTCTACTGAAAAAATATACTCTGAAAGAGAACTTCTTGAACCTTCAAAAAATCTCATGCTAAAAGCATCATTAAATGTTTGAAAAACAGGATGTTCAAAGCGTTTGGAAATCACCTCACCTTTTTCATTTATTTCCTGAGATGCATAGCGAACGACCTTTAATCCATATTTCTTAATTAAATTAATATTGGCGTAAAATTTCTGAACATAATTGTCACTTAGGTAATCATCATCGCCTAATAAAATAAACCATTCTTCTTTTTCTATTAAAGCCAAACACCTCTCCCATTGCTTTGTTAATGACTTTTGTCCTAAATTAATCTCAAATCTTTTGTAGGAAATGTTTAGTGCCCTTTCGAACTTCTCAATAATCCTATTAGGATCCTCATTTGAGGCATCATTTCCTATATAAACATTGAAATTCTTATTACTCTGGCTTGCCAGGGAAGACAGACACTCTTCAAAGAAAGCTATTTTGTAAAATGGAATGACTACTGCTATTTTATGTTCCATTATTACGAAAGTAGTCTGTTTAGAATCCTGAAATGATACTTAGAAACCGGTTTTAATTTAAAAAGCTGCCACCACCAATAAAAAGCTTCTTTTGTTAAATTTCGATTAATTAATTGATTAATAAAATTCAAACCCAGTGTCACTTCTTTCTTCTTTAGCTCTAAAATTGAAGAAGGATCATTCTCCACTTGAACTGGTAAACTTTTTTTATACAGCCTATGAAATTCACTAGTAGATTCATACCAGGACTGATCCAAATTTCCCTCTGAAAAATGCTCTATTAGTATTTTACCGGTAACACCTATCTTTTTATCATGTATTCTGTTTAGCAAGGATATGGACAAGTCGTAATTATGAAAACCTTTAAGGCGCTCATCAAAATTAATTTTTGAATCTTTCCTCATTGCCATAAACACTCCGTCAATTATCGCAACTTCGATTAATTCTTTCCCATTGAGACCATGCTCCCAATATTCTTTAGGCTTGTATTTAAAATGTTGAATTATCCGCCATACGTTATCATTGGATTGCCACCAGGCCGAAGGCATTTTAGTTTTTTCTCTGGATCCGGCTACCCCAATTAACCCATATTGTGAATGCTCTTTAAATAAATCTAAAAGGGTCTTTCCCCAATTAACTGAGTGTATGATAATGTCTTCATGAATAAAAACCAGGAATGGGTAGACAGATTTTAAACTTGATAGGTTGTAAGCTTCAAAAATGGAAAAATTGTTTTGAGAATTATCAATGGAAATAAATTCATAATCGCAACCAATTGTCTCTTCTATATTTTTCCGCAAAAAAATGGATTTTTTAACATTCCGAGAACATACAATAACAGATATCCCTTCTTCTCTTTGCACTACAACTTAAATAAAAACGTGAATTAATTTTATTTTTTAAATATTCTATTTAAACAATTAAGAATTCCAATTAACCATATTATAATAAAATTACATTATTTAGAAAGATTTAATCTCCTCAAAGATTTTGGGAGCCTGTACATAAGGATTAAATTCAGAAAAACTAGCTATTGCCCTTTCTCCATCTATTACAATTTGCTTTGGGTGATTAAAATATTCAATTATTTGCATCGCCATTTCCTTTATATCAAGATAAGGAACAATTTTACCGCCTCCATTAAGTAAAATTTCTTCAGTTCCCGTTGCTCCCTTAAAACATATTATTGGAATTCCCATCATACCGGCTTCGATACAAACCAAAGGGAACGGATCCTCACGTGAAGTCATTAAAAAAACATCAAAATCTTGGAAAATTTCTTCTGGTTTAGAGTATTCATTAGTAAATGTGACGCTTTCGCTAAGACCTGCTCTTCTTATATCAAAATTTAATTTGTACTCATCAGTCTTGGACATTTTTCCTGCCCATTGAAAATTAATTTTGTAATCTGGGTAATTTATTTTTATAAAGGCGGAGACCTGTAAAAAAAGATCTACACCTTTTCGCCATTCCACAGTTCCTGCACCTCCAACGGTAAAAGAACTTTTTTGAAATATCTTCTTTTTCTTTTGCGGAACAAATTCATAAACAGTTTTAATTTTGCTGCAGTCAATGTTGTAATTATCCTCTAAAAACACCTTTACCTTATTGGATGCTGAAATAAAATGATCTACATTTAAAACCAATTTCTCAAAATCAGGAACCAAACTTTTAACTGCTAATTCTAACTCATGCTGATGAAGAATTAAGTTCATGTCCTTATTGAACTCTTTAATTTTGCATGCAATTGGCAGAGAAACGACAGTATTAGCATATATAAGATCAAAATTTTTAAGGGAGAGTTCTTTAAATAAAATGTCCTGTTTATTAGCACTTTTCTGAACAAACCCTGTTTTTTTAAAGATCCTATGGATTACAATTTCTAATAAAGATTTTCCCTGCATTTTATAATTGGAAAGTTCAAAATATTCATCAGAATTATTCTTAAAATTTTCATTTAATGGTCCGTCTTGTAAATTGAGAAGGCTAATTCTAATTTCTGGCTTATTTACCTTCAGCCACTGGAGGAAATACAAAAGCACTAATGGAGCTCCTGTTCGGGAGGTATTATGAGTAATAAAAAGAATATTTTTCAATAAAATATTTTTAATATAGAATAGTATATTGTGGAAAATTTGGATTTTAAATACTTCTGCTTCTTTCCATTCTCCATGAATAAAACAGCCAATAAAGCGTAAGTATGAGCTTTTTTTTGATAAATGTATCGCTTATATTCTTTTTCAATTAATAAATGGGAACCAATTATTCTAATAAAATCTAAATGCTGTTTATAAGCTTTAATCAGTTCGACTTTGTTTCTATGATATGAACCATGTATACCTCCCGCATGTATACGGTAAACTCCCATATTATCTTCTAATACAGCAGCCTTTCTGTTTGATTTTTTCATGACAATTAGAATTACACCTAAATCCCCAAAGGGTAAATTAGAAAACCAGTCTGGGAAATTTCCCAGAATTTCTCTTTTAAATAAAATAGAACATGTTGCAGTACGATTATTTAGGATATAATCTTCTATTTTAAAAATTTCATTTCCTGAACCGTTAGGTATAATAGAAGTTTTACCATTAAATTCGTTAATTTGATTTACTTTATGAAAGCATATACCGTATTCATTATGATCTTCTAAAAAATCTACCTGTTTTTGAAGCTTTAATGGATCTATCCAGTAATCGTCTCCATCCAGTAATGCAATATATTTCCCCTTACAATTTTCAATAATATTAATAAAATTATACAGCCTTCCTTCTTGCTGCCTTAGCTGATGATAAGAACCACCTGGTTGGCGGCGGAGTACATGAACCGATAAATTAGGATTGATAAAACTAAAATTTCTAATCTTTTCCAGTGTATCATCTGTTGAAAAATCATCCCCTATTACCAGCTCAAAAGGAAATTCAGTCTTTTGTTCGTCTATACTTTTTAAAGCCTCATCAATATATCCTCCATGGTTATAGGTCATCAACCTAATGCTTAATAGAATATTCTCGTTCTTTTTGGAGTTACAATTCATAATTAAACCTTATCAAACTTTCTTTTGCTATGGTATTAATTACCTCGATTTGTTCTTTATTTAATTCTCTTTTAAATTTTCCTATAGCTAGTTTGTCTGGCTTTGAAAGGGTCTTCTTTTTCCAGTCTAAAGTTTCTTTAGGCTCCAGATTCTGTTTATAATATTCCAACATTAATGGATTAAAATCAATATTTAAAAATTCACAAATGGTTTCAGTAGAATATTTAAAATCTATTACTAAATCTTCATAACGTAAAATAAGAGCTCTTTCATTTTCAAGATTAGATAAACTTTCATAAACACTTATATTATTGTCATTCCATTCATGTGCTATTTCTGCAATATCAGTAGACAGGTTAGGCACATAAGGGCTCTCTGTGTTTATTTTTTTTAAAGCAATATAAGACGCTGCAACATCCCGCCCGTCTCTGACAATGTATATAAATTTCGTTCTAGGATACAGCTTGAGTAAAAGGTCAATATGATGGATGTAATAATTATTTTTGTCCCCCCAAACCTTAAGATTCTTATTTTTTTGAAGACCAAATGTTATATGAACAAGTGCAGTTAAATCACTATAATTTCTTGGCTGGCAAATTCTAACATATTTTTTAAAAATAGAAAAACTAAAATGCCAGGTTTCAAATTTTCTCGAAGATGCTAAATCGAAACAGAATGAATTAAATCTTTCCTTTTCGTTGTCTTCTATCTTCCAGTCTTTGTATTTATCATACCACCACTCAATGAAACCGCATTCAGGTGGAACAGTAACTTCTGGGTGGGCTTCACAAATCACCCGCAACAGGGAAGAACCACTTCTGGGATTCGACAAGATGAAGAAGGATGGAATTTTATTCATTTAGCACCTGTTGTATAATCAAAATAATGAATTCTTGAGATTCAGCAGATAAATCGTGGTACATAGGAAGACATAAAATTTGTGTAGAGTAATTTTCAGCAATAAGGCAGCTATCTCCCTCAGCATAATCCATCAAATTTAGAGAAGGATAAAAGTATCTTCTGGGATATATATATAATTTCTCTAATCTTTGTTTAACCTTTAAGCAAACCTCTTCATTTTCAAATATTACAGGAAAATAAGAGTAATTCAGCTCAGTTTCAGGTCTAATCTTTAGGAGGCGAATATTTTTCTCCTCTACCAATCTCTCATAATAGTATTGAAACACCTTTTTTCGCCCGGTGATAAGAGTATTGATATAAACGAAGACAGCTAAGCCCAGCGCGGCTTGCAATTCACTCATTTTAGCGTTTATCCCAATTCCTTTGAATTTGTCGGGACCATCGTGCCCAAAATTGTGATGAAAATATAGTTTCTGGGAAAGGTTTGCATCCCCACAAAAAATAGCACCCCCTTCCCCGGTATGAAAGAGTTTGGTCGCATGAAAACTGCAGGTGCTTACATCACCAAAATTAAATATAGAAGTACCTTTATATGTTACTCCAAAACAATGTGCGCCATCATAAATTACCTTTAAATTATGTTTAACTGCAATTTTCTCTATTGCTTCTACATTACAGGGATTCCCAAAAACATGAGTTGCTAAGATTGCGGTAGTTCTATCAGTAACTGCGGCTTCAATAAGGGACTCATCAATTGTAAAATAGTCGGGATGAATGTCGACAAAAACAGGTTTACAATTTTCCCAGACAATACTACTTGTAGTGGCGACATATGAAAAAGGAGTGGTAATTATCTCCCCGGTTAAACCTAATGCTTTAATCGCTATCTGAAGAGGAAGGGTACCGTTAGTTGTAGCAATAATATTCGGAACCCCTAAATAGGTCTTAAGCTTTTCTTCGAGTTCTTTTACCAGCACACCACGATTTGTGATCCACCCGGCATCCCAGGCACGACTTAAAATCGCCTGGTATTCTTCCTGTGGAGGCAAAAAGGTTTTGGTTACTGTAATCATTCCTAATGAGTTATATTTTTTTATCTAAAACGCCATTCTTCTTTATAAAAACCAACTCACACAACCACAATACACCGTTGGAGAACGGTCTATTCATTTCGGTAATATCGAACATCCTGAAACCTTTTGAATCCAAATTTTCCAAAACCTTCAGCATAGTATTAGGAATTCTTTTGTTCATCACTCCTGCCTCCACCAGAATCACTTCTGTATGGGAAAGCAGATCTCCTGTTCCTTCAAGAACCTCAAGATCAAGCCCTTCAGCATCTATTTTAATCATTGAAGGATATTCGAGTCCTTGTGTCTTCACAAAGTCTTCCAGTCTTACCATAGGAATATTCACTTGTTTAAAGCCCCGTTCGGAAGCTTCGTCCACCGAATAAAGAAATGAACAACTGTCGTCCCGTTCGTGAATGGTGAAATTCATTTCCTTATTGGTATTACCCACGCCAACCTGAAAAACTTCATAATTACCACACTTTTTCAGATTTTCATGGATATCAGATTCCAACTCTTTTTGAGGCTCAAATAAATAGTACCGGGAATTGGGGAAAGCCCTCATACATTCTTTACTCCACGTGCCCTTATTAGCACCAATATCAAAAATGTTTTCCGGATGAAAATCCTGATCCTTAAGAAGGTTGTAAAAATCTTGTAGAAGCTGGTCCTTATTATATGTAAGATACGGAACAGCTTCCCTCTCCATCAATCTCTTATAATTTTCTAAACTTAAAATCTTAAAGCCCATCCTGCCGAAAATCCTCTTCATTAATATTATAAAAAATTTTCTCATAATCAGCGGGTTTCACTATCTATCAAATGAGACTCGAGTAAAAAAGGAGTCCAAATCTGAACATTATGATCTATTTTGATACTCACCGCTTTATGTATTTTATAAAAAGTATTTTTCCCCCTTTCGTCGGAAGCAGTGAATGTAACATTATAAATCCCTTTAGACATGTAAAGGTTTTTTAGACTAAATCGGAGGTGAATCTCCTTTTGACCATTAATCCGGTTTAATTCTTGTCCTTCGGGAAAAACCTCCGCAATACCCCGCTGTTCCTTATCATATACAGCAAGGGAAATAAAAGGAATCTTCTCGAGAGAATGAACCTCAATTATGAAATTCAGAGTTACACTCTCACCCCAGGGGACCAAATAAAGATTATTAAATATTGAAACGTCCTCCACATAAGCTTTTGACAGGCTTATTGAATTATCAGTAAAGACTACATCCGATTCTTCATTTGTGAGAAATTTTTCATGATAAAGGTCTATTCCAAGGGAAACATTCTCTCCCTGGAATTTCACTTCCCCATTCTCCATTAAAATAATCTCATTACACATTCGGGAAATCATCGGCATACTATGGGAAACGAAAATGATCGCTGTATTCGGAAGAATCTGGTCAATTGTTTTAAAACATTTCAGAATAAAACCTAAGTCGCCTACTGCCAGAACCTCATCGATAAGCAACACATCAGGTTCCATTTGGGCTGCAATGGCAAAGCCGAGGCGAACCTTCATCCCACTGCTGTAGTTTTGAACCGGCATATCTATAAATTCCCGAATTTCAGCAAAATCAATTATTTCTTCTAGCTTTTCATCAACTTCTTTCCTGGAGAATCCTAAAACTGCTCCATTATTATAAATATTCTCTCTCCCGCTTAATATGGAGTTAAATCCCGCCCCTAATTCTATAAGGGCTCCAACCCGTCCTTTAATGGTAACCTTTCCCGCATCCGGTTTAATGAGCCCGTTTAAGATTTTTAGCAGAGTAGATTTCCCGGCACCATTATGTCCAATTAGTCCCAGGCATTCGCCGCGCCGTAATTTAAAATTGATATCTTTTACAGCCCAGAATTCTTTATCTCTAAGTTCACGCTTTTCTTTATTTCCAAAAAGATTAGAAAAAAGGTCTTTAATCCCATAATTTAGACTCGTTTTTAAGTCTTTGCAAAATTTTTTAGAAAGCCCCTCTACCTCGACTAATGTTTCACCTTTTTCCATATATCAAGCACTTAATCGTTCAACGATTATTGGGATGGAGATCCTATATAATAGCAATGCAATAATAAACAATGGTAAACAAAGTACCATTAATATCATATAATAGGTCAAGAATTCTGGTGAAGCACCAGTTAAAAGATCACGACTGGTTAATATAACCGGAGTGAAGGGATTAAACTCCATTATTGTTCTCATCATCCCTTCTTTTGGCATGGCATAAACTACTGGAGTTATATACATTAAGAAACTAAATCCCATAGAAGTAATTTTAGCCACATCCTTATATAACATCCCAATGGGCGTTAGGAATAACCCGATTGTGGTCCCAAACAATAAGGCTCCAACAATTGCAAAGGGCAATAATAATAAGCCCCAGTGAAAACCCAGTCCAAATAAAAAAATGAAGATCAAAAGTAAAGCAATCTTTACAGATGCATTAAACAATAATTTATAAACCCCGGAAATGATTAATGCCTCCTTTGGGAAATTGATCTTACTCAGTAATCCGCGAGCAGAATTAGTGCTTTGAGATGGAGAGTTAATTGCCTCTGTAATTATTGACCACAGTAAAGTTCCCGAAAATACAAACACCGGATAGGGAATACCAGTATCTGTGACCTGGATAGTTCCTGAAAGATTTAAGAATACCCAAACTGCCGCAGTAGCAAGTGGAGTTAAAAAAGCCCATAAAATTCCTAAATAAGATTGTCGATATTGTGCCTTTATATCCCTTTCAGCTAGTTGCCTTGCTAAAAACCGGGAGTTATAGATATCATTAAGGCTCTCCTTTAGATGTTTTCCCAGACTTAAATTATTTTCTTTTTGATATATCCTGGTTTCTAAAGCCATTTATATTAAGGTTGTATTTTCCTGATATCTTAATTACCTGATTCCAGATAAATATTCAATGAATTATAAATTTGAGGGCAGATTTCAGCTGGTGTAAACTTAGAAAATAATTTTCTACTCTCCCGCCCATGCCGGCAGAGAAGTTCCCTATCCTCATAGTATTTAACGATCTGCTCAGCCATCTCTTCAATACTAAGATAGGGCACTATGGTACCACCGCCAATTTTTAAAATCTCGGTGGTACCTGTTGCATCTTCAAAACAAATGATTGGTATACCCATCCTACCCACTTCAATACATACTAAAGGAAATGGATCTTCCCGCGAAGTGAGAAGAAAAACGTCAAAACTTTTATAAGAATTATAAGGATCACTTGTAGGACCCTTAAAACTAAGTTTATTTTGGAGACCTAATTTTCTAATATCCTCATCCATAATTAATTTCTCTGTAACTGGAAGAGATCCCACCCAGTTAAAATGAATTGGCAAATAAGGATAATTTTTATTTAAATATCTGCATACCTGTAAAAAAATATCTCCTCCTTTTCTCCAGTGTAAGGTGCCGGATGTTCCCACGGTGAAATTATTTAATTCCTTGTTATCTTCACCTATAACTTCCATGGGAGAAAATTCGTAAATAGTATTTACTTTTCCAGGAAGAACTTTATGATTATCTATTAAATTTTTTCTTACAAGATTTGAGGCTGCTATAAAAAAGCTGATTTTATTTATGTACATATCAAAAGTAGGAAGGACAAGTTGTATAACTGTCTCCAATTCATGGACATGACATATTAGTTTGCTATTGCAATAACTTAATATTTGTGAAGCTACAGGGAGTGAAGATACTGTATTAGCGTAAATTACGCTATAATTCTTCTGTGCGAATTCTTTTATCCATAAATCATCAAACCCTAAAAAGCCCAAGAAATTTTTCTTAATTACACCATATAATGGAAGACTCGAATTCTGAGGCTTTATCGTGAAATTATCTCCTGCTTTTCTAAAATCTTCCTCCAGTTCTCCTCCCTTTAAAGCTAAAATATCAATATAATACTGTGCATAATTCTGTTTCAGCCATTTAATAAAATAAAGTAAAACTATTGGAGCACCCGTGCGGGATGCGTCGTGTGTGATAAAAAGAATTTTTTTCAATTTTTCAGTGACTTTTTTCTTCTTAGAGAATATAGATATAATCTAGGAACCGAAAAATTTTGTTTAAATAAAAAAAGTTGGGTCATCATTAAAAAAGATTTTAAGTACCGTCCCTCTTTAATATAGCTAGCCATAATACCGATTCTAAAATTTAATATACTCTCTTGAAGTAAATTAATTCTTTTTTTAAATACAGGATCGGCTTTTAAATGCTGAAGTATATCAACATTCACCTCTCCTGGTTTACTTTTTTCCTGTCTTAAAGACGTAGAAGTTCCAAAACCCTTTCGATAAACAGCGGTAGGTTTATTTAAGTAATAAATTTTTCCTCCCTGGCTTATTACCAGCAAATAAGTAGGCCAGTCTCCATAAGGAAAAGAAGGAATCCACTGTTTCATTTTATCAGTAAGTGGCACCTTCCTAAATAATGCAGTAACGGAGGCAATATAATTACCTTTTACCAGATCCTCAAAATTTGAAATTTGTGGGCCATTATTTTTTCTAGGTTCATCTTTTTTACCGGTTGGAAATAAATCAATCTTGTTTGTATAAATAATATTAAAATCGGGATTTTCTTCTAAAAACTCCACCTGCTTCTGAAGTTTCAGAGGATCTATCCAATAATCGTCTCCATCGCAGATCGCAACATATCTTCCAGTACAGGCACTATAGGTTTTCACATAATTTGCTCCTAAACCCAGATTCCTTTTGTTAAGCAATAGCTTTATTTTTTTCGGATTCTCTTCAGCATATTTTATGCAAATTTTTCTTGTTTGGTCCGTACTGCAATCTTCTCCGATCACTAATTCATAATTAAAGCTCGTAAGCTGTTTCAGAACACCTTCTATAGCCTGTGCTATGTATTTTTCCTGATTATAAGTTAACATAAATATACTTACACAAACTGCCATTATAATTGTTTTATCGAATCCAATTTTTTTCTATAAATTTGCTAGAAATCTTGTGTTATATCTTTATATATACGCAGGATCTGAGATCTGGGAGTACAATTATTATGAAAGTATTTTTTCCCTCCAGAAGCCACTTTCTTGTGATAGGTTGGGTTCCTTAGCAGAAATTTAAATAATTCAGGAATTTCCCGCGTATCTTCAATCATATGAATTTCTTCGCCATGAATTGGAAAGACTGGTAAGTAGATTTTCCATGGAAGAGAAAGCAGAAATGTTCCTAAATTCAGATATTCTCCCACTCTCCAACTTATAGCCCCTAATACAGCCGGGTTGTTGAAATTAACCATTGAACGAGAGGATTTTTTTTCAAATTCTTTCCAACTATATCTTTTAGTGCCTAAGGCCTCATCCAATTGCGAAAAATTTCCCTCTTTTCGAGGTACTAATCCTCCTTCAAAGTTAATCGTGGAATTACTTCGGCAGGTTTTTATGAACTGTGCTCGTTGAATATTCGCCTCGCCCTCCTTTTTCCAAATAGACCCGGAAAAAAAAATATAGTTAGTAAATTCGTAAGTGTTCTTAAAATTCCGGTAAGGGGGGCGCTTGGTGTGAGCGCTTATGTCTCTCAAAACTTTTTCAAGACCACACTCCCGATACCAGTCGAATCCAAATAGTTTCTTATAAAGCCACCACAAATTAACCGGGTAATGTGGAAACAGGGCTCTAACCTTTGGCAAATTGTAGTCTGGCTTCTCTTTGAGCTTATTTGTAGTGTAATACAAAGCAGCCTCATCGTATAACCCCTGTTGTACACCTATGGGATCGTGATTGTCAATAACAATATTTTTTTTACCTATTCTTAGGATCAGAATGGGTGTACCGTTCCATTTTCTGAATTCCTCATTTGGTTCATATTCAAAACGTCCAATTTCATTTAATCCCGCCAAATAATAGCTACTAACATAACTCGGAATATTTAAAATTTGAATAGTACCCATGGATTTTATTGAAGTGTAATTATAAGAATATTTTATCGCTTTTCAGATTTTCATTTTATAGCGACAATCGGAAGTTTTAACTGCACCAATGTCAGTTTCGCCAGGTCAAATATTATGACATTACCCCGTAGAGCTAAAAAAATAAATTATACCGGGGCAAATGGACTCTGATTAACCTATATTATAGAAAGGTTTATTTTTCCATCCAATAGAAATATCTACTTTTGATTTTAATACTTCTTAAATGCTTATAGTCGCCAATTATCATTACATCCGGGAAGATTTTTCCGCACCATATCCAAGTATTTTTGGTTTGACTCCTTCAAAATTTAAAGCACAGCTGGAACAGCTCTCCAGGTTTGGAAATTTTATTTCCCAGCAGGATTTACTTTACCATCCAAAAAGGGCATTTGAAAAGAACTTTTTTCTCATCACTTTTGATGATGGTTTGAAAGAACAGTATGAACTTGCCAAACCTATGCTGGAGGAGATGGGGATTCCTTACATTTTTTTTATCAACACCTCCAACTTCAGTGACAAGAAAGTTTCTTTGGTACATAAGATCCATTTACTGCGGTCACAGGTAGCCCCGAAAGAGCTGCTGCAGGAATTGGAGGTAAATTCACTTTCAGAAATAGAAGAAAAGGCTGCTGTAAAACATTATAATTACGACAGCAAAGAAAACGCCCTTTTGAAATATCTACTTAATTTTAAACTTAGCCTCGAACAGCAAAAGAAGTTTGTGGATCCTTTGTTTGCTGAAGTCTTTGAGGAAGAGAAAGTTGCAGAAGAGCTGTACTTTACAGAAGAAATGCTTCAGGAATTGTATAAAAAAGGGGTTTTAGGATCTCATTCCCACCGGCATTTACCCCTGGGACTAATTTCATCTGCTGAGGTTGAAAAGGAAATGCGGAACACGCAGGATTTCTTTTTAGAACGCTTCGGGCAAAAGGCAGTTTCGCTGAGTTACCCCTATGGTTCACGGGATTCCTGTGAAGGGATTCAGGAAATTGTGCAAAAGGCGGGGTTTCAGTTAGGATTTACCATGGAAAGAGCAGGCAATATCTCCTTAAAAGAAGACAGCCTTCTTATCGCCAGATACGACTGTAACGATCTACCCGGCGAGAAAAACAATTTGTTTGGAAATGAAGATCCTTTTAAACTTTCAGCTTTAAGACAATGGCATATATAAGAACAGTTTTACTTACAAGTAATAGCCTGCGGCATAAATATATTGCCCACTGCCTGGCTTCGAAACTCGATCTTGCACTAATTGTTACTGAACAAAAATCATCACGCATAACCGAAACCGGTGGTTATAACGAGGACGAAGCCTTATTCATCAGGCAACATTTTATAGCCAGAGAAACTTCAGAAAAGAAATATTTTGGAGAGTACAGCGAATTTCCTTCTAATATACCTTTACTGGAAGTAGAGCATGGAGAAATCAATAGTTCGCAGGTAGTTAAAACTATAGAAAAGGTAACAGCTGATTACATTGTCCTCTTTGGAACCTCTATAATAAAGGACCAGCTGTTAGAAAAATATTCCGGGAGAATCATTAATCTGCATCTTGGCCTTTCCCCCTACTATCGGGGTTCAGCCACAAATTTGTTTCCCTACTTCTTTGGAGAACCCGAGTGTATTGGTGGCACTTTCCATCTGGCTACTGCAGAGGTGGATAAAGGAGAAATTTTGCACCAGTTTCGCCCGGATATAAGTCCAGACGATAATTTGCATGACATAGGGAACAAAGTTATCTTAAAAGGTGGCGAGATCCTTCCTGAGATTCTGAAGGATTATGAGGTCGGGAAAATTATACCCGAAGGACAAAAAGGTTCCGGGAAAATCTGCAGGAATAAAGATCTGAGTCCGGAGGTGTTAAGGGACATTTACAGGAGTTTTGATGCAGGTTTAATTGAGGAATATTTGGCAGATAAGAGAATAAGGAATGAGGCTAAACCCATAATTTCGAATTACGCAAATTAAAGTGAATTTCACAGATTAAGTACAAGTACCAAATTCCAAGCACCAAATTCCAAAGTGGAACCTCTCAATTAGCAAGCTATAACAGAGATATTCGTGAATTCGTGGCTGTTTTCAATTTGCAATTAAAAACTATCAAATAACCAATTAACCATTCACTAATTCCCCATTCCCAAAAAACCTTATATTTGAATCAAACCAAATCAGCCGGCGCTTTGACAGCTAAAAAGAAGATCCTTATCCTGCTTCCCGATGGAGTAGGCCTGAGGAATTTTGCCTTTACCTCTTTTGTGGCAATAGGAGAAAAACTGGGTTGGGAGGTCATATTTTGGAATCATACTCCATTTGATCTTTCCCAATTCAATTTTAGCCAAATTAAGCTTCAGGGAAGAATCCGTTCCAAAACCGACCTGTTGAAAAGGGCAAAAATAGAAGCCGAGCTGGATCATTTTTCAAGAAAATTTGAGGACCCTGTTTATCAAACCTACAAATTCCCGACTTCTCAAAAAGGAATTAAACCTTTTATTAAGAACAGAATCATCAGTTTATTAATTAATAATCATCGGGGAGAAGAAGGATTGCAACGGCTTCGAAAAAAATTAAAATTCTCAGAGAGGAAGGGCTCCTTTTACGAACACTGTAAAACCATCCTGCAAAAAGAAAAACCGGATTTTATTTTTTGTACTAATCAGCGACCTGCAGCTGCTATCGCCCCTCTCACCGCCGCACTGGATTTAAACATTCCAACGGGTACATTTATTTTTTCCTGGGACAACCTGCCAAAGGCTACCATGGTAGTGGAAACAGATTACTATTTTGTTTGGAGTGACTATATGAAAATGGAACTTCTGAAGTATTATCCTCATATTAGATCTGAACAGACTTTAGTGACGGGGAGTCCGCAGTTTGAGCCCCATTTTGACCTGACTTTGAGACAGAGCCGCCAGGATTTTTTCCGGGAACATAATCTTGATCTTTCTAAAAAATATATTTGTTTTAGTGGAGATGATAAAACTACCTGTCCGGATGATCCTCAATATCTGGATGACATTGCCGATTCAGTAAAAAAGCTCAATAGCGAAGGTTCAAATTTGGGAATAATATTCAGGAGATGTCCGGTGGACTTTTCAGATCGTTATGATGAAGTATTAACAAGGCACAAAGATCTAATTACTCCCATTGCTCCCCTATGGAAAAAAGTAGGTGATAACTGGAATACTATTTTACCCACAAAAAAAGATCTTGCTCTACAGATAAACACCATAATTCATACAGAAGCTGTGGTGAACCTTGCTTCTTCCATGGTATTCGACTACGGAATCTTTGATAAACCCTGTTTGTACCTAAATTATGAAGTTGAAAATAAAGAAGACAATACATGGACTCCTCAAAAGGTCTATAATTTTGTTCACTTTAGATCCATGCCTTCCACAAAAACTGTTTTCTGGGTAAATTCCAGAAAAAAAATTTCTAAAAAGTTAGAACTTGCACTTGCTGCCAAACCAGAGGATCTTAAGGAAACCAGGAAATGGTTCAAGAAAATAAATATACATCCCCCTCAAGAGGCTTCGCAAAGGATTTGGGAGGAGATTGAGAGGATTACCATGAAATGACGGACTGCTCAGCGACGGATTGCCACGTCCTCCTTTGTCGGCCTCGCAATGACAATATAACAAAGAATTGATAATGCATATTGGATTTTTAACTCCCGAATACCCACATCCCCGTTCCGGTCCTGCCGCAGGACTCGGCACCAGTATAAAGAATATGGCGACAGCACTTGTAGAAAATAAGGTGAAAGTTTCCATTTTTATATTTGACCAGCAGGAGGATGACATCTTTACAGAAAACGGAATAAAATTCCATTTCATAAAACATAGGAGCTTTAAGCTAATTGGCTGGTACCTGCACCGGAAATTCCTTCAGAATTACCTCAACAAATACATTGCTGTAGATAAAATTGACGCCATAGAAGCCCCCGACTGGACCGGGATCACTGCTTTTATGAAACTGCGTTGCCCTTTGGTAATAAGAATGAACGGCAGTGATGCATACTTCTGTAAACTGGAGAACCGGCAACAGAAGCAAAAGAATTTCTGGTTTGAGAAACTGGCGCTGCAGGGAGCAGATCATTTATTGTCTGTGAGCAGTTTTACCGCAGAAGAAACCCGAAAGATCTTTCAGCTTAAAAAGAAAATTAAAGTAATTCCCAATTCGATAGATGTAAAGCGATTTCAACCCTTACAGGAGAAGATGCAGGAAGGAAGCATCCTTTATTTTGGAAGCATTATAAGGAAAAAAGGTGTCCTGGAGCTACCAGCGATCTTCAACAGGGTCATTGAAGAAGTACCTGGAGCACGACTCATTTTGGCGGGAAAAGATGTGCCGGATATAAGCACAGGAAAATCTACCAAAGAATTAATGATGAGACAATTCAATTCTTCAGCAGCAGAAAAAGTAGAATGGTTGGGAAGTCTGCCGTATGAAGCTGTACTTGATGAAATTGCCAAAGCCCGGGTAGTGGTCCTTCCTTCCTTTGCTGAAGCTTTGCCCATGACCTGGATCGAAGCCATGGCTATGGAAAAAGCTTTAGTAACATCAAACATTGGATGGGCGAAGGAGGTTATGGTTGATGGAAAAACAGGTTTTATGGTCGACCCTAAAGATCATGAAGCCTTTTCAGAAAAAGTAGTTACACTATTAAAGGACCCCCGCCTGGCAAAGCAGATGGGCAAAGCAGCCAGGGGACGTGTTTTGGAAAAGTTTTCTACAGAAGTGGTGGTGGAGCAGAATATTAGATTTTATGAGGAGGTTGTGAAAAGGTCCTAATCATGATTGGAGTAGCCGACGGCAGATTGCTTCAGTCGCTTTGAAAAGCTCCTTCGCAATGACGGTTCTCAACGCGAACCGTCATTGCGAGACGGCTACCGCCGACGCGGCAATCTGCCAATCGTTACTCCAAACTGTCATCGTGACTACACTTCAACAGATTGCTTCAGATCCCGATTGGATTGCCTGCCCTCAAGCTTAAGCTCAACTTATTTAGCTTTAGAGGAAAAATAGAACGTCATGATTTTTTTAGTAAATTTGTTTAAAGAAATAACTTATGGATATTCAAACAACAAAACTGGAATTACTCAAAACTATTTTGGAGAATGAAGACGCTGAGTTTATCCAAAAACTTTCTGATTTTGTGAGGAAAGAGAAATCTGATTTTTGGTTTGATTTAAGTTATGCCGAACAAAAGGAAATTCAAAAGGGAGTTGAGGAATTGAAAAATGGAAAAAGAGTTTCTTATGAGACATTCTTAGAGAAAATTTCCTAATGAAAGTCTTTTTATCCGAGCTTGCTGAATTTAAACTTCTTCGTTTATCAGATTTTTTAATCGAAAAGTGGGATTTAAATACTCGTGATAATTTTATTCGAAAGTTAACTGATAAAATCAATCAAATATCTTCCCAACCTGACAGTTGCCCAAAATCGAATGAATTTGAGGGATTGTATAAATGTGTAGTAACTAAACAGACAACTCTGTATTACCGGATATTACAACATTCCAATGAAATTGAGATTATCACCATTTTTGACACCAGACAAAATCCTCATAATTTGAAAAATGACATCAAATAAATATCTGATGAAATTGTAGTGGCACTCAGAGTCTTCAGCGCAATTAATACTAAGAAGACGAACATTTGCTTTCCGATTCCCGAATTAACGAATCCCGGATTAACCATTCCCTAATCAACCAATTAACCCTACTAATTGATCATTATTCATTATTCATTGTATCGGGGTTCTGTAAACAATCAACTGAGCCCTGCTAAGACTGCGATTCAAACCTGATGGTATTTTCTGTTCTGCTTTCAATGCCCATTGTTTGAACCTGTTTTTCCTTTCACCCCATTTGTACAACCGGCCAAAACGCTCTAAAGTACCAACGGGATAGATTTCCACCTCTTTAAAAACCTTCTTCCCTGCAGTCTCAAAATGATTAGAGCTAAAGCTACGATTGGGGTGCGGATCGTTATCCTTCCATTTTTTAAATGCTCCCTTTTGGAATTTTGAAGGTCTATTACCTACTGGAATATGCCACCGAATCTCATCCAGGAACTTAGAATTCACCGCCGGTTCAAAAAATCTGGCCTCCCCATCTGCTTTTAAGAGTCGGGCTGTTTCCTGTAAAAATTTTTCTTCCAAAGGAATTTCCAGATGATGTAAAAAAGCTTTTCCTACCACATAATCAAAATTCTTTGAGGGTAGGTCATTGTTGAGAAAGTCGCCGCTTATAAAAGTAATTGGGTACCGAAAGTCATACGCTTCATTTAAGGCTTTAATTATCCTTCCACTAGAATCGGCTATATCATTAGCATAAACTTCAGCTCCAAGTGCTGCCATAACAGCTGCATTAGTGCAGTCGCCACAGCCCATTTCCAGAACTTTTTTCCCGCGGATCTTATTTCTGAAATCATTTTTATACATAGCAAACCAACTGGTTTCGGTAGTGGTAGCAGAGTCCAGAAAGCTATCCAGATGATTGATCCAGTGCAGAATATTTTTTATGTTATACCCGCCATAAAGCTGGTCATAGTGCTCTTTATTCTTCTGCTGATTATCTAAACTCATTCTGAATATTATTTGCTAAAAATAGAAAAATCTATTTTCTAACAGTTCTCACTATAAGCATCTTTACTTCGGAAATAGTAAAACTTCATTAAAAAGGACAGACTTCCATAAGTTTCTCCTGAAGCTCTGGAACTTTTATCTCTTCCGGCAAAACGGGGTACTTAGAAAACATTTTTTGAATCTCTTCTTCCGTAGGCGCTTTTGCTATAAAAGCCGGCTTATATATTTCCATCCCCACCGAATCCATGTAATCAAAATATTTAATATCGTTGCCGAATATTTTATCAGACATTTTTATCCAGATCGCAGGTATACCGTAGGCATGAGCTACAATGAGACCATGAAGCGAAGTGGAGAGCACCCTTTTGTAGCCCAGTATCTCCCTTGTAGTTTCCTCAACATCCATAGTGAGGAGATCGAGCACCTCAACCCCTTCCCTGCCGGAAAAAATTTCTTTTGCATCATTAAAATCATGGTAATGCGGAATGATCCCCAGTTCAGCTTTCTTTTCAATCTCTGGATGATAATACTTCGGAAGCAGCAATGCCGGATCTCCAAATACAGCCGGACAATCGAACCCAAGCTTAAGAAGATGTTCTCGGGTCCTTGGCCCCCGCACTGCTCTGAAATCAGCTTCAGAAATTTCCTGTTCATGGTCAATGATCCCACTGCCCCAAACAATACTATCTTTTGAAGCATGGTGGAGAACACTCCCTACTGCCAAAAGGTTTATCTTTTTTCGGTTATACCAGGGCTGCTTCTTAGGATGAACGAACCGCGTCTTCTTCCCGCTAATCTTCTCTACCAGGTATTTGGAAAGCAAATCCCCATAATTCTCTTTCTCCCTGAAGATAAAACGCCTTTCACTCCAGTAGAAGAGAGGGATCTTTTTATGACTTCGGAAATATTGGTTCTTATTCAACTTTAATGAAATTAAGGAGGTTTTACCCGAAATCAAATATATTAATTTTTATCTGGAGGCTCTAAGAGGCATTGTGGTATCCTACGACGGATTGCTTCACTGCGCTCGCAATTACGTTTCTCAACGCGAACCGTCATTGCGAGAGAGTCCGCAGGACGAATGCAGCAATCTGCTGAGCCTTTTTCCAATCATGATCGTGGCTAACTGACAAACGGATTACTTCAGTCGCTTTAACAAGCTCCTTCGCAATGACGGGGACCAACAACATTTTTACTACTTTAGCCTTTAAACAATTCGGCAACTGGCAACTGGCAACTGGCAACTGGCAACTGGCAACTGGCAACTGGCAACTGGCAACTGGCAACTGGCAACCGGTTAACCGGAAACCGGCAACCGACAACTGAAAAAAACATGTTTATCATAGCAGAAATAGCCCAGGCCCATGAGGGCAGTCTGGGGATTGCCCATTCCTATATCGATGCCCTGGCGAAAACCGGGGTCGATGCCGTGAAGTTCCAGGTGCATATTGCCGAAGCTGAAAGCAGCGAACATGAACCTTTTCGTGTGAAATTCTCTACACAGGACAAAACCAGGTTTGACTACTGGAAACGTATGGAATTTTCAATAGAACAATGGCAGGAGTTAAAGACCCATTGTGAAGAAGCAGGGGTGGAATTCATGGCTTCCCCTTTCAGCAATGCGGCAGTAGATTTGCTGGAGAAGCTTGATGTAAAAAGATACAAGATTGGGTCGGGCGAGGTCAATAATTTTCTGCTGTTACAAAAGATCGCTGCTACAAAAAAACTAATAATTCTTTCTTCAGGGATGAGTTCTTTTGCAGAGATGGATAAGACAACGGCTTTCCTTAAAGACCTGAATGTGGATTTTTCCATCCTCCAGTGCACAACCTCCTACCCTACCCGTCCCGAAAATTACGGACTTAACGTGATTAGAGAATTAAAAGAACGATACAAAGTCCCGGTGGGATATTCAGATCATTCCGCTAAAATAGAAACCTGCATTGCTGCCGCCGCTTTAGGAGCGGAGATCCTGGAATTTCATGCTGTCTTCAACCGACAAATGTTCGGCCCTGATGCATCTTCTTCATTAGAAATTGCAGAGATTCAACAGCTGGTTTCGGCAGTGAAAAATATTTCCACTGCTCTAAAAAAGCCTGTAGAAAAATCGGACAATACGACTTTCAACGACCTAAAAAACATTTTCGAAAAATCCCTTGCGGTAAACAAAGATCTCCCCGCAGGTCATATCCTAACCTTTGAAGATCTGGAGTCTAAAAAGCCAAAAGGTTTTGGAATCGACGCTTCAAATTTTAGGGAGGTGATTGGGAGAAATTTGAGCAGAAAATTGGTGCAGTGGGATTTTTTAAACCAGAGGGATCTTGAATAGTAACGTCATTGCGAGACGGATGTAATCCGGCGTGGCAATCCGTTGAGGCTTACTCTTAACATGATTGTGACTACACTACGGCAGATTGCGTCAGTCGCTGCAAGCAGCTCCTTCGCAATAACGTTTTTAATTAAACTTCCATTCTTCAGCCAAATCCTTCCATTCAGGATTCATTTCATTGATCAGCTTTTCCTTATTCGCCCTGTTTCCTGCTTTGAGCTTCTTTTCATACATAATAGCATCACGAATATCACTGAAAGGTTGGTAGTAGACGAGATGGTCACAGTTGTAACGGGAGGTGAAACCCTTGTAAAATTTAGTCTTATGTTGACCGATCCTTTTAACCAGATCTGAAGTAACTCCCACGTAAAGGACAGTGTGATTTTTGTTGGTAAGAATGTAGACATGGGAAGTACGCATATACTAATTTAGAAAAATGGACCGAGTTTTACTGAAGAGGCAGTGAGTAAAATAGTAACGGATTGCTTCGCTGGGCTCGCAATGACGTCTCCCCCAGGAACGGGCGTCCTCGTAATGACCTTCCCCAACAACATTTTTATTACTTTAGCCTAACTGACAACCGAGAACTGAATGAAACGAAAAATCTGCGTCGTAGTTACCGCCCGCCCCTCCTACAGCCGAATAAAAACAGCACTCACCGCTATTAAAAATCACCCCGACCTGGAATTACAACTGGTGATCGCGGGTTCGGCCTTGCTTGACCGGTATGGAAATGCCGTGGATTTCATAGAAAAGGATGGATTTCCCATTGCTGCAAAAGTATTTATGGTGCTGGAGGGTGAAAACCCTACGACTATGGCAAAAACGACCGGTTTGGGAGTAATGGAGCTTACTAACGTATTCTATAATTTACAACCAGACGCCGTCATCACCATTGCAGATCGTTTTGAAACCATTGCAACGTCCATAGCTGCTTCCTATCAGAACATTCCGCTCGTGCACATACAGGGTGGGGAAGTCACCGGGAGTATAGATGAAAAGGTAAGGCATGCAAATACTAAACTGGCAGATCTGCACCTGGTATGTACTAATGACGCCCGGGAGCGAGTAATAAAGTTAGGAGAAGAGCCAGATAAGGTGATTAACACCGGTTGCCCTTCGATAGACCTTGCAAAACAAATTACCGACTATCCCTATCTCGACTTTGATCCGCTTAAGAGATATGGCGGGGTAGGTGCCAATCTGGATTGGGAGAAAGGTTATATAGTGGTGATGCAGCACCCGGTAACTACAGAATATAAGGAATCCAAACAGCACATTATGGAAACATTAAGAGCTGTAAAAAAGCTGAATTATCCGGCTTTTTGGTTCTGGCCTAATGTTGATGCCGGTTCTGACGGAACTTCGAACGGAATAAGAACGTTTCGTGAGCTCGAACAGCCGAAAAACATTCATTTTTTTAAAAATATGGATCCCCTGGATTTCCTGAAGCTTCTTAACAGCTCTAAAGCTTTAATAGGAAATTCGAGTGCCGGACTAAGAGAGTGCTCCTACTTGGGACTGCCCGTCGTAAACATCGGAAACCGGCAAAATAGAAGAAGTCGGGCGCAGAATGTGACCGATGTAGCTTATAATCAGAAGGCCATTTTAGAAGCAACAAAAATTGCCCTAGAAACTGGAAAATTTGAAAGCTCAAATCTCTACGGCGATGGAAACGCTGGAGAGAAAATAGCGGAGATCCTTGCGACGGTGGAATTGACGTATTCGAAGACTATTACTTATTAAAACATTCACTGTTTACTGTTTGCTGTTTGAAGCTGCTATTTTTTAAATTTTGTTCCTTTAAATTCAGTTTTGCTCAAATAACTAATAAAGGAACCTAGCTTTGCATTTTCCTTGTCACATTTTTCAGCAAGAGCTTCAAATTGTTCGTTAGAAATTAATTTTTTGTCCTTTGCTCTATACAGTTGGGATTTTAATTCTGAACAAGAGCCTTTAGAAAAACCCAGGAAATTTCGAAATTCGAGATTTCCTCCTCTTCCAAAACCTTCTGCAATATTGTCCATTACAGATCCCGAGCTGCGATCCATCTGGTTCATTAGCGAATATCTTTTGCCTAAAGGGGTTGTCATAAACAATTCCTCCAGGTCAGCACAAATTTCACATGCCAGTTGCCACACTTCTAAGTCTTCAAATTTGTCAATTCTGCCCATCTTCTTTTGTTAGTAAAATAGTAATTATTTCCTTTAGAATCTTTTGCTTTTATTTGTTCATCTGTTCTTTTCATAGGCAAAGTTTAAAAACAGAGAACAAAAAAACCGAAAACAGAAAACAGTATAATGAAAATTCTCGGACTTATCCCCGCCCGCGGCGGCAGTAAAGGAATACCCGGAAAGAATATTAAATCTCTGGGAGGAAAACCTTTGCTGCAATATACTTTTGAAGCAGCTAAAAAGTCAAAGTTGTTGTCCAGAGTGGTCCTGACTTCTGATGATCCTGAGATCATTGCAGTTGCTGAAGAAATGGGATTGGAAGTTTATTTTAAAAGACCTGCGGCACTGGCAGCCGATGATACGTCTTCTCTGGAAGTAATTCAGCATGCGCTGAAATTCTTTGCTCAAAAAGGGCAAAATTTTGATGCAGTTTGTCTGCTGCAGGTTACCTCTCCCTTTCGTAGAAATGGATTGATAGATGCAGCCATAGAGCAATTTTCTAAAGGGAAATTCGATTCCCTGATCTCTGTTCGCGAAGTACCTGCGGAATTTAATCCACACTGGATCTTTGAACAAAACAATGGACAATTAGCAATTGCTACCGGAGACAAAGAGATAATTTCCCGAAGGCAGGACCTTCCTAAGGCCTATCATCGCGATGGGGCTATTTATATTACAAAGGCAGAGGTTCTTCAGAAACAAAATTCCCTATACGGAAATAAGATAGGTTTCATTGACACTACCGGAGATCCGCATGTAAATATTGATACGCCTGCGGATTGGGAGAAAGCCGAGAGACTTTTGACTATGTTATCAGATTTTTCGTAGACTGTTTAGCGTTTACTATTGGTTTGTTGTTTTTAGTTTATTGTTCTGAATTTTCTGAACCCGTTTTTCGGCTCCCTTTAGGGTGAGGGGTAAAATCGAAAACGGTCTTTTGAAAAGTCTTAGACGGTAGTCGGGAGATGGTAGTAGTTTTTAGTTTGTTGTTCATAGTTCCTTGTTTGTGAAATTGGCCTACCTACGCTGAAAGCTTCGGCGGGTAAAAATTTGGTGCTTATTTATTGGTGCTTTTTTTCAGTGGAGAGTGGAAAGTGGGAAGTATGAGCTTAAATTCTACTCCAAGGGTCAACCGGTACCACAGATATTATTCTCTATATTTTTCTTTAAGTTCCAGTTTCTTTATTCTCGACCGGATTTCACCATCTTTCCGACCAAAAAATCCTGATCAATTCGGCCGGTTTTCTCCCTTCGCAGTATAGCAATTCAAGTTGGTCGTCCTCTTCAGGTGTCCAGGGTTGGTATGCATTCGGAAATTGGTTCCTCTTTTTAGAAACATAACTGTTTTGTTCAACCTGTATTTTTTCGACTACTTCAGTTATCTTTTGAGAGAATTTATGGATTCCTTCATCAAAGACTATAATTTGTCGTCTCTCAAATTCCGCCTCTCCCTTTCGTTTACTTTCAATAATCTGTAAATAGGGATCGCCATTTTTTGTTGTCTTAAGATCAAAAAAGTAAGTTCTATTTCCTGACTGTAATCGCGTTGAGAATAAATTGTGATCCATTTCTCCAAGTAATTTTATTATTAAACAATTTTTAGCCGTCTCCAGATGTAGCTTAATTCTTTCTCCGACCGAATGGGGTGAATTGAAATTTAGACTTTAAAGATAGAATATCTATGTAAATACCTACTCTTCATTTTGTTATAAAAATTAAAAATTATTCCTGGTATCTTCTCTGTATTAAACAAAGAGGGTTTTCCGCCCATGACTTAAGAAAAGAGCTTATAGATTTTTTTTGCTTGTTGTTGAATTTTCTGAACCCGTTTTTGGGCTCCCTTTAGGGTGAGGGGCAAAACCAAACACGGTTCTATATATTTCTTGTTGTTATACCAAATACAACATAAAACTGGAATTTGGTGCTTGGAATTTGGTGCTTTACCATAGATTTGAATCACTATACAATATTTAATATACATTAAACATTAAAAAATGTGTGGAATAGCAGGAATCATTGGCCCCAACCCTTCTGAAGCAGAACTTCAAAAAATGCTTCAGGCCCAAAGACATCGTGGTCCAGATCATACCGGCACTTATATTGATCCCCGGTTTGCAGCAATAGGCCATAACCGGCTCTCCATCATTGATCTTTCTCCCGATGCCAATGAACCCTTTATAGATAATTCCCGTAGATACGTGTTATCCTTTAATGGAGAGATCTATAACTACAAAGAGCTGCGGACAGAATTAAGGGGACATTATGACTTCAAAACTACATCAGATACTGAAGTTCTGTTAGCCGCATACATAATATGGGGAAAGGATTGTTTGCACAAATTCAACGGAATGTTCTCCTTCGCCATCTGGGATTGCCGGGAAAAAAAGCTTTTTGCTGCACGGGATAGGTTTGGAGTGAAACCTTTTTATTATTCTGAAGCTGGCAAAAACCTCTACTTCAGCAGTGAAATAAAGACGCTCAAAAATGTCATTTTTGACACCCCACCAAACCTGAAGGTCTGGGCAAATTATTTTAGCTATGGCTCCTACGGTATGCCGGAAGAGACTTTTTACAGTAACATCAAACAATTACCGGGTGGATATTTGCTGGAATATTCTGAAGGTCGGCTCAGACTTGAAAAATGGTATGATTTCGTTTCAGAAGTCCAAGATGTAAGATCCGGAAGCTCTTTTGAACAGGCAAAAGCTGAATATCTCGAACTACTGAAAAACAGTATCAAACTTCGTTTTCGTGCAGACGTCCCGGTAGCTTTTAATATTAGCGGCGGAGTGGACAGTTCGCTCCTGTTAGCTCTGGTTAATCTTCTTCAAGATAAACAGCAAATTCAAGCCTATTCTTTTTACACGGGAGATGAGCACTATGATGAACTTCCATGGGTGGAACAGATGATCGCTACCACTCAAAATCCGCTTCAAAAAGTGCTTTTTACGGCCTCTGAAGTTGAGACCGCTGCAAGAAAGATTACTCAGCAACAGGATGAGCCCTTCGGAGGAATTCCTACCCTCGCCTATTCAAAAATCTTTGAACAGGCTCATGCTAACGGAGTAAAGGTTTTGCTTGACGGGCAGGGAATGGATGAGCAATGGGCGGGGTATGACTACTATCAAACCTCCGGCTCAATCATTCAGGGTACCGGGCAAAATTCTCCTTTCCGGACACAGGTGCTAAATCCAGATTTTGCTGCTTTGGCACAAAAGCCAAACTATCCAGAACCGTTCGACAACAGACTGCAAAATCTGCAGTTTCGGGACCTTTTTTATACCAAACTCCCACGAGCGCTGCGATTCAATGACAGGATTTCCATGACCTATAGCACCGAACTGCGGGAGCCTTTTCTTGATTACCGCCTCGTCGAACTCGCTTTTGCACAACCAAAGGATTATAAAATCAAGAATGGAGTTGGAAAATATATGCTCCGCGAAATCTTGAAACCTCTAGTTCCCTCTACTATCTCTTATGCTCCAAAACGTCCTCTCCAAACTCCCCAGCGGGAATGGTTAAGTCAGGAACTTAAAGCATTTGTGGAAGAGCAATTGCTACACCTTAAAAATACTTCAGCAACAGATTGGTTTGATCACGGCGCAATTCAGAAAGAATGGAAAAAATACCTCGCAGGAGATAACACGAGTAGTTTCCATGTGTGGCAATGGGTGAACACAGCATTACTCCTTAAACTAACAGATTAAAGAAAAAAGGAAGCTAATTAACTTACAGAAAAGTCAACAAATTCTTTTTAGTAACAGGCCCTTCGTCGTCTTTCGTTTAGTCCTGGACCTCCAATTTTGAAGATCACTCCCACAATTATTTGATTTAGCCTGGAATCTGTGAATTCTGCTTCATTGATTTCATTATAACCTTCACCAAAATCTAGACGTTGAAGCTCAGCCGAAGACAAAGATCTTTCATACCGTAGATCCAATCCAAATCTTCCAAATTCAACTTTCACGCCAACCTGAGCATTTATTGGTGTGTCTTGAACAACAATTGGGTTCAGGAATTCTTCCCCCTCCAAAGTAGCATCCAGTATATTCGAATACACAGGTCCTGCATAAATATCAATTGGCCCCCAAATATTATAACCTACTAATAGGGGAATATCAAATTTTTGAACAGAATAGATTGAAGTTTCTTCTATAAAAGTGAATTCTGTATCTAATGAAGTATAAACTACCTCGGGCCGAACAAAAAACTTACCAAAATCAACCTGTAAAAAGATACCTCCATGAAAGCCAAGATTCCCCTCAGCCTCAGAAGTATTCTTCTGGAATGCATAGTTGTTTTGTAACCCTACAATCTCACCACCCATAGGATGATTAACTCCGGCTTTTAGACCATAACTCAGTTCTTGAGAAAAGCTTATTGAAACTGTGGTAAAAATAAAAAACAGGCCTAAAAGATATTTTTTCATAAGATTTGGAATATGCGTCAATTTGGTTTACAAATAAAAAGGATTTTTTTATATACCCCAATAAATTTGCATTTATCTAACGGATAAGCTGGAGAATTATTTCATTTGAGGCTGATAGGAGTTGTCTGTAGCCGATAGTCTGTAGTAGGTAGTGGGTAGTCATTAGTGGGTTGCCTCTTTCCACTCTCTTCTCTCTCCACTACTACAAAAATTCTTCCTCATAAACTTTTGCAAGACCTTCTTCAAGACCAATTTTATGCCTCCAGCCAAGGTCGTGAATCAGGCTTACATCCAACAGCTTTCGGGGCGTACCATCAGGTTTAGACCTATCCCAGCTAATCACTCCCGAGTAACCTGAAATATCTTTTATCATTTCTGCCAGTTCTTTAATAGATAAATCTTCTCCTGTCCCGATGTTTACGCTAACATTTCCGCTGTATGTCTTCATGAGGTGTAGGCAGGCATCAGCAAGATCGTCTACATGTAAAAATTCCCTTTTCGGCTCCCCGCTTCCCCATACTTCTACGGAAGCTTTATCTTCTACTTTTGCCTCATTAAACTTCCGAAGTAAAGCCGGAAGCACATGAGAAGTCTCAGGATCATAGTTATCATTGGGACCATATAAATTTGTAGGCATTACTGAAATAAAATCACAACCGTACTGCCGATTGTAATTCTCACACATTTTTAAACCGGCAATCTTGGCGATAGCATAAGGTTCATTAGTGTCTTCCAGCTTTCCTGTGAGCAGGTAGTCTTCTCTTATGGGCTGGGGTGACATTTTAGGATAAATACAGGAAGAAGCCAAAAAAAGGAGCTTTTTGACACCATTCAAATAGCTATGGTGGATCACATTATTTTGGATCATCAGATTTTCGTACAAAAATTGGCCTCTGTAAGTATTATTGGCCATAATACCACCAACTTTTGCAGCTGTAAGAAAAACATAATCAGGAATTTCCTTTTCAAAGAAGTTTTTTACCGCTTCCTGATTTGTAAGATCGAGTTGGGATGAGGTGCGAAAAATGACATTTTTGAAACCCTCCTGTTCCAGCTTCCGCAGTAATGCCGAACCCACCATTCCGGTGTGTCCAGCAACATATATTTTTGAATCTTTCTCCATTTCTAAATCTACCCTCTAACGTCAATAGACTACGGACTACTCTCCATTATAATCTAATGTCTTGTGTCCTCCTTCTCTTAAATATTTTTCTTTACGGAAGAGGTTTACATCGGCTTCCATCATTTCCTTTACAAGGTCCTGTAGAGCATATTTTGGCTTCCATCCCAGTTTTTCTTTACACTTTGAAGCGTCTCCGATAAGCTGATCCACTTCTGTGGGACGGTGGTATTTAGAATCTACCTGAAGCACTGTAGCTCCTGATGCTACCTGGAAATCGGGATTTTCGCATTTTACCACTTTTGCAATTTCATGGATTCCTGTACCTAAAAATTCCACAGTAATTCCAACACATGAAAAAGCCATTCGCACCAGTTCTCTTACTGAAGTAGTTTTTCCAGTGGCGATCACATAATCACCTGGCTGATCCTGTTGCAGCATAAGCCACATAGCTTCCACATAATCTTTTGCGTGCCCCCAATCTCTTTCAGCGTCCAGATTTCCCAAAAAGAAATTTTCCTGCATTCCCAGGGCAATACGGGCAACGGCACGAGTGATCTTACGGGTGACAAAAGTTTCTCCCCTTAGCGGAGATTCATGGTTAAATAGAATTCCATTACAGGCAAACATTTCATAAGCCTCCCGGTAATTAATCGTTATCCAGTAGGCATACAATTTCGCAACACCATAAGGGCTCCGCGGATAGAAAGGAGTGCTTTCGTTTTGCGGCACCTGCTGTACCAGTCCGTACAACTCTGAAGTTGAAGCCTGGTAGATCTTTGTTTTCTTAGTGAAACCAAGAAGCCTTACCGCCTCTAAAATCCTAAGAGTCCCTAATCCGTCGACATTAGCAGTATATTCCGGGGTGTCAAAGCTCACCTTCACATGAGACATTGCTCCAAGATTATAGATCTCATCGGGCTGTACCTCCTGAATGATCCTCGTGAGATTCATAGAATCACTTAGATCTCCGTAATGTAGCTTAAACCTGATATCCTTCTCGTGCGGATCCTGATACAGGTGATCTATCCTTTCTGTATTAAAAAGGCTAGACCTCCTTTTGATCCCATGCACCACATATCCTTTCTCAAGCAGGAATTCGGCTAAATAAGCTCCATCCTGGCCTGTGATGCCGGTTATGAGGGCGGTTTTTTGTTGGTTATTCTTGATAGAGTTCGTGGTTTGTGGTTTTTGGTTTTTTGTTAAAATAAAGTCTTTAGACGGTAGTCGATAGTCGATAATGTTCAACTGTTCAACTCAACTCTTCTTTAGGTACTTCTTCAAACTACTTATCATTTTTGAAAGTTCCGCGAGTTTTTTTCGATTATTTAAATTCTCCTGATCAGATATAAAATTCTGTCGATTTGCAATTGTGGAACATACAACACACTCTTTAATGGATGCACTGGCAATTTGAAGAAACCTGTTGAATTGAGCATCTGTATCACCTGATCCCTCAGCTATATTTAATGATATAGAGACCGCTGCCCTTTTAAATTGTGAAGTAAGATTATATAATTCTGAATGCGGAAACTTTTTCGAAACTTCATAAGCTAGATCAACAAAATCAAGAGACTTCTGATATACTTGTAAATCTTCGAATTTAAATTTAGGCAGTTCTTCCATTTTTTTGAGTTATTCGTTTGCCTCAAATAAAAAAATTAAGAGGTAAAAATCACTACTGACTAGCGTCTATAGTCTAACGACTATTCAAAGTTCCTAACCAACTCCCTCCACTTCTTCTTCAGCTTGCCAGTCCTTGTTTCCTGCTGCCCATAACCTTTACCATACTGGCCATACCCATAGCCGTAACCGTAGCCATAGCCGTAACCATAGCCATACCCGTACTTGGCCCGGTGCACAAAGTGGTTAAGAACGAATGAAATATTCTTTACTTCACCTTTGTTATACTTCTCATTGATCACCTCCAGCATTCCGCGTTTTGTGTAATCCTGGCGGATGAGGTATAGAGTGGCATCGGCGTATTTTATGAGGTTGAGCGCATCGGCAACCACACCCACCGGCGGGGTATCCATAACAATGTAATCATAACGCTCCCGAAGTTCACTCATGAGGGTTTCCATCTGCTCGTTCATAAGTAATTCTGAAGGGTTTGGCGGAATTGGCCCTGCAGTGATCACATCCAGGTGTGGCACCATACTTGGCTGTATGATTGCCTCCAGGGACTCCTGCCCTATAAGATAATTCACCACTCCCACATCGTTATTGATCTTAAAATCATCAAAAATCTTCGGTTTACGTAAATCGGCACCCAACAACAGTGTCTTCTTTTCACTCAAAGCAAAAACAGTGGCGAGGTTCATGGCACAAAAAGTTTTCCCTTCCCCCGAAACCGAAGAAGTGATCATCACCGTTTTAGAGCCGCTCACCCCCTGCTTTTTGTACATAAATTGCAGACTGGACCTCAACCCCCGAAAACCTTCAGCAATAGCCGATTTGGGTTTATTGAAGACCGCAAGATTTGTGTCCATCCTACTTTTCCCAATCATGCCCAGAATGGGAATGGGTGATAAACGGGTGACTTCCTGTGCGTTGTGCACGTTGGTATTCAGAAAAACTAACAGGAAAACAAAAGTCAGCGGAATCATTCCACCCACCATTAATGCCATCACATAGTTAAGTTGTGTATTTGGTCCAATCTGGCCGCCACCGGTATCTTTGGCGGTATCAATAACCATAACATCACTCACGTTGGCTGCTTTAACGAGTCCGGCTTCACTACGCTTTTCCAGGAACATATTATAAGTGCGCTCACTTATAGAATACTTTCGCTGAATTTTAAGCAAGTCCTGCTCTTCCTGCGGTAGTTTCCTAATTTCGGCTTCGGCCAGTGCAATTTCTCTATTAATGTCGCGCAGCTCCTGCCTGAGTAAGTTTTGAGAGGAAGACATATTTTCGAGCAGCACATCTTTTACGGCATTTATCTGCCGGTCTATATCCTGAAAAACAGGGGAATTTTCCTGTAGAGAATATTCATATTTCCGCCTTTCTTCGGCAAGGGAAACAATTCGCCCTACTCCGCTAACAATACTTCCTTCAGCAATTCCCGCTACCGATGGTGCCGGTACATCAGAATAATCATTTCGCGATTGCAGGTAATCCTGCAGGGTTTCATAATAAGCCAGTTGACGCGAAATATCTTCTTTCCTCACATCAAGCCCCGTAAGTTTGGAGTTTAACTGACTGCTTTCCGCAGAAATATCCAGGATAGAATTGGTATTTCTAAACCTATTCAATTCATCTTCCACCACCTTAAGCTCCATAGCCTTGACACTTAAACTACTATCAATAAACCGAATGGTCTTGGTGGCAAAAAGGTTCTTGCGCTCCAGCATATTTTGACTCAATACCCGTACAGTCCCGTTAAGGTAATCTACGATCTCAGCTTTATTATCACCTGTCATGGAAAGATTTAAAACCGAAGCTCCCTGCGACTGCGGACTTACAGCCACTCCGCGGAACCTCCCTACAGTACCGTCAAAATGCCGGAATTGCACATAAAAAGGTTTATCTATAACAGGAGCACGTGGCGTTGGCACAAGCTTACCATTGAAAAATGGCAAATTTATGGGCTCGTTAAGCCGGTATTCACGGCTAAACTCCCCTTCCTCGACCACCACATTGCCATATTCTTTCGTATCATAATTATATACCGAAGCATTTCCTCCGGCAAAAGTCGTGCTGAGCGTAAAGGTTTCAGGATCTTTAAAACGAATGGTAAAAGTGGTTCCCTGGGCCTGGTACGCAGAAGTATCGGCCACTACTTTAAAAGGAGTGAAACCGTAAGCATTCACACGTTGATATTCTCCGTCCTGTTGATAAGCAATATAGTACTGCAAGCGCTCTACCACCTCTTCATTATGCGATCTTGACCGCAAAATGGTCATGGCCGTATTCACCTTGTCTGAGGTTCCTCCCCAGTTAAAAGTGAGGCTGGTATTACTGGTAAAAAAAGGGTTTTGATCGTCTTTTATGGAAATGGAATTCCCTAATTGATAAACAGGAAGTTTCCGTACATTATTGTAATAAGCCACTCCCAGACTTATAGCTATAGACAACAGAATTAATTGCCAATAGCTAAAGACTTTCAGCACAAATCCTTTAAAGTCAAATGTGGAACCTACATCACTAATATGATCATCTTCATGTGCCATACATCACCGGGTAATTAATAATATTGTTGAAGTTACAAACGCTAAAATAGTCGTGATAGTACGAAAGGCTTCCAGCCCTGTAGTACCCAGTCCCAATGCTTTCTGCGGAAGCGGATTCACGATAATAAGATCGTTAGGCTGAATATAATAGTACGGCGACTTCATCGCATCTATGCTTGTAAGATCAATATGGTGTCTTTTCTCCCCGCCCGGGTATTGGCGCACAATCACCACATCGGTCCTGTCTCCGAACTCAGATATATCCCCGGCCTGGGCTATGGCTTCCATAATCGTCACCTGCTCTTTATAGATCACCTGGGTTCCTGATCCTATCTCTCCAATTGTGGTATATCTTATTCCCGCCAGCTTAACCGTGACAAAGATGTTTGCCTGTTCCTTGAAATACTTGTCTAAAAGGGCTTTTTCGATCTTCTCTCTCACCTCCTCTACCGTGAAACCCAGCACATTCACCTCGCCCAGGGTGGGCACTCGAATATTTCCATGAGCATCCACTAAGAAGCCGTCATAATAAAGCCTTTCTTCTCCCGTGGCGTTAGGATTTTGCTCCCCAATAGGGTTAAACATCCCAACCACGTCCTGGTCTATTGCCTTAACCCTGATACTTAGAAGATCATTAACCTGAATTCTATAGGGTTTCTGAATTCTTTCTATAGAAATTAAACTGTCTGCCTCCTTACCATCTTCCTGCAAGTACATCAACCGCTTGGTGGGCACACAGGAAGAAACAAAAAACAGAATACTAACAACAACAATTAATTGCCTGATACTCATTTGGGACTAATAGCTTGAGACAAATATAGGTCTTGAAGGTTAATAATAAAATAATTGCATCACTAGTTTGTTAAATACTGTTAATCAAAGGCAGAAGGCTAATGTTAGCTGTAAGATTTTATACAAGTAAAGACCGGCGTTAGATTGGTCGAACTCCATTTCATCTTCAAATCCCACATCCTCAAATCTTCAAATTTTCAAATCACCAAAATCCCTCTGCTAATTCTAAATTGTTAATTGATCATTGAAATACCTACTTTTGCCAAAAATATCTGTGTGAATTATTTATCTGTAGAAAATGTAGCCAAGGCTTACGGAGAAAGAGAACTTTTTTCAAATCTTTCCTTCGGAATTAATGAAGGAGACAAGGTGGGCTTTGTGGCCAAAAACGGAACAGGAAAAACCTCTCTCCTCAATATTCTTTCGGGCGCCGATACTCCCGATGCGGGCAATGTGGTATATAGAAAGGATATCACCACAGCTTTTCTTCCGCAGGAACCTAATCTGGATCCTAAACTTACGGTAGAACAAACCATCTTTGCTTCAGATAATGAAATCCTGAAAGTTATCGAGCGCTACGAAAAAGCACTTGAAAATCCTGAAGATTCCGATGCCTATCAAAAGGCTTTTGAACAGATGGATGCCCATCAAGCCTGGGATTTTGAAACCACCTATAAACAGATCCTTTTTAAACTGAAGCTTGAAGATCTTCACGCGCTGGTAGGAAGTCTTAGCGGCGGACAAAAGAAACGTCTCGCCCTGGCCTCCATGATCCTAAATAAACCCGACCTCATCATCATGGATGAACCTACCAACCACCTCGATCTTGATATGATCGAGTGGCTGGAGGAATTCTTCCGTAAAGAGAACTTCACCATTTTTATGGTAACGCACGACAGGTACTTCCTGGAACGTGTATGTAACGAGATCGTAGAGCTTGAGGACGGAAATCTTTACACCTACAAAGGCAATTACTCCTACTACCTCAGCAAAAAAGATGAACGCATTGCTTTAGAGCAAACCAATACCGATAAAGCCAAACAACTTTTCAAGAAGGAACTGGACTGGATGCGACGCCAGCCAAAAGCTCGAACAACCAAATCTAAATCGCGTATAGACGACTTTTTTGAAATTAAAGACCGCGCCTCAAAACGCCGCAACGACCACCAGGTGCAACTGGAGATCAATATGGAGCGCCTGGGGAATAAGATTGTGGAGTTCCATAATATTTCCAAAAGCTTTGGCGATCTCCAACTGCTTGATAAATTCAGTTACAACTTTCAGCCGGGCGACAGGCTGGGAATTATCGGAAAAAACGGAACCGGAAAATCCACTTTTCTAAACATTCTCACCGGCACCCTTGCTCCCGATTCCGGGAAGATCACCATTGGGGAAACTATTAAGTTTGGTTACTACACCCAACGCGGAATTGAGGTAAAGGACGGCCAAAAGGTCATTGATGTGATAAGGGAATTTGGAGATTATATTCCGCTGAAAAAAGGCCGGCAAATCTCTGCACAGCAGCTTTTGGAACGTTTCCTTTTTGACCGTAAGAAGCAGTACGATTATGTAGAAAAATTAAGTGGTGGAGAAAAGAAGAGGCTTTACCTGTGTACCGTCCTTATTCAGAATCCAAACTTTCTTATCCTGGATGAGCCCACAAACGATCTCGATATTGTGACCTTGAACGTACTCGAAGACTTCCTGCTCGATTTTCCGGGTTGTCTTGTAGTGGTTTCTCACGACCGTTATTTTATGGACAAGATCGTGGACCATCTTTTTGTCTTTAAAGGAACAACAGAAATTGAAGATTTCCCCGGAAACTATACCGATTACAGGGAATATGAAGCGAGTTCTATAGCTGAACCTACCGAAAAGGCTGAAGCTTCAACAGAGAAAAAAGCCTGGAAAAAAGAGAACACTACCTCTACGACCCTAACCTACAATGAGCAGAAGGAATACAACAGGCTGGAAAAAGAGATCCATAACCTGGAAAAGAAAAAGAATGATGTTCAGCAAAAATTCCTGCAGGATCTAAGTCCCGATGAGATCACAAAAGCCTCCATGGAACTTGGAAAGATCGAGGCTGAGATAGAACAGAAAACCGAGAGGTGGTTTGAACTGGGAGATAAAATGGAGTAAGAGAACCCTTTCAGCGGTTTTTTAACCCTGAAAGCGGTTGACTTCTCGCAGAACCCTCTTTCGGGGCTCCAAGCCGCCGAAAGGGGGTGATTGAAACTCTTTCAGCGGTTTTTTCAATCCTGAAAGCGGTTGATTTAAGGAAATTCATATCTTTAAATTAAATCCTCAATAACAAAAAGTTGAAAATCGAACCTATAGAAACGGGAAACTTTTACCACATCTACAACCGTGGAAACAATGGCTCGAACATTTTTTTTGAGGAAGAAAATTATTCGTATTTCCTGCGGCTCTATGAGAAATATATTCCTCCAGTTGCTGATACCTTTGCCTGGTGCCTCATGCGTAACCATTTTCACCTACTTCTTTATCTTAAAACCGACAGCGAAATAAAAAAAGAAGATTATTTATTTTTTCCGGGTAAAGAATCGAAGAAACCCGATGCCTCCAGGCAGCTTGGTCATTTATTTAATGCTTATGCTCAAGCCATCAACAAAAAGTATGGCAGAACGGGAAGTCTTATGGAGAAATCATTTGAAAGAAAAAGAATCACGTCTGAAGATTATCTTAAACAAATAATTTTTTACATCCATAATAATCCTGTTCATCATGGGGTTGTTCAAAGAATGAGAGAATATCCCTGGTCCTCCTATAATATTATTATATCCGATAATCCAACTATCGTAAAACGAAAAGAAGTCATTGAAATATTCGGTGACATAGATAACTTTAAGGCTTACCATGAGAGAAATGAGGGAAGGGATTTGTTTTGAACCCGCTTTCGGGATTCTAAGCCGCCGAAAGGGGTGATTGAGACAGGGCATGACCAAAATTTTAGACAACGCTAAAACACCCTCTCCTCCAGCAAATCCTTCCAAACAATAAATCCCTTTCTATCATCAGAATAATCATGAAAGATACGGCTGAAATTTTTTGGCTGATTTTCAAGATATTCTTTTCTTCCTTTATTCCGAATGAAATTTAATTCCCCATTAATATAAACTAGATATTTCTGAAGTTCATTCTTATTGAAATGCCACACATAAGTCGCTTCTTCTGTGTCTAGAGTTTCGAGCACAAGGTGGTATTGATCTATTCCTGAAATAAGGAATACAAAAGAAAACGGATCAAGGACAAAACGAAGTCTCAGGACAGTATATTCATGTTTGGTTGCTAAGTACCTTAATTGCCGGTGATGCTTGTACTTTGAATTATCTAAAAGATCCTGAAGTAAATCTTCCCCGTAACTAAAAATAGCTGAAATGTTATTTTCTGTTTGAAGTTGTTCTTTTTCCATTTCTTCACCCCCACTTTTTTTACTGAAAAGTCCTTTCTCCAAAAATCTGAATTTGACACTTTGCAGGATTTCGTCATCCAGCTCTTCCAGAGCTTTGGAAGTTGCCATTTGAGAAATAATTTTTCCCTCCTGAATTTCAGCAGAAATTTTAATCCGGACTTTTCCCGACTTCAAAACTTTAGCAAAATAAGGTTTCAGAACGTCAAACTCCGGTCTAAAAAGGTCATTTTCAACTTCAAATTCAAGTTTAATGGCAGGGTTGGGTATTTGATAAGTAAAAGCAACTGCACCAAAGCGAAAATCAAGATCCTCCCACAAAATATTGAGATCCTCATCAACACTAAAAATTTCTGGAGCTGTAGAATTTTTCATTGACAGTTCTTCTTCATCAAACAAAGTAACCTGCTTGTCGAAATGACGATAATAGGTATTTCTCTTCAGAAATAGTTTATTCAGGTACTCTATTTTATGATCCCGATAATCATAAATTACAGGAGTAAGCTCAGAACGCTGAACCCGACCTATGTACTGAATCAACTTTCCTTTAAAGGAAAAAGGATAAACAAGAAAAAGAGTAGAGGCATTTTGCAGGTCAGATCCTTCGCCAAAAAACTGGCCGGTGGTGATTAAAACCTGGTAATCTCCTTTTCTCAAGCTCTCCCATTTTAGGCTCCGGCTTACCTGTGAATCATCTCCGCTCAAGGTTATCGTTTCAAAGAACTGTTTAAGTAGTAGGTAAAGTATGTCTATGTGCTCTTTACGTTCAGTTAGCAAAACAACATTTCTCCCTTTCTCAACTTGAAGTGTTACATCTTCACAAATAAGCCTGTTCCTGTTTGAATCATGCACGAGTACCTTAGACAATACTTCGAAAGGATCTGTTTTTGAATTGTATGGTATATCAAGAGAAGTATTGCGAATTATTACCCTCGCCCGTTTGTAATTTTCAATTTCATGGGAATTTATATGAGCTATAAGCTCTCCCAAATATGTAAAGATCATTTTTCCGTCACTTCCTTTTCTAAAAGGGGTTGCAGTTAATCCATACTGAAAAAATGGAGTAAGTTGGGAAATCACATTTTTATAAGTTTCAGCAGGGATATGGTGGCATTCATCAATGATAACGGTTCCAAAGGATTGAGAGAAATTAGAATTTTCAGCTTTTTTTATTTGTTTACTTAAACTCTGTATCATAGCCACCGTAACTAACTTTCCACTTTTGGCTTTTCCCTGTCCAATCCTACCAATTTCCCTTTTCGGAATTCCTAGAAAGCCTTCAATTCGCTCTATCCACTGCTCCATTAATTGTTTCCTATGCACCACAATAAGGGCCGGTAATCCTTTATCTGCAACAATCTGCAGGCCAATAACAGTTTTTCCTGAACCCGGAGGTGCTGTAATAACTCCGAAATCTTTCCTTTTTGCTGCTGCAACAGCTTTTTTTTGATGTTCCCGCAGGGCTATTCCTGCTGAAAATTTCACCTTTTTTGGTTTTCTTCTTTTATCTATAAATTCATGGTCGACGTTCTGCTTTCTACAGAACCGGATAAATTTTCCAATAAATCCCCGCGGCAGTAGTAGATGATCACTTGTCTCTTCATAAGTCTTGAAATATCGATCTGTGCCCCAGGTACTTTTACCTGTCTTCTTTTTGATGAAAAATTCTGAATTGGGAAAATTCAATTCATCTTTTAAATATGTTGCAACTGAAGGAGGCAATGACCATTTATTCAAAACAACTTTATTATCAAGTGTTATTCTCAGCTTTCCTGAACCTGCCCTTTTTGCCTCTTTAAGAGATTCTGAATCTGAATCAAGATTATTTAAAAGCTTATCCAGGTGAGAAATTGCCACCCTCTCAATTTTGGAAAGGAATTTCCATTGATCCTCAAATGGCTGCATGTTTTCATTAACAAAACAACTATTCCCTTTTTCAATGGCCGGTTTATATAATGGCAAGGCAATTAAATTTCCCAAACCTTTTCCCGATAAAGCATCCTGATTAGGGAAGAGTCTGTCAAAACTTGAACTTTTATCCAACAAAGAAAATGCGCCGGTTTCTTCCAGCAGGGCCTTGAATAATTTTCGACTTTTGATCGCCGGATAAGTCCCCTCAAAAAAGATCCAGACGTGTCCTCCGTTTCCCGAACGTGATTTTTCAATGTATGCAGGAATTCCCCTGCTTTTTAAAGTATTAATTACAGAAATACATTCTTCTGCCCAGTTATTGCCGTCGAAATCTGCAACAATAAACCACGAGGTATTGTCCTGCAGTAAAGGATAAATACCAATGAGCTGCTCGCCCTGTAGATGCTTCTCAATTTCATTATCTGTAAGCGAAAGAAAAGTTTTTTGCTCATAAGACTTAAATGTGCCACCCTTCATCTTGTGAAGCCGGAACATGTAAGGATCAAATTGATATGCCGGCATATAACCCTTTTTGGATCCCTTTTGCCAATGACGTGCAAAAACATCCTGCCTACCTTTGAAAAGGCTTTTTATCAATTCCACGTTTGAAAGTCGACTATTCTGCATCTTTCATTTTAGTTGGTTACAACTTCCCCGCTCTAAAAATAAGGTTTTGACTTACATTTGCAAGCAAAGCAAAATTTAGATATTAGTTTCACATTAAAGCAAATATTGGAATTTGGAGCTTGAAATGAGTAAAATTGAGTTATCATATTAACATATAGATGTTTCATTTAGTCAAAGCCTATTTCCGTTTTCTTCTCCACTCCACCAATCAACATGGAGTGCATTCGCCTTTTGTTTATGGGCTGGTGACCCGCTGTTTTTATGACCGAAGAAAATACGCTTCTTATGCGCTGCTGAAGGAATACAGAAGATCCTTGCTGAAGGACAAAAGAGCAATTAAAGTAAAAGATTTTGGTGCCGGAAGTAAAGTTTTTACATCTGAAGTCCGTAAGCTGTCAAAAATGGCAAAAACGGCAGGCATTTCTCCCAAACGCGCCCGACTCCTTAATCGGCTCGTGAGGTATTTAGAGGCAGATACAGCCATGGAGCTTGGAACTTCTCTTGGGCTAGGCACAGCGGCAATGGCAGCCGGAAATAAAATAAAGGTCACTACTATTGAAGGTTGCCCCCAAACAGCTCTAATTGCTTCGGAAAAATTTAAGGAATTCAGATTGAGGAATATTCAGCTGATGGTTGGCAAGTTTCAAGAATTATTAGTTGAAAATGGAAAGTGGAAAGAGGGAAGTGGAGAGAGGAAAGAAGAAAAAAATTCCAAATTCAAAATTCCAAATTCCAACTCAACTAAAAACAGCCAACTTACAACTGACAACTCAAAACCCACAACCGACAACCGACAACCCACAACTCATAACTCCGAACTCCGAACTCAAAACAACGATCTAATCTACGTAGACGGCAACCATCAAAAAGAAGCTACCCTATCCTATTTTGAGAAGCTACTCCCAACCGTTCACAACGATTCTGTCATGATCTTTGACGACATTCACTGGTCAAAAGGCATGGAAGAAGCCTGGGAAGAGATAAAAGCACACCCTAAAGTGAAGGTTTCTATAGACACTTTTCAATGGGGCCTCGTGTTTTTCAGAAGAGAACAGGAAAAGGAACATTTCGTAATTCGTGTCTGATAAGTTTGCAGTGCGCTGTAATTAGTAGGCAGTTGTTTAAAAAGCTGATAGCTTTTTTGTCATTTCTCCTAGTATAAAATTTCTTACTTCTAAACATTTCTCTTCTGGTAAAATTTTTTGTGCATCCTCCTTTTAGGGCCGGGGCAAAGAAGCGCAAAAAAGATTACCTGTTCCTGATTGAGGAATTTCAAAATTACTACTTCCCACTGCGCATTACCTACTAGGAATATTCCGCTCCGCTGGAGCTCATTAAATCGACTTAATTAAATATCTATAGATATTACGCTCCTCCGGAGCTAAATTACATATATTATCCTCTCCCCGCCCCTCTCCAAAGGTGAGGGAGTATTTTTCAATAGCTCCTCTCCCTTAGGGAGAGTCGTAAGTGTAGGATAGCAAACAAATCTTCAAATCCTCACATCTTCAAATTTCAAATCCTCCTTTTGCTTATTGATAATTGTAACAAACTCTCCTAACTTGCGTCTAACTTTTGAATTCACATTAGCTTATGAGCAGCGTTATTAAGATTAGGCAAATTACCAGGGATTTTCACCTGGGACAGGAAATTGTAAAAGTTCTAAAAGGTATCGATCTCGATATTGAAAAAGGAGAGTACGTAGCTTTTATGGGTCCTTCAGGATCGGGAAAGTCTACACTTATGAATCTCCTGGGATGTCTTGACACTCCAACTTCGGGCCAGTATATCCTTAATGGAAAAGATGTGAGCCAAATGAGCGATGATGAGCTGGCAGAGATCAGGAATAAAGAAATTGGATTTGTTTTTCAAACTTTTAACCTCCTACCCCGCACCACTGCCTTGGAAAATGTTGCTCTGCCAATGATCTACGCAGGGGCTACTAAAAGTCAGCGAAAGGAACGTGCCGAGAAAGTACTTGCCGATGTTGGCCTGGCAGACAGGATGGATCATAAGCCCAACCAGCTTTCTGGTGGGCAACGCCAAAGAGTTGCTGTGGGCCGAGCTCTGGTGAATAATCCGTCAATAATCCTTGCTGATGAGCCTACGGGGAACCTCGATTCAAAAACTTCTGTAGAGATCATGAATCTCTTTGATGACATACACGCTTCAGGAAACACTGTAATCCTGGTTACTCACGAAGAAGATATCGCCCGTCACGCCCATCGCATTATCCGACTTCGCGATGGTATGATCGAAAGCGACGAAAGGAAAAAAGTTCTCAGTGGTCAGTAATCAGTTGGCAGAAAAAATTGTTTTAAGACAAAACCAACTTAAGCAGTAACTTCTTAATTAAGGAAAAATCTCTAAACTCCGAACTCCTAACTCTTAACTAACAAAAAATGTCATTTTTCGATAGCGATACGATCCTCTACATCATCATTATCGTGGTTTTCCTCGCCTTCTTCTTATGGAACGGCAATCGTACAAAAAAGAACCGGGAGCTTAAAAAGAACAGGAATTTCAGAAACCGGTACAACGAGCGAAAAAGAAAGAAATAAATTCTGCAGGCACTGAATTAACACTTTATAAGTACAGGATAATCAGATGATTTATTAAATTATCTTCTGAAATCTGTGCGCCATGAATGACTTCTGGAATAACGAACTATTCTTGTACCTGGCCCTTTTATGTGTTTGCGTCGCTTTTTTCCTATGGATAAGAAGCCGTAAACGCAGGAAAAAAGAGCTGGAATGGAGGCGTTCTTTAAGCAAAAACTTTCAGAAGAAATTTAAGAGACAAAAAAATAGCGAATAACAGGACTCTTCAGTAGGGAAGAAATAACAATATAAAATTCTAATTTGCAATGTTTTTCACTGACTTCCAAACAAGATGATCTCCAGAAAATACCTCCCAAAAATGGCATTTTTGGGACCTCTTCAGAAAATAAATTCCAAAGTTTAACTTCCCGCAATCCCATTTTAAAACCCCTCTTTATTTTCTTACTTTAGGCACCCTTTCTAACAAGAAGTTCTTAAAACCATAAAGATGAAGATTTATACTAAAACCGGCGACAAGGGAACAACCGCTCTGTTTGGCGGTACCCGCGTTCCAAAACACCATATTCGCATTGATAGCTACGGCACGGTAGATGAGCTAAATTCACACCTGGGCCTTATGCGCGACCAGCAAGTAGATGAGCACAGCCGCGAGATTGTTATAAAGATCCAGGACCGTTTGTTCACCCTGGGAGCTATTCTTGCCACCGATCCTGAAAAGGCAGTGCTCAAAAATGGCAAAGAACGCCTCAATATCCCGAGGATCTCTATGGAAGATATTGAACTTCTTGAACAGGAAATTGACAGGATGAATGAAGAGTTACCGTCCATGACACACTTCATACTCCCCGGCGGTCATCAAACCGTGTCAGTTTGTCACGTAGCCCGCTGTGTGTGCCGCAGGGCCGAGCGTCTTGCCACTGCTCTTTATGAAATTGAACCTTTTGAGGAGCAGGTGCTGCAGTATCTTAACCGCCTAAGTGACTATCTTTTTGTGCTGGCACGAAAGTTGTCTCATGATTTACAGGTGAAAGAAGTTAAATGGATCCCACAAAAGAACTCCTAAATAGATTTCAACCAGTTTCTCTGCAGAAATCCTCTATTTTTAAAGGAAATACAGTAGATACCACGTTCTTAAAATTAGTGATAAAAAGATGATTTTTTTCTTGACTTTCTCGTCAAAAAAATTATTTTTGCAAAAATTTAAACCGATTAACCGATGTATTGGACATTAGAATTAGCATCCTATCTTAGCGATGCACCATGGCCCGCCACAAAAGATGAGTTAATTGATTACGCCATCAGGACGGGTGCTCCCCTGGAGGTTGTCGAAAACCTACAGGCGATTGAAGATGAAGGGGATTCCTATGATTCAATAGAGGAAATCTGGCCAGATTACCCTACAGATGAGGATTACCTCTGGAATGAAGATGAATATTAAAAGCACACCACAATAAAAGCAGAAAAAAGTCTCAGATTTGAGGCTTTTTTTTTGCTTAACTTTGAAATATTAAATACCACAAAAACATATGAGTTTTTTAGATACCGTATTGAAAGTTTTTGTCGGCGACAAGTCTAAAAAAGACATTAAGGAAATTCAGCCTATAGTCAACAAGATACTCGCTCTCGAAAAAGAATTTGAAGCTCTTAGCCTGGATGAACTGCGCGAAAAGACAGTTACTTTCAAAACAAGGATCAAAGATGCACTTAAGGAGGTGAATGAACAAATCACTAACCTTAATACTGAAGCCGATGCATCTGAAGACATTACCCGCAAAGAAGATATCTACGCCGAAATAGACGCCTTAAAAGAAAAATCTTACGAAATATCTGAAGGTGTCCTTAACGAGATTCTCCCCGAAGCCTTTGCCACTGTAAAGGAAACTGCCAAACGATTTAAAGACAATCCACAACTTAAAGTCACAGCATCAGCTTATGATCGTGAACTTTCTGCAGAAAAAGATTATGTAAATCTCGATGGTGATTATGCCGTATGGAACAACTCGTGGGATGCAGCCGGGAAACCAATTACCTGGGATATGGTGCACTACGATGTGCAGCTTATAGGCGGGGTTGCCATGCACCAGGGAAAAATCGCCGAGATGCAAACCGGGGAAGGTAAAACCCTTGTTGCAACGCTCCCAATGTACCTCAATGCCCTTACCGGCAATGGTGTTCACCTGGTAACGGTGAACGACTACCTGGCTAAACGTGATAGCGCCTGGATGGCACCACTTTTCCAGTTCCACGGACTTTCTATAGATTGTATTGATTATCACAGGCCAAATTCTGCTTCCCGCAGAAAGGCTTATAACGCTGATATCACCTACGGAACCAATAATGAATTTGGTTTCGATTATCTGCGTGATAACATGTCGCATTCTCCCGATGATCTTGTACAGCGGCCCCACAACTACGCTATAGTAGATGAGGTGGATTCGGTGTTGGTAGATGATGCCAGAACTCCATTGATCATTTCAGGACCAATCCCTAAAGGAGACATTCATGAATTTGACCAGCTAAAACCTGCTGTGGCGAATATTGTTGAGGTTCAGCGTAAATATCTTACCGGGGTTCTTGCTGAAGCTAAAAAACTTATCGCCGCAGGAGATACTGAAGAAGGTGGGTTAAAATTGCTTCGCGTGTACCGCGGACTTCCAAAGAATAAAGCGCTCATTAAATATTTGAGTGAAGAAGGTGTTAAGGCCTTACTTCAAAAAACAGAAAACAAGTACATGGCCGACAACAACCGGGAAATGCCGAAGGTTGACGCCGAACTGTACTTTGTGATCGAAGAGAAAAACAACCAGATTGATCTTACAGATAAAGGGATCGAATTCCTTTCTGGGAAAGATGATCCCGACTTCTTCGTAATGCCCGAGATTGGGATGGAGATCGCCAAGATTGAAAAAGAAGGGCTTTCTAAAGAACAAGAAGCTGAAAAGAAAGAAGACCTTTTTCGTGATTATAGCGTGAAAAGTGAACGCATACACACCATGCGTCAGCTGTTAAAGGCTTACACCCTGTTTGAAAAAGACACAGAGTATGTGGTGATGGACAATAAGGTGAAGATCGTAGATGAGCAAACCGGGCGTATCATGGAAGGCCGCCGTTATAGTGATGGGCTCCACCAGGCGATTGAAGCCAAGGAGAGTGTAAAGATCGAAGATGCAACGCAGACCTTTGCTACGGTTACTCTTCAGAATTACTTCAGGATGTACAGCAAACTTTCGGGTATGACCGGTACTGCTGTGACCGAAGCCGGGGAATTATGGGAGATCTACAAACTTGATGTGGTAGAAATTCCAACGAACCGTCCTATCGCAAGGCAAGATAAAGAAGACCTGGTTTATAAAACCAAACGTGAGAAATACAATGCCGTAATTGATCATGTGACCGATCTTTCAAGGGCCGGGAGACCTGTACTTATTGGTACTACTTCCGTAGAAATTTCAGAATTACTTAGTAGGATGCTTACGCTTCGAAAAGTTCCTCACAACGTATTGAACGCGAAGCTCCATAAAAAAGAGGCCGATATTGTTGCCGAAGCCGGTAACAGTGGCGTCGTGACCATTGCCACCAACATGGCCGGTCGTGGTACCGATATCAAGCTTTCTCCTGAAGTGAAAAAAGCAGGGGGTCTTGCAATTGTAGGTACAGAGCGTCACGATTCGAGACGTGTTGACAGGCAGCTTAGAGGTCGTGCCGGTCGTCAGGGAGATCCAGGTAGCTCGCAATTCTACGTGTCTCTTGAAGACAATTTGATGCGCCTTTTTGGTTCAGAAAAAATCGCCAAATTGATGGACCGTATGGGGCTGGAAGAAGGAGAAGTGATTCAGCATTCCATGATCTCAAAATCTATTGAGCGCGCCCAGAAGAAGGTAGAAGAGAACAACTTTGGTGTACGTAAGCGTCTGTTAGAATATGATGATGTGATGAACGCACAACGTGAGGTGGTTTACAAGCGCCGTTACCATGCACTTTTTGGAGACCGTTTGCGCGTGGACATCGCTAATATGATCTATGATACTTCGGAAAGTATTGCCGAAACAAATAAAATGGCAAGCGATTTCAAGAACTTTGAATTTGAATTGATCCGCTATTTCTCCATGAGCTCTCCTATTACTGAAGAAGAGTTTGATAAAATGGACTTCCAGAAGATCGCACAGGTGATCTATAAAGCTGCTTATGAGCATTATCGCAATAAAATGAAGAGCAGTGCCGAAGCTGCCTACCCAGTGATCAAGCAGGTGTGGGAAGATAAGGGCAATAACTTTGAAAGAATTGCAGTTCCCTTTACCGACGGGGTGAAAACCCTACAGGTGGTGACAAATCTGGAAAAAGCTTATGAAACTGAAGGAAAGCAATTAATCACCGATTTCGAAAAGAACATAAGTTTAGCCATTATTGATGATGCGTGGAAGACCCACCTTCGCAAAATGGATGAGCTTAAGCAGAGCGTTCAGCTGGCGGTGCACGAGCAAAAAGATCCGCTTTTGATCTATAAGTTTGAAGCCTTTGAGCTGTTCAAGGTAATGCTTGACCAGGTGAATAAAGATGTGATCTCCTTCCTTTTCAAAGGAGAACTTCCTGTACCAAACCCAGAGCAGATAAGGGAGGTGAGACAGACCAGGAAAAGAGAGGAAGTCGAAACTACAAAAGAAGAGATCCCGAACATGGACGAGAGAGCTGCGCAGAGCAGGGCCGCAGGCCAAACTCAGCAGCGCCGCCCGCAGGTGACCGAAACCATTACCCGCGAACGTCCTAAAATTGGTCGTAACGACAAAGTAACAATCAAGAACGTAATGACCGGTGAGAACAAGAGCATGAAGTTCAAGCAAGCCATCCCGCTATTAGACAAAGGAGACTGGGTGCTTGTTGATGAATAGTAAGTGATCAGTGGTCCGCTGGCTTTAAATATTACATATTCTCCCCTTTCTGAGGGGAGATGTCCTAAGGACAGAGGGATAAAGCCTGGAAAGCAAAATTGCTTTTCAGGCTTTATCTTTTTATTCTGCTTTATTTGTTCCAATTTTCATTAAGTTTAAAGAACCAACTAAACTACAATGAGAAAACACCTTTTTGAAATCAAGTGGGCGATCATCTTTTCTGTCGCTATGATACTCTGGATGCTGGGAGAAAAACTCTTTGGCCTGCACGACGAATACATTGCAGAACATTCATTTTACACCAGCTTTTTTGCCATAGTGGCTATTGGTATTTACCTGCTCGCCCTCTACGATAAAAGGAAAAATTACTACAACGGTGTGATGAGCTGGCAGGAAGGCTTTAAATCGGGAGCCTTTTTAACCCTTGGTATCGTGATCCTCTCCCCTTTTGTACAACTCCTAATAATTGAAGTGA
>NZ_JBOJLM010000019.1:0-63968 GCF_050750585.1 Salinimicrobium sp. WS361
TCGCACTACTAAAGTTCTGCAGTAAATTTCTCCGGGGCAAGCCCACGGAGCATTTTAGTGGAACACGTTTTCAAACTTTACAACATTTACTAACGAGGCAAGCCTCGGGGTATTTACCCTCCTATGAATAAAATTGCAGGGTTTAAGACCCTAACCTGAGACCAATTAAATCATCTATATTTTTTTAACTCAAAATCTTCTGAAGGGTTAAACCTCCGTTAAAGTAGATTATTGAGATTAAAGCTTTTGTACTTTTAATAAATAATCTGTGAAAAACCGACTTAGAAATACAGATTTTAGGTGAATAACCATGAAAAACTAACCAGCTACCAGGTGGTAGCACAAATTAATCAATTATGAGAGACCTAGTTTGGCTTATTATCGTTTTATTAATTATTGGATGGTTAATAGGCTATTTCGCCTTTCCAGACCTTGGAAGCATAATCCATATTTTGATCGTGATCGCAGTAATCCTGATCATATACAAACTCCTTACAGGAAGAAGTCTGTAGAAAACAGAGGCCGCCTCGGTAAATATTGAGAAGAAGAATACCTCTATCATCTTCTGGTGATTTTGGATCTTTCTTGTCTTTATTTGAGGCGGTCTCTCAGTTTATGCCTTTTTTGTTAATGCTAAGTTCATCACGGCAAAAATGGAATTAGAGTGGGCAATAGGCAGTAAGTTTTATTCGAAACTATATAATAATGTAAGTTGGTTTTGAGCCTCGGCAAAGACCATAAATCTGTGTCAGTAAGGGAAGTTTGTCTTAAACCCTCGGCCCGGATTACAAATCCGCGCCAGTACTGGAAGTTTGTTCTGAACCTCGGCACGGATTACAAATCTGCGCCAGCAATGAAAGTATGAATTGGTGTGCACATCTGCGGCCGCTCAGTTTTTCTGGTCATAATTAATCCTTAGTCATTAAACTTTAATCATTAAAAAAATGTGGAACCTTAAAGGACAAACCGCAGTAATCACCGGCGGATCAAAAGGAATTGGCAGGGCAACTGTTGAGGAATTTCTCAAGTTGGGTGCAGAAGTGCTCTTTACCGCAAGAAATGCAGATGACATTCTAAAGGTAGAAGATGAATATACAGCTCAGGGTCATGTAGTAAAAGGAATAGTTGCTGATGTCACCAAGGCCGAAGACCGCAATAAAATTGCTACGTGGACACTGAATAACTGGAAAGCAGTGACTATCCTGGTAAACAATGCCGGAATAAATATTCGGAAAAAAGCTACAGATATTTCTGAAGAAGAGCACCGGCAGGTACTGGAAACGAATCTGATTTCACCTTTCCTCCTTGCTCGCGAATTGTATCCGCAACTGGTAAAATCCAAAAACGGAAAGATCATCAATATTTCTTCGGCTGCCGCGACTCAGGATGTTGGCACCGGCACGCCATATGCTATGGCAAAAGCCGGACTTTTACAACAAACCAGAAGTCTGGCTGTGGAATGGGCACGAGACCATATTAGAGTCAATGCGGTTTCACCCTGGTACACACGCACTCCTCTAACCGATTCGGTACTGCAGGGAGAGCGAAAAGAAATGATCTTGCGACGTACTCCGCTCCACCGTATTGCAGAACCCGAAGAAATAGCATCAGTCATCGCATTTTTGGCTATGGATCAATCTTCTTTTATTACGGGACAAAATATAGTCGCTGATGGCGGTATGAGTGTGAAAGCACTTTAAAGTAAGATCTTAGAATTCAGACTTTAGAAGTTAGAAGTACGAAAAAATATTTGTTGTAGGTTCCAGGTTACAAGTTGACACTGTTGCGGGTTGCGGGTTGCGGGTTGCGGGAAATTCTAACATTGAGTCCGACCAAAGGGTGGATTAGTCGAAGTATTTCCTTTTCCCGTTTTACCCCTCCCGATGGCTATCGGGACTAAAAGTGAGCCGGGAAAAGAAGTAGGCAGTGCGCAGTTTTTAGTTGGCAGTCTTTTTTTCAACTGTTTAGCATCTTTACGTCTTGACGAAGGAGCTGACAAGGCGACTGAAGTAATCTCCCCCTTGGATGTAGTACATCTCCATCTGTTCTAGTTTTGATAATCGTCACGAATCACAGATCCGCGCCAACAGCTGGTGTCTTTTCCTATTTTTGGAGAGTTTGTTGAAGTCTCCAAAAACTGATTCTTTATCCGTTCCCAAGAAAATAAGGAACTGCTTCAATAAAAACCAGAACCTAAACGGCCTACGAAAAATTGACGACAAATTTGAAGTGAAAGCAGCGTGAAATTTTAGGCTGTTTGAGCTTATGCGATTCTATCTCGAAACTATTTTATCCTGGCGAGTTCCTAAAATTTAGCTGCTGAACAAAAAATTTAGTAAGCCTGGATTTTTTTGCTTCTTTTTTCCATTGATGAAAAAAGAAGAGGATTCATTTTCGATAAACATACACACTTATAGGTTCTGCTCGTCCAATTGTCGGAGAAATTGATCTTCTACCATGTTACCCCTCACTTTATTCTCAAGTTTTGGAAGAAGCCTTTTGCTATTAGCTTTATCTTAATAGTGGATTGCGAAATTTTGGCTTGAAAATCGTGCTTTTTAGTTTATCGATTAACCAATCCCCAATTCACAAATTAAATAATTCCCATTTTCATATCTTTATCCAGTACCAACTCATATTCAAAATGAAAAAAACACTTCTCTTCCTTCCCCTCCTTTTTTTAATTATCTCCTGCAACAATCAGAAAAAAGAAACTACTATAGTTGAGCAAATTGCAGAAGCTAATGGTTTTGAAAACTGGAACGATGTCGAAGAAATCCGTTACACTTTTAACGTAAAAGTAAATGACAGCCTTAGAACCAGCAGGGCATGGACGTGGAAACCTAAAACACATGAAGTCAGCCTTAATACTGCCAATAACACCGTCACCTATAACCATGAGACAGAAGCAGCTGCAAATGAGAAGATCGACCAGCAGTTTATAAACGACCAGTACTGGCTATTATTCCCATTCCACCTGGTATGGGATGATATGGAGTGGGAGCACACAAAGGAGGCTACCGCACCAATAAGTGGTGAACAAATGCAGCGGGTAACAGTGAAATATCCCGGCGAAGCAGGTTATACTCCCGGCGACATGTACGAGATCTATTTTGGAGAAGATAATATGATCAGGGAGTGGGTATATCTATCGGGTGGCAGCAGGGAAAACCCTTTTGCCACTACCTGGGAAAATTACGAAGAGCATAGAGGAATTCCCATCGCAAAAACACATCGGAACAAAGATGGAAGTTTCGAGCTTTTCTTTACGGATGTTAGTGTTGAATAACAGAGACATCAGACTTTAAAGTCTAGATATTAAAGAGATTTTTAGCAAAACCGTTGGCCATTGGTCTTCCTTGCATTTTTGCGGAACAATTTCAAATCTTCAATTTTATAAATCCTCGTCTCTTGCTTCTTGATACTTATTCCTTTTTAAAGTAATCCTTCAAAACCTGACCAAACTTCCACATGTCCTCATAAGAACAATAGAAAGGCGCCGGCGCTAACCTAATAACGTTGGGTTCCCGCCAGTCGGTGACCACGCCATTCCTCATTAAATAATGAAAGAGTTCTTTTCCCTGTCCGTGTAGGAACACCGATAACTGTGTTCCCCTATCTTTTGGTGTGATAATTTCGAAATTGCAGTGTACTTCCCGCGCAATTTCCTGCAATATAAACTCAAGGTATGCGACGATCCTTTTTCGTTTCTCAATTAAAACCGTCATTCCCACTTCTTCAAACAATTCCAGGGAAGCCAGGTACGGAGCCAGGGCCAACACAGGTGCGTTAGAAATTTGCCAGGCATTGGCATTGGGCTCGGGTTGAAATTCAGGTTCCATCAAAAAACGACGGCCTTTATTATATCCCCACCAGCCCTCAAAACGTGGAATATCTTTCTGCCCATGGTGCCGCTCATGCACAAAACATCCTGAAGCATTTCCCGGGCCGGCATTCATATATTTATAGCTGCACCAGGCAGCAAAATCAGCGCCCCATTCATGCAGATTTAATTCTATATTTCCTGCGGCATGTGCCAGGTCCCATCCAACAAAGGCTCCCACCTCTTTTCCGGCTTTGGTAATCGTCTCCATGTCCAGAGCCTGCCCGTTATAATAATTTACTCCGCCCATGAGCACCAAGGCGCACTCTTCTCCTACTTCGCTAATCTTTTGCAGAATATCTTCGCTTCTAAAATGATGTTCTCCATTTCTTTTCTTTACTTCCACAATAACTTCATCCGGCTCTAATCCATGAAACCGCACCTGACTCGCAATCATGTACTGGTCACTTGGAAAAGCCTTCTCCTCCATAATGATCTTAAATCGCTTAGAAGTTGGCCTGTAAAATGAAACCATCAGTAAATGTAAATTAACGGTTAGGGTATTCATAACCGTAACTTCCGAAGGTTTTGCCCCGACTATGGGAGCCAGTTTTTCTGAAAATCTTTCGTGATAGTCCCACCATGGCTTCTCTGCCTGAAAATGACCTTCCACAGCCAGCCCGGCCCAATCGGTCATGACCTCGTCCACGTATTCCTTTGCGTTCTTTGGCTGCAGCCCCAGGGAATTCCCGGTAAAATAAATGACATCTTTACCGCCTACCTTCGGAAAATGGAATTTATTGCGGTATACTTTTAGAGGATCTTGTTGATCAAGTTGTTGGGCGTAGTCTAAGGTGTTTTGGAAAGTCATCCTGAAAAATTTGTTTCAAAAATACACTTTTTAAGAAGAAATTTTAGGATGGTCTCTAGCTCCCCTCGTTGGGCAACCGGAAAAAAACTAATTCTTTTGCCCCTCCCTAAAGGGTGAGAATTAGTTTTTATTAAACTTTAAATTAGGTTAAAAGATAATCAATACCACGATAATAGTATGTGGAAAGGGGCTCCTTCAGAAGATATATTACATTAATAATCTATTTTTCCGGCAGCCTTTAGGACCGGGGTAACCGGAAAAAAGTTCAAACAAAAGCTTTATAAAAAACTAATTTTTTTGCCCCTCCCTAAAGGGTGAGAATTAGTTTTTATTAAATTTAAACTATGACAAGTTAATCCATATCACGATGATAGTATTTAGAAAGTAGCCCCCCCAAAAAAAATTACAATAACGATTTATTTTTTTCCGGCACCCTTTAGGGCCGGGGCAACCGGAAAAAATACAAATAGTATCCTTTTAAAAAACTAATTCTTTTACCCTTCCCTAAAGAGTGAGAATTAATTTTTATTAAATTTAAAACTATGATAAAAGATAATCCATATCACGATAATAGTATGTAGAAAGTAGACCTTGAAAAAATATATTGTAATCATGATCTATTTTTCCGGCACCCTTTAGGGTTGGGGCAACCGGAAAAAAGCACTAACACCTATCTTTAAATAAGCTACCTTTTTCTACTAATCGTCAACCCATCTCTAACCGGCAACATCACCGTCTCTAATCGATCGTCTTCTGCCAAAAGTCGATTGTATTCTAGTAAAGCCTGAGTCGATTCATCGTCTTTTTTCACCGGCTCCACAACTTTTCCACTCCACAGCACATTATCAGATAAAATTACGCCTCCAGGACGCAGCTTTTCCATTATTTGCTGAAAGTAATCCGGGTAATTTGGTTTATCGGCATCAATAAAGACGAGGTCAAAATTTTCTTTCAGAGCTGGAATAATATGGGTTGCATCTCCTAAATGCTGAACGATCTGTTCTTTCCAGGGAGAGGCCTCAAAATACCTTTTTTGGAGGTCTAGCAGTTCTTCGTTTATATCTATAGTATGCAAAATTCCGCCAGCTTTCATACCTTCTGCCAGGCACAAAGCGGAATATCCCGTGTAAGTCCCAATTTCCAGGATATTCTGCGGATTGATAAGCTTTGACAAAAGACTTAGCAGCCGCCCCTGGTAATGCCCGCTCAGCATTCTCGGTTGCAGTACCTTCTGATTGGTTTCCCGGTTTAATTGCTGTAACAATTCCGGCTCTTTAGCTGAATGTTGAACGACGTAATCGTCTATCTCTTGTGGCAAAAAATGCATGTGGAAGTACGGGTTTAGAAATTAGAAGTACGAAGTGAAAAAAGCTATTGGCTTTTTACCATTAGCTGTTGGTGATAAATCAAAAAGCCGGTTGTGACCAAAATTGAAATTTAATGTTGGAAAATGGGTTGCCTGATATCTGAAATTGGATTATAATTTAGTAACTGCCTACTTTAGACTGTGCACTGCTTACTGAATTAAAACCTTCGTTTCACCGAGCCTGTGAGCTCCTCGATCTCCTCTTTCACCTTGTCAACCTCTTTTTTCACATCGTCGCCAATAGAAGTATCCATGCCTTGTTTTTCGGCGCTTCGCATTACTTCCGACTTAATGTCTTCTGTGGCATTTTTAATGCTGCGCATACCCTTACCCAAACCTCGGGCAATTTCAGGGATTTTATCGGCACCAAACACCATCACCAGGATGAACATGATAAAGGCGATCTCGGCACCACTAATAAATAACGGAAGTGTTTGCATACGTTGCAAATATACTTACTATTCCAGTCACTAGAAAAGTCAGCTTGTTAAAAACTTTTCAGCAATTTTCAGAATGAGTTTTCAGTAAAAATAAATTCCAGCCTATTTAGTTTTTAAAAATTAACCGCATAAAAAAACTCCCCCTCAAAAAGGAGAGTTTTACAAAAGATTTTGGAATAGGATTTCTTCGGAAAAACCAGGTTAGCCCTGAGTTCTCTCCTTGAATTCCTGAAATTTATCTACCTCTGCCTCCTGTGGCCATGAATTGTTGTTCACATTTACATCGGCAGTTTCAAGATCGGGGTCAACTACAATTTTAGTAATCTCTTTGTCAGTTGCCAGCGCCCTGCTGACTTCCTGATCGTTCTTTCTCCAGATTTGTGCCGGATAAGTCACTTTTTCGGAAGTACCGTCGGCATAGGTATACTCAACTATAATAGGCATTACCAATCCGCCCGGTTTATTGAAAGTCACCTGATAAAAATATTTCGGCATTTTCATCTCTGCTCTTTGCTGCGGCGTAAAGTTGTCCATCAAATACTCATTCAAAGTTGTTGAATTTTCCGCAGGAGATTTTCCCTTTAAAGACGCCTCAAATTCTTCACTGCCTTCTTCAACCACATAAAGAATATCCATAGTAGAAGGGTCTTCTACTCCGTAACGTTGAAGCAGCTCTGTTCCCTCTTTGGTAGGTTGATCTGTTACATAATACTTCTTAACTTCTGAAACCCCTATGTCTACATTATCTGTAGTGTAGAACCAGCCTCTCCAGAACCAGTCAAGATCTACAGCCGATGCATCTTCCATTGTTCTGAAGAAATCTTCGGGGGTTGGGTGCTTGAACATCCATCTTTGCGCATAGGTTTTAAAAGCGTAATCAAAAAGTTCTTTTCCCATTACGGTCTCCCGCAGAATATTTAGTGCAGTTGCCGGTTTTCCGTAGGCATTATTTCCTAACTGATAAACATTTTCTGGGTTGGACATGATGGGAGAGATGTATTTCTGATCTCCCTTCATGTAATCTACAATCTTTGAAGGCTCTCCCCTTCTTGAAGGATATTTGGTATGCGGTTCAATATCATTCGGAAATTTTTCACCGTATTCCTGTTCGGCCACATACTGCATAAAGGTGTCAAGTCCTTCATCCATCCAGCCCCACTGGCGCTCATCAGAATTTACGATCATAGGGAAGAAGTTGTGTCCTACCTCGTGGATAATCACACTCATCATTCCATATTTCACACGGTCACTGTACGTGCCATCTTCATTTGGCCTTCCATAGTTCCAGCAAATCATAGGATATTCCATTCCCTGGTTCTTGGCATGTACCGAGATTGCCTTTGGGTAAGGATAGGCAAAAGTGTGATCTGAATATGATTTTAAGGTATGCGCAACAACTTTGGTAGAATAGTCTTCCCACAGCGGGTTACCTTCTTGTGGGTACAGAGATACGGCCATCACGTCTTTCTCTCCAAGATCTACAGCCATCATGTCCCAGATAAATTTACGGGAGGTAGCAAAAGCAAAATCCCTTACCATCTCAGCTTTAAGCTTCCAGGTTTTCTTCTTATCAGAAAAACCTTTTTCGGCTGCTTCAGCTTCTTCCTGAGTCACGATCATTACAGGCTTATCATACGACTTCTTAGCCTGCTCATAGCGACGCATCATTTCTTTTGAAAAAACCTCTTTTCGGTTTACCAGCTCTCCGGTCCCGTCAAGAATATGATCTGCAGGCACAGTAATATTTACCTCGTAATCTCCAAAAGGAAGCGCGAACTCACCATTTCCCCAAAACTGGTAATTCTGCCATCCTTCTACATCATTGTAAACGGCCATTCGGGGGAAAAACTGTGCTATCACATAACTGTTGTTCCCATCTTCTGGAAAATGTTCAAATCCAGAACGCCCCCTGTCTTCAAGATGATTGTTAATATTGTACCACCAAGCAATGTCAAAAGTGAATTTTTCTCCTGCCTTTAATGGCTGCGGAAGATCTACCCGCATCATAGTATTGTTGATAACCGTTTTTAAAGGCTTGCCATTGGCACTTACTTCAGTAATATTAAAACCTCCATCAAAAGGTTCCTGCATATATTCTGAAACAAAGTTACCCGGCTGCGCCACCGGTGCTATTCCATTACCATCTTTTAATTTGGCTACAGATTCTTTAGAGCGAATATTTTGATCAAGTTGCACCCAAAGATATTCAAGTACATCGGGAGAATTATTGTGGTAAGTGATGGTCTCGTGCCCCGTTAACTTTTGATTTTTATCATCCAGTTCAATGTCCATTTTATAATCGGCTTCATTCTGATAATAAGCAGGACCGGGTGCACCACTACCGGTGCGATATTGGTTTGGGGTTGAAAATTCCTGGTACAACTGCCGGAATTTATTCTCATTGAGGTGGCCTCCCTCCTTTTGCTCTGCTTGCTGCTCTGCCTCCTGCGCATAAAGGCCGGCCGACATTAAAATAAAAAAAGCCGCAAAGGCAGTTTTAATAGATTTCATATGTAGTTTCTGAGTTTAGGTTGCTAAAAATAACTGAATTTATAAGTTTCACAATTTTAATTGCTGAATTTTAACGTGCCGCCCGGCGCATCACGCATGAGTAAGAGACTTTTTATCTTCCCACCGTACTCGACTTTTATTACATTTTTTTGCTCCGGAAAAAGATCTGTCAAAATGCTATTTTCGACACCTATGTTTTTTATAGGTTCCACGTCTTCCACCTCAAGGTACACCAGTAGCTGGTCTTTATCATATTCTTTACCTATGTAGTTAACAGCACGTTGCTCGCCATTTACAGTTACACGGAACTTATCCCCGAAATATTTCTGAATAAATTCATCGGCCGCAGGGTGTTCATTCCCTTTGATAAGCGTTAAACTCTCACTGTACCGGGTTTGCAGAAGGTCTTCCATATCATCTGTAAAAACATGGGAAATTATCTGGAGGGAACGCTGTTTTTCGTTGTATTCAATATTTGTCGCACTAACATAGAATTTATGCACAGCAGTAAAAGCCAGTAAAGGCAGGGCAATTAAAAAAAGTAAAACTGTTCTTTTCATGGATTCTTCTGTACCTGAAGTTGTCTTCTGTGTAACAAAGACCGTTCCACAGCAGGTGTGGTAAATGAGACTGAAGCAAACCAAAAAGGTTTAAAGTCAGTAAGAAATTATGGTTTGGATATGGGAGCTCCCTGGAAAATGCTTGGTCATTTGGGTAGAACGCAGCAGAGGTCAGTATCTTTTCTGAAAAGGAAATCTTCTAAAGATGCTCTTTCCTCTGTAGAGGAGGAGAAAAGGAAGGAAAAAATGACATTTTTGACACCCACTCCAGATTGTAAGCCTCAAATCATTCAGCTCAAATTTATCCGTTAACAACCTGATTTTAAAAGTAGTTCAAAATGCCATTTTTGAGAGGAATTCTGCAAATTGAGTTAGCTTGTTATGCTGAGTCTTTTAAAAATCTTTCTTTAGCTTTTCAGGATCCTGTCGTGCATCAAAAAAAGTCAACAGGTGAACTTCAATATCATTAAATTGGTAATATAAAGTAGTTTGTTTAGTAATTACACACTTTCTCAAACCACTTTCTTCATCTGATTCCGGAAAAACATCTGGCTGATCTTTAATGATTTGGATGTTCTTATCCAGCTCTTTTATAAAGTCCGATTTTACTTTAAAAGACTATTCTTCCATTAAATATTCAAAAAGAGCTTCTAATCTTTTTTCCGCTATTTCTGAAATTATAATCTTTCTACTCATTATCTATGTTTGCTCATAAATGACTCGTAGTCTGACGATTTTTCTTCCTCTATCTGTTTTTTTGCAGTTTTAATTTCTTTCTTTTGGTCAGTAGTGAGTTCGTCCCAAAAATCAGCAGTTTTTTCTTTTTTGAAGATCTGCTTGATAGATTGAATAATCTTTGGATTGTTAGTGTTTAATAACAATTTTGCCAATTCTATCTTCTCAGCTTGAATATCCATCTTTACGTCCTTTATTACAAAATAAGAATTCTTGTTTCAAATTAAATTCTTCTTCGGTTGTCTTCAATGCAGCATAACTCCTCAATACTCAATACTTCATACTCACTACTAATGACTATTTGCTCGCAAACAACCTGACATCTTCTTCGCTGACTTCCTGACCACCGAGTATAATGAGCCGTTCCACCACATTACGCAGCTCCCGGATGTTTCCTGTCCAGTTGTATTCTTTCAGCAAATTAAGTGCGTCTTCGGTAAAGGTTTTTTTATTTACTCCCTGTTCTTCAGAAATTTTGTCTGAGAAAAAATTTACGAGTAACGGGATGTCATCCCTTCTTTCGTTGAGCCCAGGGACTTTGATGAGGATCACCGCCAACCTGTGATAAAGATCTTCCCGAAAGTTGTTTTCTTCAATCTCTTTTTTGAGGTCTTTATTGGTAGCTGCAATTACGCGAACGTTTACCTTGATGTCTTTGTCGCTCCCCACTCTTGAAATCTTGCTCTCTTGCAGTGCACGTAAGACTTTAGCCTGCGCTGAGAGGCTCATATCACCTACCTCATCAAGAAAGATTGTACCACCGTTAGCGGCTTCAAATTTCCCGGCACGGTCTTTATTTGCCGAAGTAAATGCCCCTTTTACGTGCCCAAAAAGTTCACTTTCAATCAATTCGGAAGGAATAGCAGCACAGTTCATTTCAATCATAGGTCCGGCTGAACGATCACTTTTTTGATGTAACCAGTGGGCCACCAGTTCTTTTCCAGTCCCGTTGGGGCCAGTAACAAGTACTCTTGCATCTGTAGGTGCCACCTTCTCAATGATGTTCTTGATCCTTGTAATAGCTTCAGATTCTCCTATCATCTCGAAGTTCTTACCCACTTTTTTCTTAAGACGGGTATTTTCTACCATCAGCTCTTTCCTGTCGAGGGCGTTGCGTACAGTGTTGAGTAACCTGTTAAGATCGGGCGGCTTCGAGATATAATCAAAGGCCCCGAGCCGCATGGTATTCACTGCAGTGTCTAGATCGCCATGACCAGAGATCATGACTATAGGAATTTCAGGTTTTATTTTTTTAGCCGCTTCCAATACCTCTACCCCATCCATTTTTGGCATCTTGATATCGCACAGGACAAGATCGTAGTCCTGGTCTTTTATTTTTTCAACCCCCTCAAGGCCATCAGCAGCTTCCTCGACTTCGTAGTTAGCATTTTCTTCAGTAAGTATCTTGATCAAAACCCTTCTAATGGCGGCTTCGTCTTCAATCAAAAGTATTTTTGGCATGCTTCTAAATTTTAAATTTTATTCCGCTTCGGCCGTAAAAAGTATTAGTTTCATTTACCACATAAACATCATCTTTGTCCCCATCTCTAAGCCTTATATCGTTCATAATGGTATGACCGGCGTAGAGGTAATATACTAAATGTTTAGTAAAGTTATATTCATAACCTATTCCTCCCAGCACAATGGTCATAGAAATATTTTCTGCTACCTTTCCTGTGGTAGACATCAGCCTGTTGTTCTGAATATTAGCAAAAAAACCATCTAAAGTAGCAAAGAGCTGCAGGTGATGTTTTTCGTTAAAAGAGTACTTAAGGTTTGACTTTGGAACCCCGGCAGAATAAGACCAGTTGGGTGAAATTTCCCGGTAGTAATTCACCACCGGTAACGGGAACGGCATTCCTGAAGTGGTAGAATAATGAAGCCCTAGTATTAACCTCCAGGGCTTAAGGTTTTCTTCGCCGTTCTCATCTTTAATAAAAAATACTGAACCGGTATAAAGGAGGTCGTCATTTAGCGCCTCTCCTAATTCAAAGTTAGAGGCCAGCATTACACCTGCCGTGGCCGCAAATCTCCAGTTCTTCTGCATTTTAAAGGTATAGCCCAGGCTGGCAGTAAAAGACTGGTACCTGTCTAAGTCCTCTCTTCCGGTGACCGGAGCCTTATCTTCATATTTGAAGTTAATGTTCTCGTACTCTATTCCCGGAAACAGGTAACTGCCTTCTTTCTTCAGTTTTATAGGAAAGTTGGCAAAGGTCCTGAACCTCCTGAAAGAGTTGTCTGAATCTGACTGCGGAAAGTACGTATATTCAATTCTGGCAAGATCTGTATTTTGCCCCTGCATGTCGTAAAGTCCGGAAAACAGCAGGGCAACAATTAGATAAAAGATTAAATTTTTCATTTTTTTATTTGGGTTGCTAGTGTAAAGTAACACAAGCTTCATGGGGAACCCTCTCAAAAAAATCTTAATATTTCAGCCATTTATACAAATCCTTATATCCGGGTTTTTTACCGTACATCAAAATCCCAACCCTGTAGATCTTTGCAGCTACCCATACCACACCTGCTATAGTAAGGAATAGAATAGCTATAGATATAGCCAATTCCCACCATGCTACCCCAAATGGTATGCGCATAAGCATCACGATTGGCGATGTAAGCGGGATCATTGAAAATACTGTGGAAACAACCCCATGCGGATTTTTAATTACAGCAAAGAAGCCTACGTAGATACCCAGCATTAAAGGCAGTATTACCGGAAGCATGAACTGCTGCGTATCGGTTTCGTTATCAACAGCTGCGCCAATTGCCGCATAAATGGCACTGTATAAGAAATAACCTCCTATAAAGTAAACCAGGAAACTTACCAGCAGTAACAGCATAGGTAAATTTGCGATATCTATAACCAGTTGCTGAAGTTCATTGTCGCTAATCTGTTCCATTGCCTGCTGCTGCGGGCCGTGGAGTTCGGCCATGCTCATCCCAGAAATTGCAGTAATTACAGTAAGCATTACTCCTCCCAGGATCACCCAGATAAGAAACTGAGTAATTCCGGCAAGAGAAGTGCCCAGTATTTTACCCAGCATAAGATGTATAGGTTTTACAGAAGAAATTATGATCTCAATAATGCGGTTGGTCTTTTCTTCAATCACACTGCGCATTACCATGTTTCCGTAGATAATAATGAACATCATCAACAGGTAACCGGCTGCCCCGCCAAAAAACATCTTGACATAAGTTGACATTTTTGAAGTCTTTTCGCCCGAAAAATTCTGGATACCAATATCCACCTTTGCTCTCGAAGACGCAATAACATCCAGGTCAATTCCGCGGGCCAGCAGCTGCCTGTTGGTAAGTTTTTCGGCAATGGTCTTCTCTATCTCGCTCAAAAACCCAAAGGCCGGGGCTTCTTTGGCAAAGAACTCAATATCGGGAACCCTGTTCTCCTGCAGTTGCGGGATGTGCAGCAATCCGTAATATTCTTTTTCTTTTACAATGGTCTTAGCTGCTTCAAGTTCAATATTAGATAGGTCAATAAACTTAACATCCCTAGAACTGTCAAAATCATCTACAAAGATCCCGCTTTCATCATTGACTCCAATTACGTGCTGCTCTTCGGAATTTAGGTTTACCAGGTAAGCAATAAGCACGATCATCCCAACGAGGATAAGAGGGCTCAAAAATGTCATTACGATGAAGGCTTTATTTTTGACCCTTGCCAGGTATTCCCTCCTGATAATTAGTTTTAGGTTACGCATTGGTGGTAACGGTTTTTATGAATATATCATTTACTGAAGGAATCACTTCCACAAAATGGTTTACCTCTGCCCGGGAGGTGAGAAAAGTAAGTAGTTCGTTTGGTGAAGCATCGCCGTCAATCTGAATCTGCAGCTTAAGATCGTCATTGATGCTTTTAAACTCGGTGTCAGAAATGCGGAATTTCTCCTCCAGTTCCTTCCTTAGATTTTCGGGCCGGGCAGCCATTAGCCCCACTTCATAAGTGTTCGATTTGTACTGCCTCTTAATTTCATTCACTTCCCCATCAAGTAATTTGTTTCCCCGATGTATCAACGCCATATAGTCACACATTTCTTCCACGCTTTCCATTCTATGGGTAGAGAACAGGATCGTGGCACCATCGCGCCGCAACTGCAAAATTTCGTCTTTGATCAAATTTGCATTCACAGGGTCAAAACCACTAAAGGGTTCGTCAAAGATCAGCAATTTTGGACGGTGTAAAACCGTGACCACAAATTGCACTTTTTGGGCCATCCCTTTTGAAAGCTCCTGAATCTTTTTACCCCACCAGTCTTCAATATTCAGTCTCTTAAACCAATACTGAAGCCGCTCTTTGGCTTCAGCTTTTGAAAGGCCTTTGAGCTGTGCAAGGTACAGGGCCTGCTCTCCCACTTTCATGGATTTATAAAGCCCCCGCTCTTCCGGAAGGTAACCTATATGCTGAATATCGTTTGGCTGTAGCGCCCGCCCGTCAAGCAACATCCTGCCACTGTCGGGCAGGGTTATTTGATTGATGATCCTTATAAAGGTAGTCTTCCCTGCTCCATTAGGCCCTAAAAGGCCAAAGATGCTTCCTCTTGGAATCTCCAGAGAAATGTTGTTGAGTGCTGTGAAGTTACCAAACTGTTTTGAAACATTTTCGGCTACCAAAAGGTTATTCATATACGGGCTTTGTGTAAAGATAGAGTTTTGAAAAAAGCTTTATCGCCATTAGGAAGAATTTAAGATTCTCTAAAATGCGAAAAACGTTATCCCATTAAATGCAAAACCCACCCTTAATTGACTTAAGGATGGGAAAAAAATTGCTATGAAAAAGAAAAATTTACCACTAACCTGAATTAGTGATGCTCAAATATATGCAAAAATTTTTAACAAATGCAAATTATGTAAACATATCTTTAACTTTTTCAAAAAATGATTTATCAGATTTTTCGGGCTTCGGCTGGAAGTGTTCATCATTTGCCATACGCTCAAAAAAGTCTTTTTGTTCCTTGTTAAGCGTTTTTGGAGTCCACACATTTACGTGCACTAAAAGATCGCCTTTTCCGTAGCCATTTATGTTCGGTATACCTTTGCCCCTAAGGCGCAAAATCTTTCCAGATTGTACACCTTCATCTATCTTGATGCGAACCTTTCCTGATACTGTATCAATTTCTCTTGAGGTTCCCAGCACAGCCTCAGAAAGGCTGATGTAAAGATCATAATGAAGATTATCTCCTTCCCGTTGCAGTACAGGATGCTCTTTTTCTTCAATGGCTACCAGGAGGTCTCCGGGAACGCCATTGCCGGGTGCTTCGTTACCTTTCCCTGATACTTTGAGCTGCATCCCTTCTACTACCCCTGCAGGAATTTTAATAGAAACGGTCTCTTCGTTTACTACAAGTCCCTGAGCATCGGCATCGGCAGGACGATTATCGATCATTTGTCCGCTTCCGCCACAAGTAGTACAGGGGGTAGCGGTTTGCATACGCCCTAAAATAGTATTTGTCACACGGGTCACCTGGCCTGTACCGTTACATGTTGAACATGTTTTATAGGTAGTACCCGGTGCCTGGACTTTTCTTTTAACCTTTATCTTTTTCTCGGTACCATTGGCAATTTCTTCGAGGGTGAGGGCTACGCGAATTCGCAGGTTACTACCTTTAGCCCTTCGCTGGCCGCCAAAGCCGCCACCAAAGCCCGAGAAACCTCCGCCGCCGCCAAAAGCACCGCCAAAAATATCTCCAAACTGGCTAAAAATATCATCCATATTCATTCCGCCACCACCGCCACCAAAGCCGCCATTCTCAAATGCCTGGTGACCAAAGCGATCATATCGTGCCCGCTTATCTTCGTTGCTTAGAACTTCATAAGCTTCGGCAGCTTTTTTAAACATTTCCTCTGCCTTAGAGTCTCCCGGATTTTTGTCGGGATGAAATTCTATAGCCTTCTTGCGGTACGCCTTTTTGATTTCGGCTGTGGTCGCGTTCTTGCTTAATCCTAATATTTCGTAATAGTCCTCTTTCATGATATTTTTAAAGTTCTCAGATTAAAAGTTACTTCCCGGTCACCACTTTTGGATAACGAATAATGCGGTCGCCCAGTTTGTATCCTTTTTCAACCACGTCAACAATCTTGCCTTTTAATTTATCTTTTGGGGCAGGAATTTGCGTGATAGCTTCATGGATCTCAGAGTCAAAAGTATCTCCCTCTTTTACCTCCATTTGCTCAAGCCCCTTAGCGCGTAAGGTCTCCCTGAATTTATTGTTAATAAGCTCTACGCCTTTCAATAATTCCTTGTCTTTTGCTTTATTGATCTCATTAAGGGCACGATCAAAATCATCAAGCACCGGCAACATTGCCACAATGACGTCCTGGCTGGCAGTCTTGAACAGCTCTATGCGCTCTTTACTGGTACGCCTCTTGTAATTTTCAAATTCAGCAAAGAGCCTCAGGAATTTATCTTTTTCCTTCTCAAGTTCATTTTTGAGGGTTTCTTTTTCTGAAACTTCCTCATCCTGAGTAGTGTCTTCCTGTGTATCGGCTTTTTCTATGGCTTCATCCAGTATGTCCTCTACCTGGTCTTTTATAACTTCTTCTTCTGAAATATTTTCCTCTTTATGTTCTTTCTCGCTCATGTGATACGTATTTTATTCCGTGACACAATTAGCAAAAGGTCTGCCAAGAAATTTGAAATGCCAAAATGTCACAGGAAAGTTTTAATATTCTTTTAGGATAAAGGCCCGGTAAAAAAACTAATTTTGCAGGTTAAACAATTAAATATCCAGATGAAAAAAAGATTTTTAAATTTCGTACTTGTTGCAGGAGTTGCCATGGGAACCGTGGCCTGTAAAAACAATAATGAAAATAAAGTTGAACCGGGTGAAGCCCAGGAAGCAGCTGTTGCAACAGAAGAAGCAATGACTTACGAGATAGATACTACTGCATCTACTATAGACTGGAGAGGTACAAAACCTACCGGTGAGCACGTGGGAACCATCAACATTGAAGACGGAACCCTCATGGCTACGACTGAAGAAATTACCAGCGGACGTGTTGTTATCGACATGAATTCTATCACCGTGACCGATGAAGGTATGGAAGAGAAAGACAAAAGAAGTCTTGAAGACCACCTTAAAGGAACTGTTGAAGGCAAAGAAACTGACTTTTTTAATGTGAATAAATACCCTACAGCTACTTTTGAAATTACCGGAGTGACCGAGGAAAACGGACAAAAAGTACTTCAGGGAAATCTTACCCTTAAAGAGGAAACTAAAAACATCCAGTTCCCCGTAAATACTGAAATTAATGGTGAAACAATTACTCTTAAGAGTGAGACTTTCATTATTGACAGAACTAATTGGGGAGTGAACTACGGTTCAAAATCTGTTTTTGATAACCTTGGAGACAAGTTTATTAGTGACGAAATGGAGCTAACAGTTAATGTTACCGCTCGCAAAACAAACTAAGATCCTCTTCAAATAGGAACTAAGAAAAGCCGGCTTCATTTAGCCGGCTTTTTTATTGATCAAATCTTTAATAGTAGGCCTTAAATTCACAAAGGAAAATTCAAAGCCTTTTTCCTGGATTTTTGAGCTGCTCACCAGCTGGCTCCCCAACACCACGCCAGACATTTCTCCCATCACTGCTTTTAATGCCAGCCCCGGGACTTTTGGAAGCCACAATTTCTTATCGAGAGCATTTGCTATTTCTTTTGTGAGCTCTTCATTGGTGGCAGGATTTGGCGCTACGCCGTTGTACACACCCTGTAAACCATTAGTGATTATAAAGAGGAAGATACTGGCGAGATCCTTTATGTGAATCCACGATTGCCACTGCTTCCCTGAACCCAAAGGTGCTCCCAGGTTCAACTTCACTGGCTTCATAATTTGAGGTAGTGCGCCGCCCTCGGCCGAGAGTACAATACCTATCCTCACTTTGGCAACCCGCAGGCTAAGATCCTGGAATTTATCAGCTGCTGCTTCCCATTGCTGCGTAACCTCTCCTAAAAAGTCATTGGCCACCACAGTATCCTTTTCCTCGTACATCTTGCTTCTTGAGCTAGGGTAGATACCAATAGCACTCGCAGAAACCAGCTGCCCTACCTGGTGAGAATTCTGTTCAAGGGTTTTATACAGTAGATTTAAAGAATCCAGCCTGCTGTTAAGAATTTTCTCCTTGTTAGATTTCGTCCAGGGTTGGAAGACACTTGCCCCGGCAAGATTGATAATTGCACCCACGCCATCCAGGCATTTGACATCTATTTCTCCGGTTGAGGGGTTCCAGTAGTAGCCACGATAGGCCTCACTCTTTTCAATTTTCCCCTTGCTCGTGGTTAGAAAATTGACATTGATGCCCTTTTCACGACACAATCGGGTAATTTCGGAACCTACCAGGCCGGTGGCTCCGGTAATAAGAATTCGCATTTTTATTTTGAATTTACGGCATTATCCTCAAACAGCCCCGCTGTTTATTAAAGGTTTAACAGCGCTATTTTTTGACAGCCCGTAGCATCTCCCGCTTTCCCGGTGGCCCATGTAAACGTGACACTTCAAAACCTGCCGCCTGCATAGCCCGTCGCACATCACCTTTGGCAGAGTAGGTTACCAATACACCGTTGGTATTCAAGGCTGCATACATGTTCCTGAATACCTCTTCACTCCATAGATCGGGCTGCACCCGCGGACCAAAGGCATCAAAAAAAATAAGATCAAATTCCTGTACTGCAGATATTTCACTAAAGAATTTCTTTTCCTTCTGAAGTCTGAAAAATGGCGAAATTTCAACAGATTTTTCCCAGGGAGTTTCATGCAGCTTTTTGAAAACTTCTGAAGCCACTTTCTCCCCTACAACTTCAGAATAATCTAATACCTGAAGTTCTTCTGCCTCCACGGGATATGCTTCAACGCCTGTATAATTTACGTGTATCCTATCTTTTTCAGCCTCAATTAAAGTGAGGAACGCGTTAAGGCCTGTTCCAAATCCTATTTCAAGAATTGAAAGTTGTGTGGGCTCATGGCTTGAAAGGTAGAATTGATAACCACTTTTGATAAAGACATGCAATGCCTCCTGCAAGGCACCGTGTTTGGAGTGGTAATGCTCGTTCCACTCGGGCAGAAAAATGGTGGAAGAACCATCCCCGGTTTTTATAATCTCACGTTTCAAGACCTAGTTTTTAATTTTAACTCCATCGGCAACAAATGAGAGTGTAAGCTCGGGAGTGGTTATAGCTTTGACTTCAGCAGGGGTTTTTCCTGCATCTTCAGCATAATGCTGCCGGTCTTCAACAGACATTTCAGTCACAAAGGCTTTTCCTTCCACTATTACTTCCTTATCCTCAATATCTTTAGGAACAAAAAAGGCATAATCTTTAAACTTCACCATAACTTCACGATCATCCTCCAGAGCTACTTTCATCCAGCAACCCTTGCTTTTACAAACCGAAGCCACATTTCCCCTAAAAACTACATTGACAGTATCGCCGGGTTTAAGGGTGTTATAGTGCTCCTGCATACGCTGTGCAGAAAGTGCCGAAACCAGCTCAAACTCCTCTCCTACAGAAACATAACCTCCCGCCTCACCTAATTTCTTTTCCTGTGCAAAACAGGATATTGTCATCATTAAAGAAGATAACAGCAGCAATAAATTAATTTTCTTCATTGTGTTCCTGTTAAAGGTTTGTAAATTTCAAATTAAAATAAAATTAGTTAAAACACATCTTTAGAACCTGTATTTATTTCGGTAAATTTGCTTCAAATAGATATCCATGAAAAATACACCTCTCGCAATCGATGTAATTGAAACTAAAACTTCAAATATCGATTCGGTTGATTTTGATAACCTGGTCTTCGGAAATGTATTTGCAGATCATATGATGGAATGCGATTATCACGACGGTCAATGGCAAAATCCCACGATAAAACCTTATGGTCCCATTCAGCTGGATCCTTCAGCTAAAGTCTTCCATTACGGGCAGGCTATTTTTGAGGGAATGAAAGCTTTTAAAGATGATGACGACCAGGTGTGGCTATTTCGTCCTGTCGCCAATATTGAGCGTTTTAATAAATCTTCGCAAAGACTTGCGATCCCAGAATTTCCACAAGATGTCTTTCTTGAAGGTCTTGAAGCCCTTCTAAATTTAGATCGTGACTGGATCAAAAAAGGCTTCGGAAATTCCCTTTATATAAGGCCTTTCGTAATTGCTACTGAAAAAGGGGTTTCGGCCTCTCCTTCAAAATCTTATAAATTCATGATCATCTGTTCTCCTGCCAAGGCTTATTACAGCGGCGAAGTAAGGGTGTTCTTTGCAGATAAATTTAGCCGTGCTGCCGATGGTGGTGTGGGGTATGCCAAAGCGGCCGGAAACTACGGAGCGCAATTTTACCCTACCAATCTTGCCAAAGAGGAAGGCTACCAGCAAATTGTGTGGACCGATGCCAATTCTCACGAATATTTGGAAGAAGCCGGTACCATGAACATTTTCTTTAGGGTTGGCGACAAACTTATCACGGCTCCTACCAGTGATCGTATCCTTGACGGGGTAACCCGAAAAAGCGTGCTCACCCTTGCCGAAGAGTTAGGAATTGAAGCAGAAGTAAGGCGTATCAAAGTTTCTGAAATTGTAGAAGCTGCCGAAAAAGGTGAACTCAAGGAGATCTTTGGATCGGGTACCGCTGCTACCATTAACCCCGTAAGAGGTTTTGGAAACAAAGGCAAAAAATATGAACTGCCACAATTGGAAGATTCTTATGCTTCACTTTTAAAACAGAAGTTAATGGAAATACAGTACAACAAAGCCGAAGATAAATTTGGCTGGAGGTATGCTGTCAAAAAGAATTAATTAAATACTACCGGAATCCGAAGCATCCTGTCATGCTCCGGTTTTCCTGAAGCATTGGCGCGGCTAAAGATCAAATAGCCGCGCTTTTCTTTTGTCTTAAATTCAAGCTGCCCACTAAACGGCACCCAATCTTTGGTCATCCAGTCTCCTTGTGCTTCAAGGTAACTTTCGGCCAGTACTTTCCCACTTTCGGTCACCAGCTTTACCGGCGCATTCGCTTCAAAAAACCAGGTGCCTTTTGCCCTGCCTTCTATTTGCAGCGGCGAAGTCACAGTAGCGTTTCTTTCGGGTACTTCAGGCTTAATTAAATTCCCAATCTCTTCGCGCTCCCGGTTGGGATCAATAAAATGTAAACTCTCTAAAATGGCATTTAAGGCTGCCCTTTTTTCTTCGGAAACCTTTCCGTAGAACTTCATGGCATCCCCTCCTAAAGGATCACATTGTTCCATAGTTATTTCTTCACCGGTGCTACTGCTGAAGCATTCTGCTCTAAAATCATTTACCTCATAAAAAATATAGATGGTTCCATACTCATTCCAGCCCGGCGGCGGCGAATTGAAGCTGACACCTATTGCCCACGGCTCACCATTTTCCAGCAAATAGGCGTAGGAATCGTTTTTATTGATGTTGAACGACAAAGGCAGGTTCCCTTCCCAATCTTTTAATGATTTACGCGGCCCACCAGGTGCATCAACACCAAAACCCTGCGGTAGCACGGTGATATAGGCCATAGAGGCATCATTATGAATGCCAAACGGCGGTTCCTTCTCAAGGTCGCCGGCGTAGAAATTAATTACAGGGGACTCCCCCGGAAGTTGCCCTTCAAAAACCTCAAATCCCTGCGGAATTTCTGCTGAAAAATGCCATTTTTGGGAGGTGTAGGTTTGCAGCTTCGGGTTTTGCTCCTCCTGTACAGTTTCCACTCCCAACGTTGGCGCCTGTGCCTCTTCACCTCCCCCGGAATTGCGACAGGACATAAAGACCAGGCTTATAAAAATGAAATATATTGCTCTCATCTTTATAAGATACTAAAATTTCAAAATATGGAAAAGCATGGCAGGTTACCTGTTGCCGGTTTACTTCTACCCTTTTAAATATTTACGATCTGCCTGATAAGTGAGAAAATCACTGTTCTCAGTCGGGTGTCAAAAATGGCATATTAGACCTACAATTTTACCTCAAAATTTTTTCAAAGTTCGGCCTGAAATAATTTGGTCCTTTGAGCACCTTCCCGTCTTCTCTGTAAATTGGTTTCCCATCTTCGCCAAGTTTGCTCATATTGCTGCGCTGTATCTCATCAAAAACTTCAGAAATTTTATGTTGCAGGCCGTGCTCTAAAATTGTACCGCACAAAATGTACAACATATCGCCCAGGGCATCTGCAATTTCGGGCAGGTCATCATTTTTTGCTGCTTCCAGGTATTCTTCATTCTCCTCCTTCATCAATTCGTACCGCAATTGTGTTTTTCCGTCTTCGAGCCTTGCTGTGGGCTGCTGTTTCACTCCCAAACCAAAAGCTTCATGAAACTCCTGTACTGCTTTTAAGCTTTTTTTCATCCTAATGCTTTAAATTCGCATAAAATTAGAAAAATTAAGGCCCTATGGAAATGTTTAGCACAGGACAATGGATTTTTGCCGCATTGTTCTTTGTGGCCTTTGTGGGAGTGATCATCTTCAGCTATCGAAAAGACATCAAACTGCACCGCAAATACTATAAAGGCACAATCTTCATCTTACTTGGGTTTATTGCTTTTATCCTGCTCCTGTTTGTTCTTAAAAGCTTTTTAAAAGGATAAAATTCAGCATAAAAAAACCGCCACTCTTTGCAGAATGGCGGCTTATATTAATTTGGTGCTCTAACTAGTTTTCCAGAGGAAGTACATCAAATTCTTCTGAATACTTAAGCATTTGCTCTTCAAAAGAAGTTGGCTGTACCACTTTAATAGCTGTAATCTCACCATTATCATCTGTCTCAGGAACAAGAATAGGATTCACAAATCCGCTATAAGCAGCAGATTTGAACTGTGCATTTCTTTCAAGAACTTCGGTGTGAATATCCTGATCTACTTTTACACCGTAGTTCTCTACAAGGTCTTTTGCCGCCTGGTAATCTCCTTCAGATTTAATTCTTTGGGTCTCTTTTAGCAGTTGACCGAAAAGATCACGAAGTGCAGCGTAGTCTGTAATATTGAAATAAGTTTTTCCATCTCTGGTTACCTTCTCAATAATACCTTTTTCCTGGCCTTTTTCAAACACCCATGCACTCACCCACTGGCGGTTTCTCATGTGTGCTTCTTCAATATCGGCTCCCGGCTCAAGACGGATAAGCTGCGTCATTAATCCGTTTCTAATGTACCCGTCGTAAGCAGCTTTCCCTACTTTTTCATAATCATCAACCAACCCGAGTTCTTCCAGTTTTGGATCCATAAGGTAGTAAAGACCTACAAGGTCGGCACGGCCTTCTTCCAAAGTAGAAGCATAACTTTTTAGGGTTTCTTTGGTTTCTCCAACTCCAGGATTAAGTTGCCCTGAAGCATGACCTACCACTTCGTGAAGTGCGGTATGAAGTTTATCGGCAAGTTGCCCGTATTCTTTTTCAAGAGTGATCTCTTCTTCATCATGAGCAAATTCTTCAAGCCTGCCAGTGCTGCCGGCATTGTTGTATGAGTTAATGATATTTCCAAGAGAGACAGATTTACTACCGTGCTCTTTTCTTATCCAGTTAGAGTTAGGAAGGTTTACACCAATAGGAGTAGCAGGCGAAGCATCTCCTGCCTCTCCTGCAACGATCACTGTTTTGTAAGTAACCCCTACCACAGAATCTTTCTTGTGCTCTTCCATCAAAGGTGCATTGTCTTCAAACCATTGCACGTTTTCTTCAAGCACCTGCATCTTCTTGCTCATATCAAAATCTTTGATCTGCACAATAGTTTCGTAAGAACCTGTGTAACCAAGCGGGTCGTTATAAACTTCGATAAAACTGTTGATGTAGTCAATATTTCCTTCGGTAGCTTCAACCCATGCGATATTGTAGTCATCCCAGGTTTGAAGATCTCCGGTGGTGTAATACTTTATTAACAGCCCAAGTGCATCTGCTTGCTGCTGATTTTCGGCAACTCCTTTTGCCTTTTCCAACCAGAAGATGATCTTGTCTATTGCAGGGCCATACATGCCGCCACTCTTGTAAACCTTTTCTACGATTTGCCCGTTTTCCTTTACGAGTTTTGAATTAAGACCAAACGCCAAAGGTCTGTTTGGGTTTGGGGATTTTTTGTTGGCATAGAACTGCTCAACATCTTTTGCAGTGATGCCTTCACCATAAAAGTTAACCGCAGAACCTTCAACCAAACCTTTAGATTCATCAAGGTTCACCTTTTTAGCGTCTTTATCATTAAAGATCACTTCATACGCCTCTCCTGTAAACTGAGTGTTGGTCTCGCTAAGAAGGGTATCAAAATATTCTTTGCTGAATTCAGGTTTCAGCTTGTCCATTGAGTAATGGTGGTGAATCCCATTAGAGAACCACACCCTCTTAAGGTAGGTTTCAAAATTCTTCCAGTCATCGGTAGTTTTGTCTCCTTCGTAGCTGGTGTAGATATTCTCAAGGGCTTCCCTAATTTTAAGGTTGTGTTTATAGTTCTGGTCCCAAATAATATCTCTCCCGCTAAGACCGGCCTGTACAAGGTAATACACCAGTTTTTGCTCCTTTAGGCTAAGATCTTCCCAGCCGGGAATCTGGTACCGCAAGATCTTGATATCTGCAAATTCATCTACCTGATAATCAAAATCGTCGGTTTGATCAACTTCTCCCATAGCTGCAGGATTTTCCATCTTGGAATCTGCGCAGGAAAAAAGAATTGTTGCCGCAAAAAACAGCATCAAATAAGCTTTAATTTTCATTTTTAAGAGTTTAATTATTAAAAGTGTCGGAGAAACTTTCAGGAAGGAAAGCAGTATAAATTTCCAACCTGCAGGACTTTCACCATTAGTTAACAAATGTAAGAATTAACATTTTCAAATTATTTATATTAGCATAGTAAATACTATAAACCCGCCTCACATCATGAAGATCTTAAAGTACCTTCTTTTCCTGCTGTTAATCCTCTTTATCGCAGGCTCCATATACATTGCCACTCAAGATGGCCAATACAAAGTTGAGACCAGCAAGCTCATTAATGCGCCTGCGCCAATGCTATTTCGAGAGGTTGCCGATTTTTCGAACTGGAAATCGTGGGAAGCCTGGACCCAAATTGAAGGAATGGACCTCAATGTTGCCGGAGCGACTTCTGAAAAAGACACAGTTATTTCATGGCAGGCAGAGGCCATAAGAGATGGAAGTATAGTAACGACAGCAGCAATCCCGTATTCAAATATTGAACAAATATTGAAGACACAAACCATAATTGGTGAAGCCGAAGGTAAAATCACCTGGACCTTCACTCCCGAAGACGAAGGCACACGGGTCACCTGGAAGCTGGAAGGCAATCAAAGCTTTAAGGAAAAACTGGCTTTTACCGTACAGGATGAAGAACTCGCTGAAGTTTTTCTTCCCATCTTTGAACAGAGTATTGAGAACCTGGAACAGCACGTCATTAGAAAGATGGAGGCCTATTCTATAAATGTAGATGGGGTGACCGAACATGGTGGAGGATATTATATGTACACCACTACCGCCTCACGCATGGGTGAGGTCAATACCCGTGCAGCCAGTATGATTGAACAGGTGAAACTGTACATGAACCAGAACAACATTTCAATAAGCGGGCAGCCTCTTATTATTTATAATCAGCGGGATGACCGCAATGGCACTACGATTTTTTCAGCCGGTGTTCCTACCCCAAACCAGGTGATTACTCCTGCCGGAAGTGAGATCCTTAATGGTTATCTCGAGCCTCAAAAAGTGGTTAAAACCACTCTTAATGGGCATCACAAGAATGCTTCCGAAGCCTGGGAACGCACTTACCGCTATATTGAAGAAAACGGTTTAATTGTAAATGCACAAGGTCAACCTTTTGAGATGCTGATTACCGACCCTACTAAAATTGACAATCCGGCGCTCTGGGTCACAGAAATTTATATTCCGGTAGAATAATGAAACAGGTGCTACTGGTTTTTCTTGGCGGGGGATTTGGCAGTGCCCTTCGATTTCTAATTTCAAAAAACCTCAACTCAGTTTCTTCCATCCCGCTGGGCACGCTGCTGGTTAATTTCTTCGGAAGTCTTTTGATAGGGTTCATATTAGGATTGGGAATGAAACAGGAGGCCATTTCCCCTAACACAACTTTGCTGCTCGCCACCGGATTTTGTGGCGGGTTCACCACCTTTTCGGCATTTAGCTTTGAAAACCAGGCTTTGCTGAAAGCAGGAGATTACATCAACTTTGGGATATATTCTGCCGGAAGTATCTTCCTGGGAATTGCTGCCGTTTTAATCGGAATCTGGTTATCTAAACTGAGCTAGTGCTTCCCGTACTTCTTCACCCCTACGGTTACAGGTATTCCCAGCTTGTTTTCGGCCGGCGGATTGGGGCAGGAATAGCCGCCGCTATAAGCACAATAAGGATTGTAAGCTTTATTGAAATCCAGCTGAACCACCTTGGTGGCGGGGATCGTTAAATCAAGATATCTTCCTCCTCCATAAGTAGTCACTCCGTTAGTAGGATCTGTAAAAGGCAAAAACAGGTAGTCTTTGTATTCTTCAGTTTGTGACAGTGTCAGGCTCTGGTAAACATTCAGTTTAAATTCTTTTCCTTTAAGAGTAAAATACAATTCGCCATACTTCACATACATCTTCTTTTTTTCAGAAGTAGTGGGCATAGCAAACGGAACTTCCTGAGGAGTTCTCAAAAATTCAGCTTCAATCCTGAAGTCAGGATCAAACGGAAAAAAATTCAGAGCTTCAAAACTTTCCCGATCCTTTTCTGACAAAGGAGAAGTGGCCGCATCTTTAAATTCTGAATTGATCTCTTCCTGAAATGCAATAAATGTAGAGTCCTGCTGCCCAATGACCACACCCGGGAACAACAGAAACAGGAAGATGCTTAAAAACCTCATTTTTGAGACTCTTCTTTAGAATCATAATATCTCGAGGCGCCCAGGTAATTTTCAATAATCTGGTTGTATTCCGGGGTTAAACGTAAACCCAAAGTTCCTTCAATGTTATATAATTCCTGCATGTCTTTATAACCGTGCTTCAGCATTTCTTCAAGGTAGAAGTAGGCTGTGGGGAAATCATTGTCTTGCGCACTTAGTGAAATAATATTTTTATAGGCACCAAAAGCTTTGGGATCAAAGATAGTCTGGATCATATTTGCTATAAGTTCACTCTCCAGGGGCACACGAGATTTACTCATGTCCTGGCGTTTAAGATGAATATATTCTTTTATAAAATCTTTTAACCGAAGTGCCATTTTTGCCTCCCCATGTTTTCTTTGTGCCAGAGAATCCAACTGATTTTTCTGGTAATTCCACCAGCCGAGATTTTCAAAATTTGCGGTGCGAATATCCTCTTCCAGGTAATAAACAAAATCATCCAGCAGTCTCGATTCTTTTTCAAGAATGCTTACTTGCTGGCGTTTTTGCTGGTCGTAATTCCGGGAACGCAACAACTGGTCCTGTTTTGACCTTATTTCTGCCATATTCACCAGCTTATCGTACTTTTCTTCCATCACCTCCAGAAGAACTTCGGCATTTATAAGTTGATTTTGGCTCATTAGCCTGTTTACGCGGGAAAGATCGTTACGGTACAACTGTTCAATGAGCTGATTGTCTAAAGGACGATTCCCTTCGCGCATAGCTTCAAGCGTAAGAGAGCCCACGGCACTGGAAATGATCTCTGGAACAGGCCAGTCTTCCCCTCCGGAATAAGTATAGATCTGTGTGGGAAACCTGAGTTGGGAAAGAGCAGCTGCAGTGCTATTCATTGCCCGACCCGAAAATTGTTCATCTCCTACTATTCCAATAAAGAGGAAATTCTTTTTATTATCGAGCAGGTTAAAATTCACCCAGTGGTCTCCAACTGCCACAACACCCAAAATATTATCAAAAATAAGAGGCAGCGAACTTGCCACCTTACCACCAGTCATAGAACCTGCAGCGGCTATTTGCCGGGAATCTAAAGGTAAAATATTCGCGACTCGTTGTAACAACCTCGCGGCAATAACGGCATTTTCCTTTAATTCATTTTGTTCACTTATATTATTTGAAGAGACAAGGATGTAACCCTGCTCCTCGGCAGTAGACTGGAATAATTGTGCAGCAGCCTTACCTCTGCCCTCTCCGTCAAACAAGAAAAGTACCGGCCATAATTTGTTATTTTGATAGGTGGTGGGAAGATAAAGGGCATAACTTTCCTGGAGGGTGTCAGAGACCTTGAAGTCATCTACGACAATTCCTTTTTTTATCATTAATTCCTGGGCGGAGAGCTGCAGGCTCAGGAACATAAAAAAGATAATTCTTTTCATGGAATTAAGGTAATAAAAATTCCAGCATCCACAGATGTATTTTCGGGTAAGGCATAAAAAAAGCCTTACTAAATAGTAAGGCTTAAGAATATAAATATCAAAAATTGAGACTAAGCTTGTCTCACGTTTACTGCATTTACACCTTTTCTACCTTCTTCAAGGTCGAAAGTTACTTCGTCATCCTGTCTGATCTCATCTACAAGACCATTAGCATGTACGAAATACTCATCATTTGATTCTTCGTCTTTAATAAATCCGTAACCTTTTGATTCATTAAAGAACTTAACTGTACCTTTATTCATTATATAAAATTAAATTGACTGCGAAGATACAACTATTAAATTGATAACCTACTATAAATCAATTTATTATTTTGAATAGCTTTTCTATTCCATAAAAGCAATATGAATCCCCTCTATCAGCATGTTAACGCCGATAATTGCAATTATAAGACCCATGATTTTCTCTACCACCACAATTTTGTTGGCTCCAATATAGCGCACAAGGTATTCACTTGAGAGAAATGCCAGGTGATTTAGCCACATTACCAGCGCAAACATCACCAGAATAATTCCTAATTGCAGGTAGGTGGCGGTAGTAGTAAAGTTCATTGCTGTAACAATAGTACCGGGACCGGCAAGGATAGGAATCCCAAGCGGCGAAATAGATATTTCTTCGTTGAAGTTTATTTCTGTCTGGTTGTCAATACTTGATACCTGCGCGCGAATCATTTCAAAACCTACAAAAAATACCAGGATGCCCCCGGTAATCTTAAAGGCAGGAATGGTAAGTCCAAAAAAATCAAAAATATATTTACCCAGAATTATAAATCCAGAGACAATAACAAAGGCTGTAAAAGTGGCCTTTTTGGAGATCTTCTTTTTTGTAGGCCTATCTGCCTGGCGGGTCAGGCTAAGGAATATAGGCACATTTCCTACAGGATTATTAATAGCAATAAACCCTGTAAACACCGCAATGGCAAATACCCAAATTCCTTCCATTTAATTCTTTTGGTGCTAAAGATTACACGCGGTAAAAGTATCTAAAATAAACTTCATGCAAAAACAACCTTCCATCCATATTTATTTTATTTCAGAATAAGTTTTGAGACTTCTTTAACGAAGGCACAGAAGCATTTTTTGTACATTTTCCAACCTGCGGAATGTGCAAAAATTTGAATAGCATGAAAAGTTATAATGAAAAAAGGGATTTCAGCAAGACTGGTGAGCCGCGGGATGTACCATCCAAAAAGAAAAATAAGCAACCCATATTCGTAATTCAGAAGCACGATGCCACGAACCTTCATTATGACTTCAGGCTGGAGATTGACAATACCCTTAAGTCATGGTCGGTACCCAAAGGTCCCAGCACAGATCCTTCAATAAAGAGAATGGCGATCCCTACCGAAGATCATCCAATTGCTTATGCCGATTTTGAAGGAGTAATTCCAAAGGGAGAATATGGCGGGGGTACAGTAATGATTTGGGACACCGGCACCATTGAGAGCAATAAAAAAAATGAAGATGGTAAGCTTATTTCCCTGGAAGAAAGCTTTGATGCAGGCAGTATTGAAGTCACCCTTCACGGAAAAAAGCTTAAAGGCGGCTATAATCTTGTGGAAATGAAAGGCGGAAAGATGAAGGGAAACTGGCTGCTTATGAAGCAGGATGATGCTGAAGCCGATGCCCGCCGCAACCCTGTAAGTACTCAGTCTAAAAGCGTCACTTCAGGAAGGACACTGAATCAAATAGCACAAGAAGAATCTAAAAATCTGTAGTGAATGACAGTTGCCGGGGTAGAGATTTCTAATTATGACAAGATCATTTTTCCGAAGAAAAAGATCAGCAAGGGAGACATGGTGAAATATTATGAAAAAATTGCCCCTCTCATGCTTCCTTTTCTAAAGGACAGGCCGCTTACCCTGCACCGATTTCCAAACGGAATTAACAACAACGGTTTCTATCAAAAAAGCATTTCAGATTATTTTCCCGATTTTATAAAGACTGTAGAAATTGAAACCGAAGAAGGATCAAACACACAAATTCTTTGCAATGACACCAAAACGCTTGTGTACATAGCCAACCAGGGTACCGTGGCATTTCATATATGGTTGAGCAAAAAAGACAAATTACGGCAGCCTGATAAAATCATCTTTGATCTGGATCCTTCCGATGATGATTTTGAAAAAATAAAGAAAGGGGCTAAGGCACTGCGAGAAATACTGAAAGAGAAAGACATAGATCCTTCCCTTATGACCAGCGGGAAAAGCGGCTTACATTTATACTACAAAATAAGAAGAGGAAAAGATTTTGACCAGGTAAAAGCAACAGCCCGCGAAATAGCAGAAGAAGCAGAACAGCGCCATCCAGAATTATTCACTACGGAAATAAGAAAAGAAAAGCGCGGATCAAAAATTTTTGTAGATTATCTGCGGAATGCATACGCCCAAACAGCTGTATGCCCTTATTCCTTAAGAGCCACTGAAGATGCAGGCGTTGCGACACCAATTGAATGGCGGGAGCTCTCAAAGATTAAAAGTGCTGCGGAATATACCATTGATAATATATTAAAAAGAACCGGACAACTAAACCAAAATAAAAATTAAGATTAAACAATTATGAAAGACATTAGCCCCGAAGAGGCAAATCGCGCTCTTAATGAACAGGCAGAGAAGGTAGAACAAAAGGACCTTAAAAAGGTACTTGCAAAAGAGCAAAAAATTGAAGACAAATTCCGTAACAATGAATCGATGAGCGGATACCTGGCCAAGGCAAAAAGTATGTTTAGCCTTGTTCGGGATTACTGGAATGGCAATTACAGGGAAGTGCCCTGGAAAACTATTGCTGCAGTTGTGGGAGCTTTGCTCTACGTACTTATGCCCCTGGACCTCATCCCCGATTTTATTCCCGTCGCCGGTTTTCTTGATGACGCAGGAGTAATTGCGGCCTGCCTTGCACTGGTAAGTGATGATCTCGTGAACTACGAGAAGTGGAAACTTCACCAGGACAATTCCGCCAGTAACATTGAAGATGAATCTCCAGCCTAATACCTTGCTTTGTGAATAAAGACAAAATGAGCGTATGCCTTTGTATAAAAAGGCTATGGAGATCCTTGATATTGTGGAGAGGATCATGCAACTGGTACCTGAAGAAAATGAATTTGCTGCTTCAGTTGCCAGGAATATGTATACTGATGCCCTTCAGCTTGCACCCAAAATAGCCGGAGCAGAAGGTGTCGACCTCTATGACATAAAGATGGAGAATGCCGCAGTGATTCGCAAGTGCGCCCGCGAAATCTCTGTAGGTTGCAACGGATTTTTAATAGAAGGTTTTAAAGAGGTGGAATATCTTGATCTTTTGAAGGCCGAGGTTGAAGAATTCCGCGTGCTCTTCGCAGAATGGGTGAAGAATTTTGACCAGTGGAACTACATAATTGATCGCTGGGGATTATTTAATCCTCCGGGAGTGAATTATGATGATGTAGATCCAGATGACAACATTCCTTTTGATAATCCATTTGACGGGGAGGACTAGTTTTCTAGTTTACTTCTGAATAAAAACGATTTTCGAAAAGGGGTCTCAAAAATGCCATTTTTGAGACCCCTTTCCAAAACAATGATATCAGGTAAATTACTACTTCTCCTAAAGTTTATCTTGTTATATATCTGCCTACAGAAGTAGGGTCTGGAGGACTGGAATATTGTCTACTCCAGACCTGAAAGGTTCTAGGAACTTGTGATCTTTCTCTTTCTACTATATAACCTACACGGTCAAAAAAGACCTTGCAGGCTTGGCTGGAATAAGGGAAGTCAGTTATCGTAAACCCATGATATAAAAAACCTAACAGGTCTCTAAGACCTATTAGGTTTCGTAGAAAAACAACCTCTCACGAAAAAACCTCACAGGTTTTAAAAACCTGTGAGGTTTGAAAATAGCTTGAGGTAATCCTAAATTTACTTTAGAAGATAACACTTTATACCTCAGAATACCTTCTCCTCGTACATAGGCATAATTCCCAAAATCTGTTGCCAACGCAGATCAGCATATTTTTCGATGGAAGGCTAGTATATATCTCAGTTAAAATAAGGTGTTTAATTTCTACTGCTTTGAGAAACCGATTAAAAATTTTTCACGATTTCCTAAAGTAGAATAGTAAAAAATTAAAAACCTATTCGATTTTCAGTAAACAGTAGGGATGGGCACCAATAAGAACATAACTGAGGTAACTAAGTTGGCTCCCTTTGAATATCATTTATGATACTACTGATGATATCAAAAATCATCTTAAAACTATCAAAATTCACTGTTCGATGTGATTCAGTTTGATCATAAATGTTTTGAGCAAAATCTTTTTTGGAAAGAGCTAAACTATTCTCGTTCTCATCTATGACGTTGTTATCTATAATACCCTCTGTAGTACTCAACTTTTTCTGACTTAAGGTACATCTTATACCTGCTATCTCTTTATGTTTTCCAGTTACACCATCAAATTCTGAAGCTAAGTATAGTCGACGATCATCTTTATTCTTCAGTTTTAAATCTGAGTCTTTATAATAATGTTCAATACAATTTTTTGATGTTTTTCTATGTGAAGGTTTAGGTAAATAAAAAGTGTAGACACTTTTTTCAAACTTATTATACTTCCTTGCAGTAACGGGTGCAAATTCTCCAATCTTTTGAAGATTATCCGAGTCAAATATTGCAATTATTGGCTTTTTGGACTTAGAAATTAAGTGCCCCTCTAGAAGTCCCTTTAACTTGGAGTCTCCAATCACATAATTATGCTCATATTCAACAATTTCAATCATAGAATTAAGATTAGAGTAATGGAGATTAATTACACTTAACGAATTAAGAGCGGCTTTTAAATGCATCCAATCCGTATTACCTTCTGTGAAGATCTGAATCTTTTCTCCTTGATATGAAAGATAATTTTGAAGACTTCTACCGGTAGTAAGTTTCTGAAATTTAGTAAGTAAAGATTTGAAAAGAGGATCATCTTTTCCTCGTATATCCGAAATAAATAAGAGTTTCCCTTCTAGTATTCTTCTAAAAAGCTCTTTATTATTTTTTCCTTTATGTCTTACTGAATGACTTTTAAAATGTTCTTTGGCAGCATCTTCCAAACCATAAACCTCCCAAGCATGAAGCATAGCTCTAACTTTTCGTAGAAAGATCCTTTTCACGTTAACTTTCTCATTCACAGTTAGCCCCGTAACATATTGTTGTTCATAAGGTTTTCGAATCGATACTTTAGATTAATTAACAATAAACCCGTTGCTTTTCACAATCTTTAAAACCGGGTAACTTAGTTCTATTTTTTCCTGAATAATTTTAGCTATTCCTCCGGGAAAAAACTTCAGATTGGTAGAAATAGTAATATCATCAGCGTATCTACTATAGTAACATTTATTACCAGCTGCAAGTTTTCTTAATTCATTATCTAATCTCCTACAAATGAAATTAGAAAGAACAGGAGAACAAGGACTTCCTTGCGGCAGCTGATTATTTTGAGTGCATAATTGCGCCAATAAACTGGCAACTTCTTGATTGAAATTGAAAGGATTTTTTAAAAAAATTCCTCGAATTCTACCAAAATTGATACAAGGAAAAAAATTTTCTAGATCCAGATTTAAAACATGATTCTGCTTAATATGGATTTTCGCATTACTCTTTATACCTTTTTTAGAAACAAAGCCATGTACATGGTTTTTAATTTTATAATGTTTACTGAATTCTTTCTCAAGTTTAGCCTGTATTGTTTTCAAGGAAGGAATAGGAGCTAATATTATCCTCTTCCCTCCACTTTTTTTGGGAATAGAAAAAGAGTTATATCGCCCTTCAGTGTTATAGAGATTAAAATCTAATTGCTTTACTGTAATACCTAAAAAATTGGCAAGATCCAGTTTATCTGAAAGCTCCAAAAAATCTCTTTTCATAAAGAAAAAGGTTCATAGCCATTCAACTTTAGTTTAAATGATGACGTTGTAATTATAGATTTATATGTATAGGAGGTTTAGATTTTAATATTCTAAATGTATAATTTGATAAAAATACTTACCACTCCGAAACTGCTGCTGGATCGCACGCAAAATCAATTGAACTATGAACCTTATTCAGTAAATATAAAAATAATCACAATACTGAAGAGCTTATTTTCTTACATATTTCTCCTGTACTGCCCTCCTACTTCAAATAAAGCTGTAGTGATCTGTCCTAATGAACAAACCTTTGTAGCTTCCATAAGCACCTCAAAAATATTCTCATTCTGAATGGCTGCATTTTTCACCTTTTCGAGCGTTTCATGTTCCAGTTCCTTCTTCGCCTCATGCAGGTCCTGCAAAGTTTGGATCTGACTCTGTTTTTCCTCTTCGGTGGCACGGATTACTTCTCCAGGAGTCACAGTTGGCGAACCTGTAGAGCTCAGAAAAGTATTTACTCCAATGATTGGGAAATCTCCATTGTGTTTCAGGGTTTCGTAGTAAAGACTCTCTTCCTGGATCTTACTACGCTGGTACATGGTTTCCATTGCACCAAGAACACCGCCTCTTTCGGTGATGCGGTCAAACTCTTTAAGTACAGCTTCCTCCACAAGATCGGTAAGCTCTTCTATTATAAATGCTCCCTGAATTGGATTCTCATTCTTTGTTAACCCTAACTCTTTGTTGATGATCAATTGTATAGCCATCGCTCTTCTTACTGAAGCCTCTGTAGGCGTAGTAATAGCTTCATCGTAAGCATTGGTATGCAAAGAATTACAATTGTCATAAATAGCATAAAGCGCCTGAAGCGTAGTTCTTATGTCATTAAAATCAATTTCCTGTGCGTGCAATGATCTTCCGGAGGTTTGGATGTGGTATTTCAGCATCTGCGCCCGCGGATTTGCACCGTACTTATACTTCATTGCTTTTGACCAGATCTTTCTCGCTACCCTTCCAATTACCGCATATTCGGGATCAACTCCGTTAGAGAAAAAGAACGATAAATTCGGCCCGAATTTATTGATATCCATTCCCCTGCTCAGGTAATATTCCACATAAGTGAACCCGTTGGCAAGCGTTAGGGCGAGCTGCGTAATTGGGTTGGCTCCGGCTTCCGCGATGTGATAACCTGAAATAGAAACCGAATAGAAATTCCGCACATTTTCCTGAATAAAATATTCCTGTACGTCACCCATCAATCTCAAAGCAAATTCTGTTGAAAAGATACAGGTGTTCTGCGCCTGATCTTCCTTCAGGATATCTGCCTGTACAGTTCCCCGCACCTGGCTAAGCGTTCTTTCTTTAATATCTGCATAAACATCTGCAGGCAACACCTGATCTCCCGTTACACCTAATAGCATGAGTCCGAGGCCGTCATTTCCTTCCGGAAGTTCACCTCGATATTTCGGCTGCCCCATACCTTTTTCAGCATAGATCTTATCGATCTTTTCCTGCACCTCTTTCTCAAGGCCGTTTTCTTTGATGTACTTCTCACACTGCTGATCTATAGCAGCGTTCATGAAAAATCCAAGCAACATTGGCGCGGGGCCGTTAATGGTCATACTTACAGAAGTCATAGGATCGGCAAGATCAAAACCAGAGTATAACTTCTTCGCATCATCAAGACAGCAGATGGAAACTCCGGCATTACCGATCTTTCCGTAGATATCAGGGCGATGGTCGGGATCGTTTCCGTAAAGCGTAACCGAATCAAATGCTGTAGAAAGCCTCTTTGCCGGCAAGCCCATACTCACGTAATGAAAACGGCGGTTGGTACGCTCGGGGGAACCTTCTCCCGCAAACATCCTGGTAGGATCTTCTCCCTGTCTTTTGAAAGGATACAATCCCGCAGTATAAGGGAATTCTCCCGGTACATTTTCCTGCAGGCACCATCTTAAAATGTCACCCCAGGCCTGGTATTTTGGTAGTGCAACCTTCGGGATCTGCGTATGAGAAAGAGATTCGGTATGGGTTTCAATTTTGATTTCCTTATCGCGCACCTTAAAGGAGTAGATAGGATCTTTATATTTATTTACCTTTTCATCCCACCCGGTAACGATCTCCCAGTTGTATGGATCGAAATCCATTTTTACTTTATCAAACTCTTTCTTCAGCAGATTTACCAGCTCCTCATTTTCTGAAGTTGTGGCATCCTTCAGCTCATCTTCTTCGAGTCCGTATTGATTCAGACCGACCTTAGTCCCGGTTACCGATTCAATGGTTTTGTATATTCCGTAGAGCTTTTGAGCAACTTCAGCCTGTGAGGCTGCTTTCTCATCATAGCTGCGGTTATTTTCTGAAATTTCAGAAAGATATCGCGTCCTGTTTGGCGGGATCACAAAGATCTTTTCGCTCATTTCCTTTGAGATGTTGAAAGTAGAACTAAACTTACTTCCAACTTTCTCATCGATCCTGTCCATGATCTGCTTGTAGAGCGTGTTCATACCGGGATCGTTGAATTGAGAAGCGATTGTTCCAAAAACAGGAAGACTATCAGGGTTTTCATGCCACAATCCGTGGTTGCGCTGGTACTGTTTTTTCACATCACGAAGGGCGTCTAAAGCACCACGTTTATCGAATTTATTGATCGCTACAAGATCGGCAAAGTCGAGCATATCGATCTTTTCCAGCTGCGTAGCCGCACCAAATTCGGGCGTCATCACATAAAGTGAAACATCAGAATGCTCCAGGATCTCTGTATCACTCTGCCCAATTCCCGAAGTTTCCAGAACAATAAGGTCATAACTTGCGGCTTTTAGCACCTCAATGGCTTCAGCAACGTATTTTGACAGGGCAAGGTTCGATTGACGGGTAGCCAAAGACCTCATATAAACCCGCGGATTATTGATCGCATTCATCCTGATACGGTCTCCTAAAAGGGCTCCGCCGGTCTTCCTTTTTGAAGGATCTACAGAAATGATTCCTATAGTTTTTTCAGGAAAATCCATTAGGTACCGGCGTACAAGCTCATCTACCAAAGAAGATTTTCCGGCGCCACCTGTTCCGGTAATTCCCAGCACAGGGATCTCTTTTTCTTTATTTTCAGAATGAATTTTATCAAGAGTTTCTTTGGCAACTTCAGGAAAATTCTCGGCAGCCGAAATCACCCTTGCAATAGCTCCCGGGGTTTTCTTCTCCAACTCTTCTACCTCCCCGTTAAGGCTGCCCCCCAGCGGATAATCAGATTTTTTCACCAGGTCGTTGATCATTCCCTGCAGCCCAAGTTCGCGGCCGTCATCGGGAGAATAGATCCTGGTGATCCCATATTCTTCAAGCTCTTTGATCTCTTCAGGCAGAATTACTCCGCCGCCGCCGCCAAAGATCTTGATGTGCCCGGCCCCTTTTTCCTTAAGCAGGTCGTGCATATATTTAAAATATTCGGTATGCCCGCCCTGATAGGAGGTCATGGCAATGGCATTGGCATCTTCCTGGATTGCACAATTCACCACCTCCTCCACACTGCGGTCATGCCCCAGGTGAATTACCTCTACTCCTGTAGACTGGATGATACGGCGCATAATATTTATGGCGGCATCATGCCCGTCAAAGAGCGAAGCTGCGGTTACAATTCTTACTTTATTGTTGGGTTTATAAGGAGCTTGTTGTTCCATATTGAATTTTATCTTCTATTAAAGCCTGCAATTTACGAAAATAGAAATAGTCGTACAGCTAATTTAAGAATAGCTCAATCTCTACTGCACATTAGTGGGAATGAAGGGAAATGCCTACTTTTAAACTTCTATTTTTACAAAAATGTCTCGATTTATACTCCTCATTCATTGCCCCGATAAGGCAGGGATCATCTCCAATGTGACCTCCTTCATTTTTAATCGTAAAGGAAACATAGTGTACATTGATCAATATGTAGATGTAGAAAATTCCATATTTGTAATGAGGCTGGAATGCGAGTTTTTAGATGCTACAAATATTGATTCTCTTAAGGAAGCATTTTCTGAAGAACTGGCAGTGCCATATCAAATGTTTTGGCGTATGTATTCGGCAGAAGCCAGATTAAAAATGGCGATTTTTGTGTCAAAGTATGATCATTGTCTTTATGATATCCTGGGCCGGCACAAAGCCGGCGAACTTCCTGTCGACATTCCATTAATTATTAGTAATCATAAAGACCTGGGATCTATAGCAGAAAAATTTGACATTCCCTTTCACCACATCGCGGTTAGCCCCAAAAACAAAAAGGAAGCAGAAAGTAAACACCTGGAATTATTAAGCCAACATAAGATCAATTTTTTTGTTCTTGCAAGGTATATGCAGATAATTCCCGATGGTTTGATTGAAGCATATCCAAATCGCATCATCAATATCCACCACTCTTTCCTGCCAGCTTTTGCAGGTGCCAAACCTTATCATTCTGCTTATAAACGCGGAGTAAAAATCATTGGTGCGACCTCACATTACGTCACCGCCCAGTTAGATGAAGGTCCTATTATTGAACAGGATATTACCCGAATTTCTCACACCCATTCTATAAACGATCTTATCCTCAAAGGCAGGGATCTGGAAAAAGTAGTTCTGGCAAGGGCGATAAAATTACATATTGACCGAAAAACGCTCGTTTACAATAACAAGACCATAGTATTTATATAATTAAGAGTAAAAATTAGCCCGGCAAAAAGCGGGAATTTTAATAACTATCTTTGGAAAAAATTATCATGAAAAAATTTGTAACCCTTATATTTCTCCCGCTTTTGTTCGGCTGTGCCGAATTACAACAAATTGCCGATTCCCTTCCGCAAGAAGGAACAGGAATTTCTAATGCCGAAGTAGCCGCAGGCCTGCGACAGGCGCTCGATTTTGGGATAGACAAGCAGGTGACCAAACTTACACAGGAGGATGGTTTCTTTAAAAATGAACTGGTGCGCATTGGACTTCCTCCCGAATTACAAAAAGTAGATCAAACGCTACGCGACATTGGTTTGAGTTCTCTGGCCGATGAAGGTTTACGTGTACTCAACCGCGCCGCTGAAGATGCGGTACAGGAAGCCACACCTATTTTTGTTGATGCCGTAAAGCAGATCACCTTCACCGACGCTCAAAATATCTTACTGGGAGATGACATTGCCGCAACCACTTACCTGGCCAATAAAACGACAGAGCCTCTCTATTCAAAATTCAACCCTGTGATCACCAATTCCCTTGAAAAAGTTGGAGCTACCCAGGTATGGACAAAAATTATAGAGAGATACAACGCCATTCCGCTCACCAATGACGTCAATCCCGATCTTGCCGATTATGTGACACAACAGGCTCTTGAAGGTGTCTATACCATGATCGCAGTTGAAGAAAAGGAAATAAGAAACGACTTTTCTGCCCGTACCACCAATCTACTGAAGCGCGTTTTTGCTTTGCAGGACTAGAAAAGACTAAGGTTTAAGGATTAATGTTTAACCCATTTTAGCTGTACAAAAAGTCTCGATTCTGTTGAAGCATTGCTGTTGCGGGTTGCAGGTTTTGTCCTGTTGCAGGTTGCAGGTTGCGAGTTGCGGGTTTTGTTCTGTTACAGGTTTCCTTTTGTCCTTTCAAAGGAGCTTTTATAGCGACTGAGAAATCTCTACTGGAATGGGAAAATTGTCGGTTAACAAAAAGGCCAGGAAGAGGTGTCAAAAATGGCATTTTAAGGAGGTAATGCTACGAAAGGGTTACGGGTTGCAAGTTTCGAGTTTCGGGTTGCGGGTTTTTGTCCTGTTGCAGGTTGCAGGTTACACGTTTGTCCAGGTTGTAGGTTTCCTTTTGTCCTTTCAAAGGAGCTTTTATAGCGACTGAGAAATCTCTACTGGAATGGGAAAATTGTCGATTAACAAAAAGGCCAGGAAGAGGTGTCAAAAATGTCATTTTAAGGAGGTAATGCTACGGAAGGGTTGCGCGTTGCGGGTTCATCCTGTTGCAGGTTGCAGATTTTGTTCTGTTACAGGTTTCCTTTTGTCCTTTCGAAGGAGCTTTTATAGCGACTGAGAAATCTCTACTGGTATGGGAAAATTGTCGGTTAACAAAAAGGCTAGGAAGAGGTGCTGAAAATGACATTTTATGGAGATAATGCTTCCGAAGTGCTGCAGGTTGCGAGTTTCGCGTTGCGGGTTATGGGTTACGGAGGTGCAGATTCCTAAATTAAGACTTAAAGCAAAGCCTGAACAGATTAAAAAATTGTTACTCTTTCTACCTTAAACCTTATCCACTAAAAAGGGGTTATGAACAGTGAATAATTCCTTTAAACCCTTGTAGAACCTGACACCTATCGTGCTGCCTTTTAACTTTTTAACAAGGGAGAGAGGTATATAACTCAGTTTTACCATAAAGTTAACTTTCAGTTATGAATTCTTCGAAAAACTGCAGGATATCTTTGCAGTAGTAATATAAGTATATGTTTCGATTATTTGAACCCAGATCTACGTTGGAAAGGCTTCGTGAGAAGTACTGCTTTCTCATGCGCCGTTCTTTTGAGCTCGCTTTAGTGGATAAGCTGCGGAGTGATATGCTCAACGATAAGGCATGCAAGATCTTAAAAGAGATCCGTCGTATGGAGCAGAGTCAGGATAAAACAGCCTGAACTTTCCTAAAGTAGGTAAAAGCAGCCGTAAGGCGCGACCCATACCAGCTAAAGTATTCCCCGTCCACAATCTGGATGTAGCCCAACTTCACTTCTTTTTCCAAAGCTTCTATATCTTCCTCTTTAAAAGGAAATGGTTCTGTTGAAAGCAGCACCACCTCCACCTCTTTTTCATCGAGCTGTGCCAGTGATATTTCCGGATAACGGGAGTCCTCTTCTAAAAAGGCATTTTTGAAGCGGTTAAGTTCTAGCAGGTGATCTATAAAAGTATCTTTCCCTGCCACCATCCACGGATTTTTCCAGATAAAGTACGCCACTTTTCTCTCCGGAATGTCTTTTACATATTCCTGAAAACCTGCTTTTTCAAGCTGTATCTTTTTAATTATTTCTGAAGCTTTGCCGGTCACTTCAAAGATTTCGCCGTATTGCCTGATGAGTTCGAGGGAATTATCTATAGTGTAGATATCTGAAACATGAACGGGAGCGATCTTTTCAAGCTCCGTTACCATTTCCCGGGTATTTTCTTCCTTATTACAGAGGATGATATCGGGTTCCAGGGCTGCTATGCGGTCAAAATGCACCTGCTTGGTGCCTCCCACCACTTTTTTCTGCTTCCGAAGGTCTTCAGGATGTACACAGAATTTAGTTATTCCCAAAATTTGCTGCTCAAGCCCAAGATCAACCAGCAATTCAGTCTGGCTGGGCACCAGGCTCACAATTCGCTGCGGAACTTCCTTCAGCTCAATCTTCCGGTTTAACTGATCGTAAAATACTTTCATGAACTAAGAAAATGAGATGTCAAAAATGGCATTTTTGACAGGTTTTCTTCCGAAGAAATATCTATAAGAATGTTGCCATTTCCTGCTGTAGTTTTTCTGCTTCGCTTGCAGCTGCTTCAGCAAAATCCATTCCTTCCGAAGCATAGATAATAGCACGGGACGCATTTACGAGCAGGCCTACATTGCGGTTCATTCCAAACTTACATACTTCGGCCAAACTTCCACCCTGGGCGCCAACTCCCGGCACCAGGAGGAAACTTTCAGGAATAATCTTGCGTATCTCCTGCAGGTATTCGGCCTTTGTAGCACCTACTACGTACATGAGATTTTGCCCGTTATTCCATTTTTTAGAGGTTTTGATCACTTCTTTGTAAAGTTCCTCGCCATTTATGGTTTGCGTCTGAAAATCATACGCCCCTGCGTTAGAAGTCAGGGCCAGTAAAATGGTGTGTTTATCTTTATAAGCCAAAAATGGCTCTACGGAATCTTTTCCCATATAAGGGGCCACGGTGACCGAATCAAACTGCAAATCTTCAAAAAAGGCCTTTGCATACATGCCCGACGTGTTGCCAATATCTCCCCTTTTTGCATCGGCAATGGTAAAGATATCGGGATGATTTTCGTTCAGGTAATTAATGGTTTTTACCAGTGCTTTCCATCCCTTTATTCCATGAGCTTCGTAAAAAGCCAAATTGGGTTTATAAGCTACAGCCAGGTGATGGGTGGCATCAATAATGGCTTTGTTAAAAGCGAAAATTGGATCTTCTTCTTTTAAAAGATGTTGAGGAATCTTCTCAAGATCTACATCAAGTCCCACGCATAAAAAGGACTTTTTGAGGCGTATTTGTTCGGTAAGCTGGGAAGTGGTCATTGGCTGGAAATAAAAAAAGCTGCCGGAGTGCGGCAGCTTTTGGAATTATGTTCTAAAAAACGTCGGAATTCTCTTTCAGTTTTTCTGTATTTTCTACTAGTTGTAATTCGTCGAGGATCTTCTGGATATCTCCGTTAATGATGTTCCCGAGATCGTAAAGGGTAAGCCCAATTCGGTGATCGGTCACACGGCCCTGCGCATAATTGTAGGTACGGATCTTCGCACTCCTGTCTCCGCTGGAAACCATAGAGTTTCTCTTGGCGGCATCGGCTTCCATCTTCTTGGCCAGCTCCTGCTCGTAAAGCCTGGACCTCAACACGCGGAAGGCCTTTTCTTTGTTCTTGTGCTGAGATTTTTGATCCTGACACTGCGCCACCAATCCTGTGGGAAGGTGAGTTAACCGCACTGCAGAGTAAGTTGTGTTTACCGACTGCCCACCTGGTCCTGAAGAACAGAAGTAGTCAATCCGTACTTCTTTTGGATCGATCTCCACATCAAATTCTTCAGCTTCGGGCAATACCATTACTGTAGCGGCCGAGGTATGCACCCGCCCCTGGGTTTCAGTTTGCGGTACCCGTTGTACACGGTGTACTCCGGCTTCAAATTTTAATGTTCCGTAGACATCTTCGCCGGTAACGTCAAAAATAATTTCTTTGAATCCGCCGCTGGTACCCTCGCTAAAGTCAACGATCTGGTGTTTCCAGCCTTTGCTTTCAATATATTTGGTGTACATGCGGTAAAGGTCTCCCGCAAAGATACTGGCCTCGTCCCCACCTGTACCGGCACGAATTTCCATCACCACGTTCTTGGCGTCTTCGGGATCTTTTGGCACAAGCATCATCCTTATCTTCTCCTCCATGCCCGGGATCTGCTCTTTAGCTTCTTCGAGTTGAAGTTTGGCCATATCGGTCATCTCGGGATCACTGCCATCGGCAATGATCTCTTCGGCCTCCTTTTTATTGTTGATAAGGCTTACATATTCCTCCCGAACCTCCATGAGTTTCTTAAGGTCCTTGTATTCCTTATTCAGCTCTATATAGCGCTTTTGATCGGCAATCACGTCGGGCTGAATGATAAGATCATTCACCTCGTCAAAACGCTGCTTCACAATATTCAATTTCTCGATCATAACATCTCCTTAAAGCAGCAAATTTACGATAAATCCGTCGGATTTCTGAAAAGGATTTGTGCTGGAGATAAAAATTATTCAGCAAGGGCATGTTCGATATTGCAGAGATATTTCTCGAAGGGTCCGCAAAAGAAAAAGCGCAGAGATCACAAAGTAATTCTAAATGATGCTTCTTTTGTATCTTTAGAACAATGAGTAAAACGAACAAAATTGGCCTGGGCGGAGGCTGTCACTGGTGTACCGAAGCAGTTTTCCAGTCGGTGGAAGGCGTGCTGAAGGTGGAGCAGGGATATATTGCCTCCAATGCTCCCGCCGATACTTTCTCTGAAGCTGTTATTGTGCATTACCTTCCAAAAAGGGCAAATTTAGAGCGGCTTCTGGAGGTGCATCTTCATACGCACAATTCCACTTCAAATCATTCGTTCCGGGAGAAATATCGCAGTGCGGTTTATTTTTTCTCTGCGGAAGATGAAGTGGAAATAAGAAAGATCCTGGAAAAACTTCAGCAGCAATTTGAGAAACCACTGGTGACACAGGTTCTTGAGTTTAATGAATTTAAAGCTTCAAGGGAGTCTATTCAGAATTACTACAAGAAAAATCCCGATGCTCCTTTTTGTAAAAGATATATTGAACCGAAGTTGGAGAAATTAAAAAAAATGGATCTTTAGTTTCCCGCAGATTGCGCAGATCCACGCAGATTTTTTTATATCTTATTCCTGGAATGACTGAAAATGAAATATCATACAAGATAAGAGGAGCCATTTTCAAGGTTTTCAATGCATTTGGTCCCGGACTATTAGAATCGGTTTATGTCGCCGCCCTGGCATCTGAACTTAAGAAGGAAGGTCTAACTGTAAGAAAAGAAGTTGCTGTCCCCGTTTTCTTTAATGATGAAAAACTCGAAGTTGGGTTTCGAATTGATCTTCTTGTACACGAAAAGGTATTAATTGAAGTGAAATCGATAGAAGCTATTGCTCCAGTTCATCACAAACAGACGCTTACTTATTTAAAATTAACAGGATTAAAATTGGGAATTCTAGTCAACTTCAACGTAGAAAACATCATAGATGGAATCCATAGAAAAGTCAACAATATTTAATCTGCGAAAATCGGCGTGATCTGCGGGAAATTAATAATACTCAAACTCCCCAAACTCACTCTTAATCGTCAACTTTTTCTCTTCTGAAGCTTCTACTCTACCCACAATTTTGGCATCAACATTAAAAGACTTTGAAATGGAGATGAGATCTTCGGCTATGGCCTCATCAACATATAGCTCCATCCTATGCCCCATGTTGAACACCTGGTACATCTCCTTCCAATCTGTTTTACTTTCCTGCTGAATGAGTTTAAACAATGGTGGAACGTCAAAGAGGTTGTCTTTGATCACATGAATGCTATCTACAAAATGCAGCACTTTAGTTTGAGCGCCACCACTGCAATGAACCATCCCAAAAATGTCATTTTTGGAATACTTTTCAAGGATCTTTTTAATGACCGGTGCATAAGTACGAGTGGGAGAAAGTACAAGTTTACCAGCATCTAAAGGGCTGCCTTCAACTGCATCGGTGAGTTCTTTTGAGCCGCTGTAGATCAATTCAGCAGGAATTGAAGCATCAAAACTTTCAGGGTATTTTTGAGCTAAACTCTTTCCGAAGACATCGTGACGTGCAGAAGTGAGTCCGTTACTGCCCATGCCACCGTTGTACTCCTTTTCGTAAGTCGACTGTCCAAAAGAAGCCAGACCTACGATCACATTTCCGGGTTTGATGTTGGCATTATTGATCACGTCGCTGCGCTTCATACGTGCAGTGACTGTGGAATCTACAATGATGGTACGCACCAGGTCACCCACATCGGCCGTTTCGCCGCCGGTGGAGTGGATATTTATTCCGAAGCCTTTAAGATCATGGAGTAGCTCTTCTGTACCGTTGATGATCGCTGAAATCACTTCGCCCGGGATAAGATTCTTATTCCGTCCAATGGTAGAAGAAAGCATGATGTTGTCTATTGCCCCAACACATAGAAGGTCATCAATGTTCATGATAAGTGCATCCTGCGCAATTCCTTTCCACACATCAAGATTCCCGGTTTCTTTCCAGTACATATAGGCCAGGGAAGACTTTGTACCAGCGCCATCGGCGTGCATGATGAGGCAGTAGTCTTCATCACCTGTGAGATGATCGGGCACGATTTTGCAAAATGCTTTTGGGAAAAGCCCTTTATTTACATTCTTAATGGCATTGTGCACGTCTTCTTTCCCGGCAGAGACTCCGCGGCCGGCATATCTTTTACTTATTTCCTGGCTCATGTAGATAGATTTACGGTCAAAGATAATTAGTTTAGAATTTTTGATCGTAGAATTTATATAATAAAAAAGGCACTCCCAATTGGAAGTGCCTATAAGTCTATTGAATTCAAATTATCGGGTAAACAATAATTCCCTGTACTTGGTTAAGGTCCAGATCTCATCGTCTATTACCAGCTCGAGCTTATCGCAATGGTAGCGAATGGTCTCAAAGAATGGCTTCACATCATTACAGTATGCAAAGGCTTTTTCCTCGGCATCCTCAAGTTTGTTAGCCTTCTTACGAGCTTCGATCATTTCGGTAATACCGGAATTGATCTTCTCGATACGTTCAGAAATTTCTTTAATGATCTCGAGTTGCTCTTTGGAGTGTTCCTTGAAATCATCAGCAAAGATCTCTTTTAATCCGCGTACGTTTTTGATCAAAATGTTTTGATACCTAATCGCGGTTGGGATCACGTGATTGCGGGCAATATCACCAAGGATACGGCTCTCAATTTGCACTTTCATGATATATTCTTCTAACTGAATTTCATGACGGGCCTCTATTTCCACATTATTCATGATCTCCAGTTCCTTGTACATGTCCATCGTCTTCTTGCTAACAAGGGCTTTAAGAGCTTCAGGAGTATTTCGATTGTTACTTAGACCTCGTTTTGCGGCTTCTTTTTCCCATTCTTCGGAATAACCGTCACCTTCGAAACGAATATTCTTAGAATCTTTGATGTATTCTCTAAGAACATTGAAGATAGCGTCATCCTTCTTCATCTTCTTATTCTTGATAAGAGCGTCAACCTTTTTCTTGAAATCTATCAGCTGCTTTGCAACAATTGCATTTAGAGCGGTCATGGGCTCTGCACAGTTAGCAGTGGAGCCTACTGCACGGAATTCAAATTTATTTCCGGTGAAAGCGAAAGAAGAAGTTCTGTTCCTGTCGGTATTATCGAGGAGGATCTCAGGGATCTTTCCAACTACGTTAAGTTTAAGTTCGGTCTTTTCTGCCGGAGAAAGTTTACCATCGGTAACTTTTTCGAGTTCGTCAAGCACCTGGGTCAATTGAGAACCTATAAAAGTAGAGATGATTGCCGGCGGCGCCTCATTAGCACCTAACCTGAAGTCATTTGATGCGCTGGCAATAGTAGCTCTTAGCAGCTCCTCATTTTCATTTACAGCTTTTATGGTATTGATGAAAAAAGTCAAAAACTGAAGATTTTTCATTGGTGTAGATCCGGGCCCTAAAAGGTTTACACCTGTATCTGTACTCAAAGACCAGTTGTTGTGCTTCCCGCTTCCGTTAATGCCTGCAAATGGCTTTTCATGAAACAATACGGTGAAGTTATGGCGCTCTGCTACTTTATGCATTACATCCATTAAAAGGGAGTTGTGATCTACTGCCAGGTTGGCTTCTTCAAAGATTGGAGCAAGTTCAAACTGGTTTGGTGCCACCTCGTTGTGCCTGGTTTTAACAGGTACTCCAAGAAGCATACATTCTTTTTCAAGATCGCGCATATAGGAAAGTACCCGCGAAGGAATAGAACCAAAATAATGATCGTCTAACTGCTGACCTTTAGCCGGAGAGTGCCCCAGCAAAGTTCTTCCAGCCAGCTGAATATCGGGTCTTGATGCTGCCAAAGCTGAATCTATAAGAAAGTATTCCTGCTCCCATCCAAGAGTAGCCTGAACCTTACTTACATTTTTGTCGAAATATTTTGCCACATCGGTAGCAGCCTGGTCAACAGCCTGCAACGCTCTTAAAAGTGGCGTTTTATAATCTAATGCATCTCCTGTGTAAGAAACGAATACACTGGGAATACACAAAGTTGTTCCATATATAAATGCGGGAGAAGTAGGATCCCATGCGGTATAGCCACGGGCTTCAAACGTATTTCTTATTCCCCCGTTCGGGAAACTTGAAGCATCAGGTTCTTGTTGCACAAGTTGCCCGCCTCCAAATTTTTCAATTGCAAGGCCATCACCAATAGTTTCAAAGAAAGCATCGTGTTTTTCGGCAGTGCTTCCGGTAAGGGGTTGAAACCAGTGAGTATAATGGGTGGCCCCTTTAGAAATAGCCCATTCTTTCATACCGGTAGAGATATGATCGGCAATAGTACGGTCAATCTTTTTACCGGTGGCATTGGCTTCCTTTACACTCTGGTATGCTTCCTTAGTTAGAAATTGTCGCATTACGCTTTCGCTGAAAACGTTGCGGCCAAAAAGTTCTGAACGCCGTTCATTTTCTTCAATTTCTACAGGTTTGCGGTTCAAAGTCTCCTTGAGTGCCTGGAATCTTAAAGTTGCCATTTATTAATTGGTTTTATGGGTTAACAGCAACAAATATATTTAATAATTGTTTACACCCCCTAAAAAATTGGGGGATGTTTACAAAAATTTTATACTTTATTAAGAAGACCCCTCACGCAAAGCCTATCCTACAAAGGCAAGGCTTACAAATACAGCATAACCGGCAAAAAGCAGAAAACCTTTCCACCTGTTTAACGAATAACGCTTCGGAAGCAAAGCCAACGGAACCAAAATAAAAGCAATTCCTATCATCCATAAAATATCACTGCTTAATATCTCTGCAGAACTTACTACCACAGGCTGAATTAAGGCAGTAATACCCAGCACCGAGGCTATATTGAAAATGTTAGAACCAATCAGGTTTCCAAGGGAAATGGCTTTTTCCTGTTTCATAGCTGCAATGACCGATGCTGCCAGCTCGGGCACACTCGTTCCTACGGCGATCATAGTAACCGAGATCACCCTTTCACTCACTCCCAAAGCCGAAGCCAGGTGTACCGCACCCGAAACCAGGAATTCTGATCCAAAGTAAAGAGCAGCACCTCCAATAGCCAGCCAAAGAATAGTCTTAAAGTTAGAAGCCACTTTTAAATCGGGATCTACTTCATCGGGCTGAAGTTCGGGTTTCCGGCGGGCACGACGAATCAACAAAACAAGGTAAAGCACAATAGCCAGTACTAAAACAGCACCTTCAAAGCGCGATAGCACATGTTCTGTGGAAAGAAAATAAAACAGCCCCAGGGAAAAAAGCATCATTATTGGCCAGTTGAACCTGTAGAATTCCCGGTCAATGATCAAGGGAGAGATCATGGCGGTTATTCCCAGGACCAGCCCAATGTTTGCGATGTTTGAGCCTATTACGTTACCCAGAGAAATATCTGAAAATTCCTCCAGTGCTGCCTGCAAACTCACCAGTAATTCGGGAGCCGAAGTAGCGAAGGAGACCACTGTCAAGCCTATCACCATTCGGGATAAATTTAATTTTAAAGAGATCGCAACAGATGATCTTACGAGGAACTCTCCCCCAACTACAAGTAAAATGAATCCAAGGATAATGTAAACAATGCTCATTCAGTTTTTTTTTGCGAAGATATAAGTTTCTCAGCGAATGCATGAATTTCGGCTCTTTTGGCAGGTTAATTAAATGCTAAAGCCACTACATTAAAATTAATAACTATAAGAATAGTTATGAAACGATATTTTTAGTTATGTTTGTAATCAAGAAGTTGAAAAGATAAATAATATGGAGAAACTCACGAACAAAGAAGAAGAAATTATGCGTGTTCTATGGAAGCTGAAAGCCGCTTTTGTAAAGGAGATCAAGGCCGAGCTCTCTGAAGAAAGTCTCCATTACAACACCGTTTCCACCATAGTGCGTAATCTTGAAGAGAAAAATTTCGTGACGCATAAGGCCTATGGGAAAACCCATCAATATATTCCTGTGGTTTCAAAAGAAGACTACCGAAAACAATTTATGAATATGGCCACCAGGAAATTTTTTGACAGCTCTTATAAGAATGTAGTGTCATTTTTTGCAAAGGAAGAAAAAATTAGTGCAGACGAGTTGCGGGAGATTCTCGAAATCATTGAAAAGAAAAAGTAATGCAGGAATTGATCATACATCTCTTGAAAAGCGCAGCATTAATAAGCCTGTTTTATGCGGGCTATTATTTCCTGTTAAAGAACGACACAAGTTTTAAAACCAACCGAATTTTTCTCCTGGTCGGTATACTTACCTCTGTCTTCCTTCCTTTTCTGAAGATCACGCGTAAAGTGATGGTAGAAACCACTGCTACTCCTGTATTCCTGCAGGATCTTTCTAATATTCCGGTTCCGGGTGCTTTAGAAGAATCGGCTGGGATTGACTGGCGGCAGGTCGCTGGGATAATTTATCTTCTTGGTCTCGGATTTTTTCTGCTGAAGTTTTTAATCGAACTTTTTTCACTGCTGAAGTTGATCTTTACTCACAAAATTACCCAAGACGGTAAATTCTACATCATCCAAAAATGCGGAAATACCCAACCTTTCTCTTTTTTTAAATTCATAGTTCTTGATCCCGCTCAACATACCCCAACAGAACAGGAATTGATCCTTAGGCATGAACGCTGCCATGCCCGGCAGTGGCATTCCATTGATCAACTCCTTACCAGTCTTGCTGTTTACCTGCTTTGGTTTAATCCGCTGGCATGGCTGTACAGGAAAAGCGTGGTTCAGAACCTCGAATACCTCGCAGATAAAGAAGTTATTAAAGCACAAGTTTCAAAAAAGGAGTATCAAAAGACACTTTTAAAAATATCTGTCGGGAATTTCCAGCCGACACTTACCAATCAGTTTTATCAATCATTCATCAAAAAACGAATTATCATGCTAAACAAAAATGCCACTCAAAAGTCCAATTTTTGGAAGACCAGTTTCTTGCTGCCTTTCCTGCTGGTTTTCATCTTCAGCTTCAATATTAAGACAGAAGCCATGGAAATTTCTACCCAGAAAGAAACCATAACTTCAAAAGTTGAAGTTTCAGCCTATGTTACCAAAGATTCAGATGAAGAAACACTGCGTTCTTATCAAAGGATCTTCAAAAAGCAAGGTGTTGATCTTACGTTTGACAACCTTCAGTTTTCTGACGGATTACTTACAAGGGTGACGGCTTCCTTCAGAAAAAAATCAAATGGTACTTCAGGAAATCTTACTTTAAGCAATTCTAACGGAATCACTCCACTCCTTATTTACACCGATGGAAATAAGGTGGTAATGGACCCCGAAAATGCTATTCCAAAAAAGTCTGAAGGAGCGCTACAAGGTATTGGAGACTCCCCGCTTTTCATAATTGCAGGTAAAGAATATAGCGCCTCCCAGCTGGTAGATAAGTATGTGGAAATATTGGGAGATTGGAGCGTTCTAAAACCTGAAGAGGGTGAAGAACAGCTTGGTAGCAAAGCTAAAGACGGTGTCATTGTAATTTCCGAAGGAGAAATTATAGACAACTATAATGCTCATTTAAAAGAAATAGACAGAGATAACAAAAATATTAACCGGGAATATTTCTGGATAATGCAGAATGAACCACCTCTTTTTGTCACTCTAGAAAAAAAGGAGGATGAAAAGCCAACCACAGGAGAGATTATTCCAGATGCAGAAGAAATCATCGCGGTACAGTTTGATCATAAAAGTACCATAATCGATTCCCTGCAAAACAAGCCACTTATCATTGTGGACGGAGAAGTCCAGGATAAAGATTTCAATCTAAATTCAATTGATCCCGAGACAATAAAAAGTTTGAATGTTTTGAAAGAAGAGTCTGCCGTGGAGAAGTATGGGAAACGTGCTGTAAACGGGGTGATTGAGATTAATTTAAAAACTGATGCAGAAATATTACAGGAAAATGAAAAGAAGCAAGATCAAAAATCAGTGACAAAGAATATTCTTCATAGTAAAGAGAACTTATCTACCTCCTATAATCTTTCTAAAAAGTCAAATAAAAAAGATAATGAGGTAAATATCTTTAATGTTCCTAATAAGGACTTTTCTCAGTCTAATGCATTATACGTAGTAAACGGAAAAGAAATGGACAAAGATTTTGATCCCAATAGTATCTCCCCTCTCAATATAGAGTCAGTTATGGTTTTAAAAGGGCCAAAGGCCATTGAAAAATATGGTAAGAAAGGCAGTGAAGGAGTAATTGAAATTATAACTAAGAAATAATACCTCCCAAAAATGCCATTTTTGACACGCCTCCCGGAAAGACCTTCGGAAGGCGATTTTGCCCCTATACCTTTCAAAAAGGGGAAATTGGGAACTAATTTCTATCTTTGATAGAAACCAACCGGCATGAAAAAAACATTTTTCAAGACACTTTCGAAGATCAACAAAAAGGTTCTTCCCAGCTATTCAAAGCGACAGCTGGACCTGGCTAAAGCAACTAAATTTCAGAAAGCCATCATTGGCTGGAAAACCTGGGTCACAAAAAATTCACTCTAAAAGAATTCAAAGTTCAAAATTCATGGTTTATGGTTTATGGTTTATGGTTTATGGTTTATGGAAAAAACATGCTCCATTAACCAATCACCAATTAACCAATAACTATTTGACCATTTTCTGTTTAACCATTCCCCAATTAACCAATCACGATTAACCAGTAACTAAGAACCATTAACTACAAACTAATAACTAACCAGCGACACCACCTTATATGAATCCAGTTTTTCTTTTCCTTTTAAGAAGCTGAGATCCATTAAGAAGCTGCACTGAACAATTTCTCCTCCCATTTTCTCCACCAGTTTACACGCAGCCGCAGCAGTACCTCCCGTTGCCAGCACATCATCGTGCACAAGGATCTTTTCACCTTTTTGTATTGCATCGCTATGCACCTCAAGTGTATCTTCCCCATATTCTAATGAATAGCTCTCCCGGTATGTATCGTAGGGCAATTTTCCCGGCTTCCTAATGGGCACAAAACCTGCATTTAATTCCTGCGCCAAAAGTGTCGCAAAAAAGAAGCCCCGCGATTCTATACCTACTACCTTATCAATTTTCTCACCTTCCAAAAATGACAAAAAAGCAGCCACTGTTTCTCTTGTAGCAGTTGCATCCTGCAATAAGGGTGTTATATCCTTATAAACGATTCCTTTTTTTGGAAAATCATGTATGTCTCTAATGTAAGCTTCTATATTAAACATATGCGCGGTTTCCTGCGAAGATAATAAGAAAAAAGCGTCTCTTCCCAGTACCTCCCACTACTCCTTTAGTAAAAATTCAACAAAGATTTATTACTCATTTAACTGGCACCAGTCTCTTCCATATATATTTTAGACTGAACCAAAAAAAGCTTGAAAAATGAAAAACTTAAAAGATCTATTCGAACATCAACTAAAAGATTTGTACAGCGCCGAGACCCAATTGGTAGACGCTCTCCCAAAGTTGCAGAAAAATGCCAATGATGATAAGCTTAAAAAAGCTTTTGAAGAACACCTTAAAGAAACCGAAGGGCATGTAAAGCGCCTCGAGGAAATTTGCGACAAATTGGGCATTAAACCTACGGGAGAAACGTGTAAGGCTATGCAGGGTCTTGTGAAAGAAGCTGAATCTTTTCTAAAAGAAGACACCGAAAAAGATGTCCAGGATGCAGGACTAATTGCCGAGGCCCAGAGAGTAGAACACTACGAGATTTCTGGTTATGGTACAGCTGTTCGTTATGCTAAAGAATTGGGACATGACGATATTGCTGCAAAACTTCAAAAAACACTGGATGAGGAATACAAAGCCGACAACCTTCTTACCGATATGGCCGAAGACCGCCTGAATAGAAAGGCAAAATCCTAATTTGGAACCAGAAATTTTAAAAACCGCCTACACTTTCGCAGGCGGTTTTGTTTTTTCATCGTAATAAATGCCTCAAAAAATATCTTTTTAAGAAACTTTTTGTCGTCTTCTTCTTCAACTGTCAAAACGGAGTTAACTATCCAATTTCACGAAAACGATTGAGTAAAATTGTGTAAATTAAAGTGTTAGAAAAAGAGACAGAAATATAGATCAAGAAATCATGAATAACGGGAAAATTAGAGAACTTACTTTGCGGCGTCTTTTAGACGATAACTTCGCAGGTTCGAAACTTTTTCGGGATTTGGCCGAATCTCTGGAAGATGCTTCTTTAAAAAATTATTTTCAAAGTCTTGCTTCCCGGCGCTCACAATTCGCCATTGAACTTGGTGAAGAAATTCTTTACTACACCGGAAAAAAAGCTCCCGCTTCTTCTTCCTATACAGTGAGAAAACGCACCGGGTTATACGAGGAAAGCAGGAACAAATGCATAAAAATTGCTTTGCGAGCTAAAAAACTAAGCCTTCAGAAATACCAGGAAGCCTTATGCAGAATTTATGAAGGCAGCTGTCGCGAGGTCTTAATCAGGCACAAAGCCTATCTTGAGAACTGTGTTTTCGAATTAAAAGCTCTAAAGAGCCTGCTTAAATACAGTGCCCAAGTAAAAGATCAACGAAATGAAATGAGCAGTCACTCTTAAAAACTGCTAAGAAATATGTACTGGTAAAAGCACCTTCGGTCCATTCGGGGGTGCTTTTACTTTTAAAACTATCCTCCGGTTTTTTTATATTGCCAATCCAATTTCAATCTTACCTATGAACAAAAAATACTTCCTCTACATTCTGGCATTTTTGAGCCTGCAGTCAGCCTATGCCCAAACGTCTGATCTCACTGTAGAAAAGATCATGCAGGATCCTTCCTGGATGGGTACTTTTCCTTCAAACGTGCAGTGGGGCCCGCACAGCGAATACATTTATTTTAATTACAATCAGGACAACAGCCCTGCCGATTCCCTCTACAGGGTATCCCGAAAAAACCTGAACAAGATAGAAAAGGTTTCATGGCAGGATGAGCAAAAACTCCTTCCGCAGGGAGGCGATTTTAACCAGGCGCGAAATAAAAAGGTGTACACCCGTGATGGAGATCTCTTCCTGTACGACCTGCGTAAAAAAAAAGAGGAAAAGTTACTGGAACTCAGCGGGAGCCTATCAGACCCCCAGTTTTTGTACAATGAAAATAAAGTTAGTTTCGTCAATGATAACAACGCATTTGTTTACGATCTAAGTTCAGGAAAGATCACTCAGTTAACCAATATTCAGGCGGGTAGTCAAAAAGAGCAAAAAGACAAAGAGCTTTCTGCACAAGATCAATGGCTGCAAGATGAAAACCTGCAACTGCTCGAAGAAGTAAGAAAGCGGAAAGAAAACAAAGAAGCCCAAAAAACTTACCGTGACATGACTGCAAAGCCGGAAGTTTTCACCTTTTACACCGGCGACAAGCACTTGCGAAACCTACAGGTATCCCCCAATGGTGAGTATGTGACATTTCAGCTTATCACTACCGCCGAAGCAAAAGATACTGATGTTCCCGATTACACCGATCTTACAGGTTACACAGTGAATCTTCCTGCCCGTAGCAAAGTAGGCAGTGAGCAGGCAAAACTGGAAGCTATGGTGTACAACCTGGAAAAAGATACTGTTTTCAAAGTAGATACAGAAAATCTTCCCGGCATTAAAGACCTGCCCGATTTTGTTAAAGATTATCCCGATAAAGAATGGAAAGAAGAAGTAAGGGAAGTGTACCCCAACGGCACCTGGTTCTCTAATGATGGAAATAAAGCTGTCATGGTAATTCGCTCCAAAGACAATAAAGATCGATGGATTGCCGAATTAGACCCAAAAACAGGAAGCTTGAAATCCCTGGACAGGCAGAGAGATGAAGCCTGGATCTCTGGCCCCGGAATAGGCTATTCCTGGAGTGGAGGTAATATTGGCTGGCTAAACGACAATAAGACCATTTATTTTCAAAGTGAAGAAACCGGGTATTCACACCTCTATCTTCTCGATGTTAATTCGGGAAAAAAAACACAGTTGACCAAAGGTGATTTTGAAGTTTTTGACCCTATTCTTTCCAATGACGGAAAAAGCTGGTATCTCACTACTTCGGAAGTTGATGCTGGCCAGAGACATTTTTACAAAATGCCGGTACGTGGGGGCAAAATGCAGCAGCTTACTACACTTACCGGAAATAATGAAGTTGCCCTGTCGCCAGATGAAGATTATATGGCAATACGATATTCGTACTCCAATAAACCCTGGGAACTTTATTTGAAGAAAACTACTGCTTCAGCCGAAGCTAAACAGGTGACCACAGGCCAGTCTGAAGAATTTCAGAAGTATAACTGGAGAGAACCGGAACTTGTAAAGTTCGAAGCCACAGATGGCGCCATGGTTCCTGCCCGGTTGTACAAACCTTCAGCCGAGGCAAAGAATGGTGCTGCGGTGGTATTTGTTCACGGTGCCGGTTACTTACAAAACGCACATAGCTGGTGGTCAAGCTACTTCAGGGAATATATGTTCCACAACCTGCTGGCCGATCTTGGCTACACGGTTCTAGACATAGATTACCGCGGAAGTGCAGGTTATGGCCGTGACTGGCGCACCGGGATTTACAGGCATATGGGCGGTAAAGACCTTAGCGACCAGGTAGACGGTGTAAAATATTTAATTGCTGAACATGGCGTAAACCCAGAGAAAGTCGGAATTTACGGCGGTAGTTACGGTGGGTTCATCACTCTCATGGCTATGTTTACTGAAGCCGAAACATTTGAATCTGGCGCTGCTTTGCGTTCAGTGACAGACTGGGCTCACTACAACCATGGCTATACCTCAAACATACTCAACGAGCCGGTAAATGACCCTATTGCCTACAGGCGCTCTTCCCCTATTTATTTTGTTGAAGGTTTTGAAGGGAACCTGCTAATAGCACATGGAATGATAGATGTTAATGTGCATTTTCAGGATGTAGTGAGATTGGCCCAGAGGCTCATCGAACTTAAAAAAGAGAATTGGGAAATGGCCGTATATCCGGTAGAAGATCACGGTTTTACCGAACCAAGCAGCTGGACCGATGAATACAGGAGAATCCTGAAGTTATTTAATGAAACCCTGTTAGATTAACCTGCCAAAAAGGGCAAAAAGAGGCTGTCTTTAAAGCTGTAAAATGTCATTCTGAATTTATTCAGAAGCATACTTTACTCACCTTCAGAAGCATACAATATCTGAGACGTGTAAAGGATCACAAAACAGAGCTTTAACGACAGTCTCTTTGCATTCACCCCAGTCATTCGCTTCCAGATTTACAGTATTTTTCCTACCTTTAATTAATCTAATTTACTTCTACCATGAAAAAGATCCTCGTAGCGATCAACATTGAAAAAAATGCCGATCGTTTAATAGCCAAAGCCGAAGAAATTGCTCAGGCTTTCGGATCCAAGATTTGGATCCTTCACGTAAGCGAACCCGACCCCGACGATTACCTTGGGCTGGAAGCCGGACCACAATACGCTCAGGACAAAAGAGTGGAAAACCGGAAAAAAGAAGGCGAACTGGTTAAGCGCATGGCCGAAAACCTGCGCCAAAAGAACATTGAAGCCGAAGGTGTACAACTTAAAGGGTCAACGGTGAAAATGATCAAAAAAGAAGTGCAGAATATCAATGCCGACCTGCTTATTGCCGGACACCACAAAAAGAACTTTTTCTACGATATGTTTGTGGGAAGCATAAAACAGGAACTAATTGACGATCTGGATGTTCCCGTTCTACTGGTGCCTGTAAAACATAGATCTTAATCTGTTTGAAGAAAGGACTACAATGAATTTCCAGCTAATTTGTAGGAATTTTCTTCATTTATTTATTACCCTACAGGTCAAAGAGGACTTTTTTGTCGCCTAACGACCCAACTTCGTAGTTTTCAATAGGTCGAGGGAATATATTTTGTTTATATTTGTTTCGCCTTTAACAAAATATTAGGAGCAAAGGCAGGTTTTATACTTGTATCCCCCTGCGATGAGAGAAAACTGCTGGAAAGAAATTTTTGAAGCCATTCCCTTTGCCTGTTTGGTCTTAGAACCGCAAGAGTGCAATGCATTCATGATGGTAGAGGCTAATACTGCCTATCTTGAATTACTGGGTAGATCCCGCGAAGATCTATTGGGTAAAGACAGTAGGGAAATTTTCTCATCCAATGTCAACCTCAGCGAATATGGGCCTGACTCCTTCTTTGCGACTTTAGAAAAAGTCGTAAAGTTAGGAGAAAAAGAAGAGGTAAACGACCTCCGGTACGACGTAGAAAATAAAGTTACGGGAGAACTTGAAGAACGCTATTTCAGTTCTCAGAATTTCCCAATAAAGAACGAAGCCGGAAAAGTGGAAGTGATCCTGCACTGCGCCGGGGAAGTTACGGCAGAGAATAAACGCAAGAAACGCGATAAAGAAATTGAAGAAGAGCTCAGTTTAAGCCGCCAACAATTCAAGAACTTTATAAGGAGTAACCCTGACGGGCTTTACAGGCTTGACATGGAGGGAAATTTCCTACATGTCAATGAGAGTCTTGCCATGATGGCCGGATTACCTGCAGAAGAGTTAATCAATAGCAACTTCATTAATTTTTGCACCCCTCATGACCAGGACCTCGTTATTGAACATTTTGAAAGGTCCCGTCAAGGAAAAGTAACCTCATTTGAAGCCGAATTCCTATCGGCTACAGGCAACCTGGTTGCTCTTAAGATCCTGCTAATGCCTATGTTTTTAGAGGGCAGTGTAGCCGAAGTTCATGGAATTGCTAAAGATATCACTCAGCTAAAGCACAGCGAAAAGGTGATTATGGAGAAAAGCCGTTTTCTTGAAGTGAACGCAGCTTTTGTAAGCTCCCTCCTTGAAAAAGAAATTAATCAGGAAGCACTTCAACAAACTTTTGGAGTCATAGCCGAAACCGTTGAAGTCGACAGGATGTACTATTTTGAGGCAAACTCCGATCCTGAAACCGGTGAAATATTGATAAGTCAAAAGGTAGAATGGTGCAGCGAAAAAACCATTCCTCAAATTGATAATAAGGAGCTGCAGAATATGCCAATAAAGAAGGTACAGGAAATTACTGGTCCCCTTGTAAAAAACCTTCCATTTACTGCTATTTTAGACGAACTTGCTCCTGGTGAGCTAAGAGAAATTTTTATTGAGCAGCAAATAAAATCTATGTTGTTACTGCCAGTTTTCGTAGGAGATTCACTTACCGGCTTTGTGGGGTTTGACGACTGTACGTATCAGCGCATCTGGAAAGAAGAAGAAATCACCTTTTTAAAGAGCCTTACCCAAAACCTCACTAATGCCTTTGAACGTAATGCCGCTCTCAAAAAAGCGAAGCAAAGCGAGGAAGAACTGAAATTGAGTGAACAAAAATTCAGGGCCCTGGTTCAGGAAGGCGCCGATCTTATCGGGATTTTAGATATTAATGGATACTATTCTTTTGTAAGCGAGAATTACAAGAAGATCCTTGGTTTAGATCCGCAGGAGCTCATAGGGAAGAATGCACAATTTTTCATTCACCCCGAAGACTGGCCCAGAGTTAAAAAACAATTCTACCAGTTAAAGGATCAAAAACAGGTAAAAATCTCTCCTTTCAGGTTTAAAGATAAGAACAACGATTATCGTTGGGTACAGACCACCGCTACCAATCTTTTAAAAGATTCTGCCGTTAAAGGGATTGTAGCCAATTCTCGTGACATTACCACAGTGATTGAGCAGGCCAGGGAAATTGAGCATATCAACGAACGCTATCAACTGGCAGCAACGGCCACGCAAGATCTTATTTACGATTGGGATCTTGTGAAAAACAAAGTCACCCGTTTCCACAGAGGACCCCAAGAGTTGTTTGGCTATTCTGCGGAAGCAGTAGATCAATATGATTTCTGGAGAAATAACGTGCACCCCGAAGATAAACAGGGTGAAAAGAAGAAACTGGCGACTGCAATCTCCAATCCGAACGAAGATTTTATAAAAACAGAATACCGCTTCAGGAAGGCCGACGGCACTTATGCCCGGGTGGTAGATCGCGGTTACATCATTAGAGATTATACCGGTAAGGCTATACGGCTTATAGGTGCCACCAGCGATATTTCAGAAATAACCACAAAAAGAGAAGCTTTAAAGATCGCCAACAAACGTTTTAAGATGGCCATGAAAGCCACCAATGAAATGATTTGGGACTGGGAGATTGAAAAAGATTCGGTGACACGAAGCAAAGGCTACAAAAAGATCTTTGGCTACGATGCCACCCAGGCCACCACGGTACACTCTTTCTGGCTTAAAAAAGTGGTTGACGAAGACAGGGAAAAGGTGCAACGTTCTCTCGCCTATGCCGTGAACAATATTGAAGTTAAGAAATGGAAGCTGGAATACCGCTTTATAAAGGCCGATGGTACCATTGCCCACATCATAGACCGCGGCTATATTTTACGGGACAGCAACGGCAAAGCTACGAGAATGGTGGGCGCGGTGCTCGATGTAACGAACTCAAGAAGGCTTTTGCAAAAAGTTCAAAAGCAAAATAAGGTGCTAAAGGAAATTGCCTGGGAACAGTCTCACGTGGTGAGAGCCCCACTGGCACGCATAAAAGGCCTTTTACACCTGCTGGAAGAAGAGTTGTTTGAGGAAATGTCAAAAAAAGAGATCCTATTTCACATGAAAGAATCGGCTAACGAGCTCGATGATATTATTAGGAATATTGTAGAAAAAACTGAAAAGATTAATGTTGAAGCCAGATAATTCAGGTCGTTTGGAAATTCTGGTAGTAGATGACGATAAAGTAGTGACTTTATTGCACAAGAGCAGTCTTAAATCTTCCCGAATTGAACATTCTCCGGTACTTTGCTACAACGGGAAGGAAGCGCTTGACTATCTTAGGAAGCACGACAAACCCGGAAAACACTTCCTGGTTTTGCTCGACCTCAACATGCCCGTACTTGACGGCTGGAAGGTGTTGAAAAGACTCAAAAAAGAACCTATGCAGGCCCAGGTATTCGTGGTGGTGGTGACATCTTCAATCAACCATCAGGATGCTGTAAAAGCCCAAAAGTTTGAGCACGTAATTCATTTTTGCCGCAAGCCTTTAACAGTGGCGTGCACCCTTAAGATCAAAAATCTGGAGCCTCTTCGAAAATTCTTCTTTCAGAACGTGGAGGAAAATCAGAAAAAATAAAGAAGGGTGTCAAAAATGGCATTTTAAGAGCCCAATATTCTTCAGAAATTTTTATCTTGAAACAAAAATGAAGCAGGTAAATACTGCCTTTGCAGGTTATGGCTCCGGCGGGAGCATCTATAATGCCCCAATCCTATCGAGCGTTGATGGATTTACAGTAAAAAAGATCCTCACCTCCAACCCTACCAATGTTGAAGCCGCAAAAAAAGACTTTCCGGAGGTTGAGATCGTAGGAGAGTATTCAGAAATACTGGAAGATCCCGAAATTGATCTCATCATTTTAGTATTACCCAACCATCTCCATTATACTTTTGCTGAAAAAGCCTTAAAAGCAAGGAAAAATGTACTGGTTGAAAAACCCTTTACTCCCAATGTACGAGAAGCCAATGAACTTATAAAACTGGCACATCAACAAAATTTACTGCTCACCGTGCACCACAACCGGCGTTGGGACAGTGATTTTTTAACTGTAAAAAAGGTAGTTGAAAATGGCCTTTTAGGAAGGGTGGTTGAATATGAAGCCCATTTTGATCGCTTTAGAAACAAAGTAAAAACCGGCTGGAAAGAGGATAAAGAGAACCCCGGAAGCGGAATTCTCTATGATTTGGGGAGTCATCTAATTGATCAGGCGCTTTGTCTCTTCGGACTTCCTCATGAAGTATTTGCCGATATTAGAACCCAGCGGGACAATGCCACGGTGCCCGATGCTTTTGAACTTCTCCTCTTCTACCCTAACCTGAAAGTTACTTTAAAAGCAGGAATGCTTGTAAAGGAAAAAGGCCCCACTTACCAGCTTTCTGGTACAAAGGGAAGTTTTGTGAAATATGGTGTTGATCCCCAGGAAGAATATCTCAAAAAAGGTGCTAAACCACAAAACACTGCAGAATGGGGTGTGGAACCCAAAGAAATTTGGGGCAGGCTCAATACTGTCGAAGAAGAAAAGTTTTTAGAAAGTGAACGCGGCAATTACCCTTTCGTGTACCAAAACCTGTATCATGCCCTTACACAGGGAGAAGCTCTTGCAGTGTTACCTCAACAGGCGAGAGACGTCATAAAGGTCATAGAAGCGGCGCAACAAAGTCATGATGAGCGCAGGGTGATTACCTTTGGTTAAGAGGTTTTCCCGAATCCTTCAGTTTTAAAAAATATCTTTTTGCCTCCTTCAGCACTCGAGGTGCCATGATTAGGGTGGCTGTCATAGTGGGAATAGCCATTAAAGCAAAAAATCCGTCGATGAGGTTTATCATCATGCTTAAAGACGTTGTCGCCCCCAAAAGTATACTCAGAATATAGAAGTAGTTGTAGTAATGTTTGTTTTTGGCACCAATTAAGAAGGAAAGACATTTGCTTCCGTAGTAAGAATATGAAAACAGGGAAGATATACTGAAGATTGCGATACATACCAACAGCAGGTAATTCCCATAACCCGGAATAGACGCATCAAAGGCGGCAGCTGTTAGACTCACCCCATTAACATCGTGCGTTTGCCAAACACCGGTGACAAGAATCGCCATTCCGGTTAAGGAGCACACAATGAGCGTATCTATAGCCGGACCCAACATAGCGACCAGGCCTTCGCGTACTGGCTCGGCAGTTTTGGCAGCTCCGTGGGCCATGGGAGCAGTTCCAATCCCGGCTTCATTTGAAAAGGCACCACGCCGTATTCCCAGAATAATGAGTCCGCCCAACATACCTCCCAAAAATGGTTCTCCGGCATAATTTTCTGCTGCAAAAGCATCAGTAAAAATAAGTTTGAAGTAGTATGGCACCTGCTCAAGATTTACGAACAGAATAATAAGCACGACCACGAAATAAAGCCCCACCATAACCGGAACCATTTTTGAAACCGTATTACTTATTCGGTTGAGTCCACCGTAGATCACCACTGCAGTAATTATAGCCAGGATTAGCCCAATGATCAGGTTGGATGTTAGGGTGACTTCAACCCCGTTAGGTGTTAAAAGTATATAATTTATAGCCTGGGTAAGCTGGTTGACATTAAAGACCGGTAAAGCTCCCACAAGGCCGGCTACACTGAAAAAAGCTGCCATGATCCACCATTTTTTCCCGAGTCCTTCGGTGATAAAATACATGGGGCCACCCTGGAGCTTTCCTTCAGAATCTTTTCCGCGGTACATGACGGCCAGGGTATTGGTGAAAAATTTGGTAGCCATACCTATAATGGCACTTATCCACAACCAGAACATGGCACCCGGACCTCCAATAGCTATAGCAACAGCAACGCCGGCTATATTCCCCATCCCAATGGTAGAAGACAGCGCCGTAGAAAGCGCCTTGAAATGATTGATCTCCCCGGGATCGTTTGGATCATCATATTTTCCCCGAAGTACCTCAATAGAATGCCCGAGGTAACGAAAGGGAAGAAATTTTGAAAGAATGAGAAGATATAATCCTCCCCCCGTAAGTAAGATTAAAAGCGGAAGGCCCCATACGAAGGAGGCGAATTGAGCTATGAACTCATCTAGTGTTGCCATATAACAAATATAGTATTTGCAGGGTACTATACAAGCCCGGTAGGCTTATCACCAAATCATTTATTTTAATTTTCACAACTTTAGCGCTGCAGACTTTTCTTTTAATACTCCCATTAACAAGAGATTATACTTCAGTGAGAACAGCAACAGAAAAGCGGGAGACAAAAAATACTTTATTTTGCACAAAAATATTTTCGTTTTTTATAAAATAACCTATATTTGCACCCGCAAAACGGCCTCGTGGCGCAACTGAATAGCGCATCTGATTACGGCTCAGAAGGTTACAGGTTTGAATCCTGTCGAGGTCACTATATCCACTTCAACAAACCCTGTAACTCACTGATTTACAGGGTTTTTTATTTTTTTTGATGTTAATTAATGTTAAAAAATATTGATTAATATCGAATTAC
>NZ_JBOJLM010000020.1:0-54579 GCF_050750585.1 Salinimicrobium sp. WS361
AAGGCAGGTATTGAAGTTATTATAGAATAAATGAATTAGTCATGAGGGTGCTTGTACACCCGCAGGGTGAGGTATAGAATTACACTCACTAAATGCATACAGCATATACAACGCGTGGGCTCACTTATTTAAATTTTTCAGGAGGTTATAAGGGTCTAAATCAGAAAATAGATCATCTTCACTTGTGGTAAAGGGATCCAACCAATCAGCTTTTTGAAAACCAAAGTGAAGCATTTCGATATTTTCTTTGGTCAATTGATCATCCACTTCGAATTGCTCTTCGAATTTTCTTAGATATTTCCTCAATTTTTGAGCTTCGTGCCATAGCTGTGACTTCTTGTAGAGGTCATTAAAAGCTTTCAATTCCTGTTGAAAAAGTTCCTGCTTTTCCCTTTCGATCCTTTCTTGCTTCTTTCGCTCTTCCTCTCGAATTTTTCTTTTAATTTCACGTTGCCTCTCGTCTTCAGCTTCAATTTCCAACCATGCTATTATTGTAGAAAGTTTACTATCAAGTTTAACTGTCTTAGCGTCATTCCAGGCTTTACTGTAAAAATTTTCTCCGGCCTGAATGGAAAGCATACCGGTAGGTTCAGATTTATAGTCACTTCCATACTTCCCTTGAATCTTAATTCTTTTCTTTTTCTCTGAAATACTTAATTCAAATTCAATTCCGTACAACTTGACAAAGGAATGGTATCTTCCAAAAGTAAAATCATGTCCCCGGGCCTTAATGTTCTTTACCAGAACAGAAAGAATGATGAGAGAACGTTTCAACTGTTTTTCCGACACCCAACAGCGAATTGGACCTGGAGAATATCGATCATAGTAGTCCAGATTCTCGGGAACCTTAATTTCCTTCTTAAACCATTTTTTTGTTGCTTTTATAATCGGATCTACTTTTGGTGGTAGTTTTTCCGGAATAGTCAAATTCACCTTTGGATCTGCTTCAATCTCCAGGATTTTTTTTATCCATTTTGGTTAGGTAGCCGAAATCACGATTGTCTCCCTCAAGGCGGAGGTAAAGAACGATTTCTTTCTCGTTTTTTAATTTAGAATATTCAGGCTGTAAACCTTCTTTTCCAAATTTCTTTTTTGACCAGTACCCTCCTGGAGGTAAAGGAATATCATTTTCTTTGCAGATATTCTTAAAGCTCGGGTATGAAACCATATACCTGTTTGTAAAATAGGAGAGAGGATGTTCCCAAACTAGAGAATAAAGTTCCTGACGGGAGAAGGTAATTTGCTCTATCATCACTACATGTTTATGAGGATGAAAATTTAAGGTTTTCCCTAGATTCCTGTGCGCTTTCTAAGCAGTAACACGAGAAAGTTTTATAGTTTCTATCTTTTGGTGATCAAGCGAGAGATGAGGAAAGTTCTGTTGAAAGAGCCCGAGACTTTTCCCAGTGATTGTTTGCTACCTACACTTATACTATTTTGGAATGAATAGCTTAAGAATGATATAGGTAGATTTTTTTGAGTGGATTTATTCAACCTTGAACAGTTGGGCTGGGTATAGATGCCTAAATCAGGAAATAAAGTAGTCTCTAAATCTCACTGCAGCTATTAATGTTTGGTAATTAGCTTTTGTTGTGCTCTAAATCCTGTAGGGGTAAAGCCAATTTTTCTTTTAAATGTCCTGTTAAAATTAGATACATTATTAAATCCGCTATCGAAACATATTTCATTTATAGTCAGTTCTGTTTCGGTGAGGAGTCTTGCTGCGTGACCCAGGCGCAAGTCATTCACGTAGTCAGTAAAGGAGGTATTTGTAGATTTTCTAAAAAAATGGCTAAAGGCGGTTTCTGACATATTTATCAGGTTAGCTACATCTTTAAGATTGATTTTTTGATTAAGATTTTCTTGGACGAAATTATTCACCTTTTCAATTCTTCTGCTTTTTGAAATACGATAATAATCCACATAAGAATGAGAGGCAAGCATCTTAGTATTTCTTGCGATAGACAAATCGTAAAGAATGGATAAAAACTTCAGGAGAGAATCAAAATCTTGTGTTTCTGATAACTCAAGAATTCTTGGCTTCAATTTTTCAATGGTTTCTTCTGAAAATAATATTCCTCGCTTTGAACGTTCCAGCAATTCTTTAATAGATAGCATCAGCTTTCGGTTTAGAGATTCCGGTGCTAAGAAATGCTGGTGGAACTGGATTGTTACCACATGAGCTTCGCCTTCTGTTCCTATCCAGGTGTGGGGAGTATTGGCTCCAACTAGTACCAGATCAGAACCTTGATATTCCAAAATTGAATCTCCAATAATTCGTTTACCGGAGGAATTTAGCACCAGGTTCAACTCCAGTTCTGGGTGAAAGTGCAAAGGGAAGTCAAATTTAGCATTACGATGGTTAAGGACAATGAAAAAATCATCTTCAGAAATAGGCACTAATTCCCGCATTATCCGTTTGTGTTCATTCATAATAATACAAATTTTATAGTTTTATTAGGATTAGCGTTTTTCCTCTATATACTAAATGATTATGGTCACAAATATAAAGTAAATAAATAAAATTGAAGAGAACATAAGGTAAAATAGGCTTTAAGAACTTCATTTTTTTCATTAAAGTATCATTATGAGGCATAATTTACAAAAGTGGGTAGAAGTAAATGTTATTACTTTGTGAAATATGATATTACAAACCTTCTAAAATTAATACCAAATGAAATACGTGTTAAGTAAATATGCACTCTTACTTGGCTTCTTTGTCTTCAGCCTACCGGTACTTGCGCAAATGTCTGTGAGTGGTACCGTGGTCTCTGAGGATGGAATGCCATTGCCGGGTGTAAATATTTTTGAAAAGAATACTCCAGATAACGGTGCAGTGACCGATTTTGATGGAAACTTCACATTAGAGGTGGAAAACCCTGATGGAGAACTTGTGTTTTCTAGTATAGGTTTTATTACTAAAACGATTTCGATTCCTCGAGATGGGCAAATGACTGTTACTCTTATGAATAACATGCAAGAGTTGTCTGAGGTAGTTGTTGTTGGTTATGGTGAAGTCAGGAGAAAGGATCTAACGGGCTCTGTTAGTACAATTGATGTGGGCGAAATTGAAGATATTCCTGCTAATTCGATAGAGCGTGTCCTTCAGGGGCGAGTGGCAGGTCTGCAGGTCGCTACTCCATCTCAGGATCCAGGAGCTGGGGCTACGATTCGTATTAGAGGGGGAAGCTCCTTGCGTGGTTCCAATGCACCTTTAATTGTGGTGGATGGATTTCCACTTGGGGATGCTGGGAATTTAAAACAAATTAACCCGTCGGACATCCAAAGTGTAGATGTTTTGAAAGATGCTTCTGCTTCGGCAATTTATGGTTCCAGAGGTGCTAATGGAGTAATTATTATAACTACTAAAATGGCCAAAGAAGGGAAAACGCAGGTGAGAATTCAGCAACAATCTACCGTATCTGCTTTTACTTCAAAGGTTGATTTATGGCGAGATCCATTATTGATGGCTCAGTTGAATAATGAATCAAGAAGGAATGGTGGTTTCGAACCACTCTATATAGGAGCTGAGAATTCTACAGGAGTTTACTATCCCTCTATTTGGGAACTGCAGTCAGGGGAATGGCCTCATTTTACAGAGTGGGATGATATTGTATTTCGTGATAACCCCATGTCCAACAATACTACTATTAGTGTTAATAGTGGAACTGAAAAGACTAGTTTCAATCTAAGTGCAAATTACTATACCGATATGGGGGTCTACATCGATGATGACTATAGCAAATATGGATATAACTTAAGGGTGAAGCATGATCTTCTAGACAATTTATCTATCAGGGTATCTAATATACTCTCGAAAGGAATGAGGGAGTACAATGGAGGTTTAGCGTATTGGAGGAATCCTATTTTTCCAGTCTACAACTCCCAAGGTGAATACAATCTTATAGGAACTAATGATTACTCACATCCTTTGGCTATCTCAGAAAACAGATTGGATGAGACCGAAATGTTAGACTTAATTACTTCAGCTGCTTTAGAATGGAGGATTATAGCCCCTTTAAAGCTTACTAGCAGGCTTAATTATAAGCATGGCAAATCTATTAATGATCAATATTTTCCAGATGTATATACGGAAACCGGAGATTTTAATGATGGAGCGGGATGGATCCGTAATTGGGAAGATCATAATTACGTTTCGGAAACCTTTGCTAATTATAATGACTGGTTCGGAAAGCACAATTTAGGGATAACAGCCGGTTTTACATATGAAAATTATTCTTCAAGGAGCTCAAATCTTGGAGCTTTTGATTTCGTGAATGAAACCCTGGGGAATGAGAACATGGAGGCCGGTAATCCAGAATTAAATCAGGTTCAGAATGGTCGTGTAGAAACCGAGCTGGTTTCAGGTATTTTTAGGATCAACTATGGATATGACGACAGGTACCTGGCAACCTTTACTGCCAGAGCAGACGGCTCTTCGAAATTTGGACAAAATAACAAGTGGGCTTATTTTCCTTCGGGAGCACTAAGTTGGAAGGTGCACGAAGAAGAATTTATGGCTGACTTTGATGAACTTGATCAATTTAAGCTTCGGGCCAGCTACGGAATTTCAGGAAATCAGGGGATAAGTCCTTATCAGACCCTTAGCCGGTATGGAGTCAGTAATTATTATAACAATGGAAGTTGGGTTACTGCCGTTGGTCCGGGGTATATTGTTGGAAGAGCGGGTCAGGGAGGAATTGAAGCGTTATGGGGAGGAATTCCCAATCCTGATCTAAAATGGGAAACTACATCTCAATGGAATTTAGGAGCAGATCTTTCCTTCTTTGAAGAGCGATTGAACCTTACGTTCGATTACTACCAGAAGCATACTAGTGATCTACTAAGGGAACGCATTTTGCCTCTTTCATCTGGGTATGACAGACTTTGGGTGAACGACGGTGAAATTAAAAATCGTGGTTTTGAATTAAGTCTGGACGCAGGGTTAATCCAATCTGATAATTTGACTCTAAATACCACCTTAATTTTTTCAAGGAATCAGAATGAAGTGGTAAGTCTCGGAAATACTGCTGAATCCGGTTTAACCATTGATCCAAACACTGGAATGCAGTTCGAATATTGGGGAAATAGTATAGAGCAATTCCGTCAATATCCAAATCTTCTTGCTGTCGGTCAGCCAATTAATATCTTTTACGGTTACAAAACAGACGGTATTATTCAAAACTTGCAGGAAGGAATTGAAGCAGGTTTGGATGGAAGTCTGGCACAGCCTGGAGAATTCAAATATGTTGATATAAATGGTGATGGTATCATAAATACTGAAGACCGTACAATTATTGGAGATCCAAACCCTGATTTTCATGCCAGTCTTGGATTTGATTTGAATTATGCCAATTTTGATTTTAACCTGTTTCTTAACGGTGCTTTTGGGCAGGATGTTCTTAATACACAAGCCTTTAATCAGCCGAGCAATCAGCCTTTACGATGGACACCTGATAATCCAACTAATGCTTATCCGAGTCTCAGGGATGGACGTCTGACTAACCTATCTGACTGGTGGCTGGAAGATGGTTCTTTTGTGCGGGTCCAGAATGTAACTGTTGGTTATACATTCAATCTTTCTACACAAAACACTAGTTCGGCACGTGTATATATTAACGGTAACAACTTATATACTTTTACTGACTTCAGTGGTTATGATCCTGAAGTAGGAGGTGATGGGATTTATTGGGGTGGATATCCTCGACTGAGGCAATTGACTTTAGGACTGGATTTAACTTTTTAAAAAAAATTACGATGAAATCAACTTATAAGTATTTATTATTTCTTTTTACTCTCGGCCTTGTCTCGTGCGAATTGGAGGAAGAGCCTTATGGATTCTATTCTGAGGACAATTTCTATCAAACGGCAGAAGATGCCGATGCTGCAGTAAATTATGCATATGATGCTTTAACATACTTAGAATACTCCAGGGCTTATTTTTATCTTGGAGATCTTCCAACAGATGAAGCCTTTCCAAAATCGGATGAAGGTGCAGATGTTCAGGATCTGCACAATTGGACAGTCTCTAATTTTAGTACAAATGGGATTCTATCAAACTATTTTAAGTATAGCTATATCATAATCAATCGTTCTAACGCAGTAATAAAGAATATTCCTAACGGGGATTTCGACCAGGGGATCAAAGATCGATTAATGGGTGAAGCGTACTTTTTACGAGCCTGGAGTTATTTTAACTTAGTGAAGGCGTATGGAAACGTACCTATGCAAACTGAGCTTGTGGAGAGTATTGACCGCACTACCAGCCCTCTTTCTGCCAATCTCGATGAAGTGTATGACCTTGTCATATCAGATTTACAACAAGCGATAGGTCTAATGGGGCTTGAGCAGAGGTTGGGAAGAGTGGATAAAGTCGCTGCACAGGCACTACTTTCCAAAGTGTACCTACAAATTGCCTCCTCAAAAGAACATGGGGTTTCTCTTTACACGGAAATGAATAAGGATGTGGACGAAATGTATAATCTTGCTGCACAACGTGCCAAGGAAGTATTGGAAGGTCAGTCTGTGTACGGATTTGAGGAAGATCTGATTGAAATCTATGATGTCGACCAACCATTAGGTAGAGAGAATATTTTTCTTTTGTCAATGGATCGATCTGGAGAAATTGAGGGGGATTATTCAAAAATCTCAAAGTTGTTTATCCCTTATATAGATGGGGCTACTGTTTACTTAGAAAACCCCGATGGTAGTCTGGTCCCTACACATGATGGTTGGAGTGTCTTTCAGACTACTACAGAGTTCTACAATAGTTTTGCTGATAATGACAGAAGAAAAACAGAATTAATTGTAGATACTGTTTATAATGCAGCAGGGGAAGTCGTTGCGACGTACCCGGGAGCTATTGTTTATCCTTTTACCCGAAAATATATTGATCCCGATTTTATTGGGGATAAAACCAGTACTAAGCCTTTCCTACTTCGTTTTTCAGATATCGCCCTGGTATATGCCGAAGCTGCCGGACCAACTGCCGAAGCTTATTCATATGTTAATTTTATTCGCAATAGAGCTGGACTGGAAGATTTGCCATCTGGAATGGGGGTAAACGAATTCCGTGAAGCCATTCTGAATGAAAGGAAGTGGGAACTTTCCTGGGAAGGAAACAGGTTGTTTGATTTGAGGAGATTCAACAGAGTCACAGAAGTAGTTCCTGAAGCTTCAGGTCTATCAGAAACCGAGGCAAATTTCTATCCAATTCCCCAAACCGAAATAGATCTTAATCCGAATTTATAATATCAAATAATAAGATGATGAAGAAAATAGCCATAGTAATAACAGCCTTTGTCAGTTTAGCGTTGACAGGTTGTCAAACTGATCCATGGGAAGACATTGAGGAAGGAAACTGGAATAATGAAAGAAGTATTCTTTCATTAAAATTTGAAAACCAGATAGGACAACCAGTTATAACCAGAACTGATGAGAACGCAGGTGAAATAGAGGTTTCTATCAATGCAGATGCTGTCCCTGATTTAAGTAGTATTACACTTGAACAACTGGTTCTTTCTTATAATGCGAAAAGCACTGTTGTTGAAGGTGAGAGTCTTAATTTTGAAAATGAAAACAATACATCAAGCCTTGTCGTTACTTCTCCAACAGGTAAAACCAGAGAGTATACTATTAAGGTAAATCCGTTTCAGGAAACTATTCTAGGTACTTATCAAATTCAGGATCTAGTACTCTACGGGGGGACGGGTCCAGAATATGGAGGTGGAGGCGTGTTGTCTTTGACCTCTAAACCATGGGTATGGCCGGAGAATGGTCCCGAAAAGGAGCTTGACAATTATCTTGTTTTTGATCTTTCGGGAATTACTGAGGAGGGAAATACCTACGGTACAGTGACTAATTATGCCGGGGAGGACGAAACCTATGCCGAATTTACCTTTGTGGCCGAACCTACAACCGATGTAAATCATTTTTACAGAAAAATACCTAAAGGTCAGGCGGAATGGTCCCGAAATTACACGAATGGAACCATAACCTTCACCTTCGAAGATGGTCGGACCACAACCGGTACTTTTGAAGGTCCGGGAACAGAGGATCTAGGCAACGGGTTATCCAAAACCATCGAGAATTATGCATTTGCCTTTAATTTAAATGGGACTGATGACTGGGACAATATTTATTCTGACTATGACAAGTTCGTTAAAAAACCGCGTAGGTACTGGATAGATGTAGTGAAGGAGTAACCTCTAAAACAGAAAATCATGTTGCAAAAAGCTACAGGTTCAAGGATGATCTTGGGTCTCATTATGTTTTTTATTATTTCCTCCTGTGTTATAAAACCAGGTGATACTTCAGATCCCGAAGGTTCTCCAAGACCTGTAGTAGATGCCAATATTATTATTGATGGAGCTCGCATAATTACCCAATCCTACTTAGGAAATGGAGCCCAATGGGACCCTTATCAACTAGACTATGGGAAAGTGCAACTATCCATATCGGAGGCCGACTGGAAGAAAATTTATGACCGTCTGGATTTTATGAGACCCCAGGTAATGCGTGTGATGATCAATACGGCCTCAGCCATGGAGGGGGACACTCTTAACGTTCAAAAGGGTCTTGAGCAACTGCTGCCCATCTTGGAGTATTGCCAGTCCAGAGATGTTACTGTCACCTTTGGAGATTGGGGAGGAAGAATGGTGGATTCTAAAGCGGATACTATTTCAGAAAGGCATCTGGAGTATGCAGCGAAATATTTGGATTTTTTGGTTAACGACAAGGGTTTCTCTTGTATTAAGTACTACAACATGATCAATGAGCCCAATGGCTTCTGGTCAGTGACAGATGAGAGCTACACCCTATGGAGAGATGCTACGGCCTACTTTCAGGAACAACTGGAATCTCGTGGCCTTACAAATAAAGTGAGTATCATGGGTCCGGATATCGCTATTTGGGACACTGATGAAACGGACTGGATTAGTAGGACCGAAAGAGATTTGGGGGAAGCGGTAGGACTTTACGATATCCATACTTATCCTTCCAAATCCACCGTAAATTCTGGCGAATATTCTGAGATAATCAGGGCTTATAAAGAAGAAGCTCCAGATGATGTGCCTATAATTATGGGTGAGATCGGATTCAAGTTTGTGGCGGAAGAAGATAAACATCTGAATGAGGAAAACATTGCCAGGGCAGAGGCTAAGCCCTACGCTTCTGTAGAGGATTCACAAATGTTTGTTTATGATCATGTCTACGGTACGGATATGGCCGATGCGCTTTTCCAGACGGTGAATGAAGGTTACTCGGGGTGTGTAGTTTGGATGCTCGACGATGCTATGCATTCCAAAGAAGAAAGACATAAACTAAAAGTATGGGGTTTCTGGAATATTCTCGGAGAGGAATTTTTTGGTGCGGAAGAGGAAGCGGTTCGACCATGGTTCTATGCATGGTCATTACTAACAAAATATATGCCTTCCGGGTCTCGCATAATAGAGACTGTTCGGGAAGGAGATGAATCTGTTAAAGCCATTTCCCTGGAGAAAGATGGAAGCCATATGCTCGCTATAGTAAATGTAGGCAAAGAAAAAAAGCACATTAAAATTAGTTTTGAAAATTTGCCGAACCTTGAAGGAATGAAAAAATTCATTTATTCAGAGGACTTAATCATAACTGAAGGGGATCACAAGATCTTACCCAATGAGACAGGTCTTAAGATTAATTCCGCTGATAGCCTGGAGATGGAAATTACCCCTGAAACTCTGATCGTACTGACAAATTTTACTTATTAATTATATATGAAAAAGATAACTGCATATTTATCCTTAATATTTTTTTTAAACCTGGGTTGTTCTACAGATGATAACCATGATGGCGGAGGTGAAAAACCTCAGCCAGGGGAAAATACAGCCCTTTCACTCGTGGATAAACAGGCAACGGAGGAAACCAAGGCTCTGTATTCCAATTTGTGGAGCATACAGGAGCAGGGGGTCATGTTTGGGCATCACGACGCTTTACTTTATGGAAGAAACTGGTATGTCGAACACGGACGATCTGACATTAAGGACGTAGTAGGTGATTACCCTGCAGTATTTAGTGTGGACTTCGCTGAATTGATGGACGATCGCTATGCCACTGCGGAATTAAATGAGCATCGGGTGAGAACCATAAAAGAAGCCAGAAGAAGAGGAGAGGTAATTTTGGCTAATGCACATTTAAACAATCCTTTAACGGGTGGTGATTCCTGGGATAACTCCAGAAATGATGTGGTTAAGGAAATATTGATTGAGGGAAGTACAACTAATCAAAAATATCTTGATTGGTTAGATAGATTGGCAGCAGTGGCCCATAGTTTGGTAGATGATAATGGAAAGCCTATTCCTGTTATTTTTCGCCCTTATCATGAACATAACCAAACCTGGTCCTGGTGGGGTAGAAGTGCTACAACCCAACAGGAATTCATTGATTTATGGAGGTTTACTATCGATTATCTAAAAAATGAAAAGGAAGTTCACAACTTCATTTATGCTATTTCCCCCCAGCTTGATCAACTTGGTAGCAAGGAAAACTTGCTATTCAGGTGGCCGGGTGATAATTATGTAGATTTTTTAGGAATGGACAGTTACCATGGTACTAATACAGCTGCTTTTAGCAGTAACTTAAGGAACCTGGCTATTCTTTCACAGGAGAAAAACAAACCTTCAGGAGTTACTGAAACTGGAATTGAAGGTATTTTAGGTTCGGACGGGGAAACTTATGAAGAATATTGGACCCGGGAAATTGGAACTCCTTTAGCTGGAAAGAAAATATCTATGGTTGTGATGTGGAGAAACAAATATGATCCGTCCAATACAGGGTTTCATTTTTTCGCTCCATTTGAAGGACATAGTTCAGCTCCTGATTTTCAGAAATTTTTTGCAATGGACCACATACTTTTCAGCAGTGACCTTCCTGAGATGTATGAAATGGTCAACGGGATAGATTTTAATTAAATATAAACATAGAATCGTGAATAAGATGCAGCAACAAGCAGCAAGCAATAAGGCAGTGAAATTTAAATTTAAAAAAAGTGAGGCTAATCCAATTTTAAAACCAAATCCGGAGAATTATTGGGAGAGTCTGGTAGTTTGTAATCCAGGAGTATGGTATGAAAATGGAACCTTTTATATGCTTTATCGAGCCGCTGGGGATGATGAGGATCATGTAATCCGCTTTGGTCTGGCCACTAGTAAAAATGGAGTGGATTTTCAGAGAGCTTACCGAGAGCCCGTTTTTTCTCCTAGTGTAGACGGACCTGACATGGGTGCTGTAGAAGACCCGAGAATCGTAAAGTTCGAAGATGAATACTATATCACTTATGCTTATAGGCCTTATCCTCCAGGTCAGTACTGGAAATTTGGTCATGACGAAATCAATCTGCCAGAGTGTGGTCCAGATGCGCCCGAGGTACTGAAAAATAATATAGCCAATTCCGGTCTTGCTCTTACCACTGATTTTAAGAATTACCGGAGGCTGGGCAGGATTACCCAGAGCAATTTAGATGATAGAGATGTTATCCTATTTCCAGAGAAAATTAACGGAAGGTATGCTATGTTGCATCGGCCAAAGGAGTGGGTGGGAAAAGAATATGGATGTGAGCATCCATCAATTTGGCTGCGGTATTCAGATGATTTGATGGTTTGGGATGAGCCTAGTACACTGCTTTTGGCCGGGAAGAAAAATTCTTGGGAAGAGAAAATTGGAGGTAGCACCCCTCCTTTGAAAACTAAAGACGGATGGCTCATTATTTATCACGGAGTGGAAAATGGAGGGCAGGGATATTATCGTGTAGGTGTGGCTTTGCTTGACCTGGAGGATCCCTCTATCGTAAAATGCAGACTTGATGACTGGGTGATGGAACCGGAGCACGATTATGAGATTGACGGTTTCTATAAAGGCTGTGTGTTCCCTACAGGGAATATGATAATCGACGGTACCTTGTACGTATATTACGGAGCAGCAGATCGATTTGTGGGGCTTGCTACCTGTGACCTGGATGAACTTTTAAATTTGTTAAAAAATGAAAAATAAAAATATCAGCTTCTTCATATTTCTTTCACTGGCGGCGGGGTTTTTCACCTCCTGTCAGAATACACAGGAGAAGGAAAATGAACTGGTAAGAATTGAAATGGACAATGTCATTTCATCTGAGTTCATTGGAAACGGGGTGGAGTGGTCTGCCTATCCACATGCCGATTCACCAGATGCTGAATGGGGGCTTTTGATGACCGAGGACAAGTGGCAACAAGTATTTGATCGATTGGATTATATGAAGCCCCAAATTGTAAGGGTGCTAGATCAGGCAAACTGGAGATATTTAAAAGGGATGGATGACGACGGGAATCCCATAGTCGAATTTGACAATCCCGAAATGGAAGCCCTTTTCAAATTACTTGATTACTGTCAGGAGAATAATGTGAAAGTAATTCTCGGAGAATGGGGACAACCCTATAAAGTTCATGATACAAATCTAAACATGCAGGATGCTTTCACCGGGACGAATGACCCCCGGTGGATTTCTATAATTGCCGATCATGTGGAGTTTCTCATCAAAGAAAAAGGCTATACCACTATCGATTACTACAACCTGGTCAACGAGCCTAACGGATATTGGTCTACTGTTGATGGTAACTGGGAAGAATGGAAGGAAGGTATTTTGATGCTCGACAGTGCCTTTGTCGCCAGAGGCTTGAAAGAGGAGATTCAAATTATCGGACCCGATGCCACGCCTTACAATAATGAAGCCTCTGCTTACACAGGGGAGGAGTGGGCAAGAGAAGCCGTATTGCAGCTAAGTGACGTACTGGGAGCTTATGATGTACACGACTATCCTACAAAGGATTTTGTGAGGTCAGGTGAATTCGGAGCCCACTATGGGTCTCTAGTTTCCTTTGCTGACAGTGTGGCTAGAAAGCCTTTCATATTGGGAGAAATAGGTTTTGAAAAATATGTTGAAGAAAATATTGAGCGATACGAAGCTGATGAATTTGCAAGCCCTGATAGTCAGATGTCAATATATGATTTTGATTATGGTGTAGACATGACCGATGTGTTGGTGCAATCAATGAATAGTGGCTTTGATGCAGTGATAGCTTGGGGCTTGGATGATGCAATGCATACCAATGGAGATACTGGTGATAAGACTCAACTAAAGAAATGGGGGATGTGGAATATACTAGGGAAAGAGCTTACTGGAGATTCTACAGAGGAAGACATTCGACCATGGTTCTATACCTGGTCCATAATGACGCGCTATTTTCCCGGAGAAATGATTATAGTTAAGAATTCTGGTTTAAACATGCAAGGGGTTAGGATGGTCGCGGGTCGTACAGAGGAAGAGCAAATCACTTTTGCTGTTGTAAATAATAGTGTCAGTGATGCCACGTTTCAGCTTGATACTGAAATATATCAGGATCAGGTCTTCAGGAAATTCATATATAGTGAAGATTTAAGGCCGGTCGATAGCAATAATTTTCCGGTTCCGCACGAAGAAAATTTGACCTTTAAAGACAAAACCAGCACAATAAATATTCCTTCTAAAAGTGTGGTTTTATATACCACCTATAAATATTAAAGATCAATTTAATGGCTCAATTATCCACTATAGATTTAATCGTTCTTGTCTTATATATTGTTTTTATTATCTGGTGGGCGTTAAAGCACGGAAAAGCTAAAGACTCGGATTCCTATTTCCTTGCAGGACGCGATCTAACATGGCCTGTAGTGGGCCTCTCTTTATTTGCTGCCAGTGTCTCTAGTTCCACGTTAATGGGACATTCGGGAGAAGGATTTATAAGTGGCATCGCCGTTTTTAATTACAACTGGATTTCGGTCCTGGTGATGGTCTTCTTTGCTCTTTTTTTCCTGCCATTTTACATCCGTTCCGGAATTTTTACAATGCCTGAATTTCTGGAGAAGCGATTCGACGGAAAATCCAGAACTTATTTTTCATTTATAACGATTATAGGAAATGTTTTTTTGGATGCTTCTGCAACACTTTATACCGGGGCATTAATTATTAAGATGATCTTTCCAGAAGCAGAGGTAATGTGGATTATTATAGGAATGGCTGCTGTAGCTGGAAGTTATACTATTATAGGGGGACTCTCCTCTGCAATTAATGCCGATGTAATACAGGCAAGCGTTCTAATTGTTGGTTCCACCATATTGGCCTTTTTTGCTATGAATGAAATAGGTGGATGGGAAACCTTCATAGACCGCTTTAACGAGGGTTTTTGGCTCAAATTGACTCGCCCCATGGATGATCCTACTGTGCCCTGGCTGGGCATGTGGGTTGGGATTCCAATCCTTGGCTTTTATTTCTGGGCTAACAACCAGGTGATGGTTCAAAGGGTGCTTTCTGCACGGTCTGTTGATCATGGTAGAAAAGGGGTACTGTTGGTAGGTTTCCTCTATCTGTTTACAATTTTCATTTTTATAATGCCTGGTCTGATAGCCAGAGGTATAAATCTATTCGGAGTAGAAAACTTGCCCGATAGTATTATTAGTGGGAGCACTTTAAAGACAGATTACGGTGTGAATACTGATGAAGTTTATCCTCGACTGATAGTTGAACTGCTTCCAATCGGGCTTATCGGAATTATTCTTTCAGCTATGATTTCAGCACTGACATCAACTTTAAGTGCGACTTTAAGTTCAGTCTCCACTCTCTTTACAATGGATTTTTACAGCAAATGGAATAAAAATGCTTCTAGTAAGGAAAAAGTCAGGGTGGGTAAAATTACAGCGGTGGTGGCATTAATAGTTTCAGTGGTTTGGGCCCCCTTCATCGAGGAGTTTGATTCTTTAATAGCTTATTACCAGGAGATCGTAAGTTATCTCGCTCCCCCGGTAGTAGCGACCTTTTTCCTTGGACTCTTCTGGAAACGTTCCAATGCAGTAGGAGCCTTTAGCGGACTCATGTCCGGACTTGTAATGGCAGCTGCAATTATGTTTACAAAGTATGTACTGGAGATTGAAATAGGTTTACACTTCCTTTTACTGGCGCCTATAGTAATGCTTCTTAGTTTAATTGTCAATGTACTGGTAAGTCTTATGACGGCTCCTCCGGAACTGGAAAAGGTGGAAAAGAACACATGGACGGTACAGATCTGGAAGGACGAAACCAAGGAATTGGAAGGAACTGTTTGGTATAAGAATTTTAGGTTTCAAGCCCTCTTGCTGGTAATAACTTGTTTTGGAATGTATTACTTCTTTTTCTAAAAATTTGGCATGAAAAATATATTGTTTTGTTTTCTGCTTATACAAATTTACACCCCTATGACAGCACAGCATTTCTCTGAGGAGATTGAGCAGCAGATTGACCGGCTCCTTAAAGAGATGACAATACAGGAAAAACTAGGGCAGATGAACCAGCTTTCCGCCGATAATATGGAGGTTAATTATAACTTGATTCGGAGGGGAATGGCCGGTTCTGTTCTAAGTATAACAGATCCTGCCGTGGCCAACAAGGCTCAGCAGATAGCCATGGAGGAGTCTAGAATGGGAATTCCCATCATCATTGGCCGGGATGTGATCCATGGTTTCAAAACTATTTTTCCTATTCCTTTAGGTCAGGCTGCAAGTTTTGATCCTGATATCGTGGAAGAAGCGGCAAGAGCGGCAGCAGTGGAGGCATCGGAAGTAGGAATACGCTGGACCTTTGCACCCATGGTAGATATCACCCGTGACCCACGTTGGGGTAGAGTAGCTGAAAGTCCCGGGGAGGACCCGTTTTTGGCCTCCCGAATGGCTGTGGCTATGGTGAAAGGTTTCCAAGGAAAAGATCTTTCCAATCCTACCTCCCTTGCCGCCTCTGCCAAGCATTTTGCGGGATATGGTGCTGCGGAAGGAGGAAGAGATTATAATTCTACATATATCCCCGAAAGGCAAATGAGGAACCTTTACTTAAAGCCCTTCGAAGCTGCTGTAAAGGAGGCTGGTCTGGCCACCATAATGTCGGCCTTTCATGCCAATGACGGAATTCCGGCTACGGGTGACAAGCATCTTTTGAAGAGTATTCTCAGAGAGGAGTGGGGCTTTGACGGTTTTGTGGTTTCCGACTGGGCTTCGGTAGATGAAATGGTGGTACACGGTTATAGTCAAAATCGTTCACAGGCTGCAAATCAGGCCATAGAGGCCGGTATTGACATGGAAATGGTCAGTGGCACCTTTGTAGAACATGGGGAAAAGCTTGTGCGTCAGGGCAGCCTTTCCATGGAGGATCTTAATAATGCGGTTAGGAATATTTTAAGGGTTAAATTCCGACTAGGTTTGTTTGAGAATCCTTACGTAGAGGAGGACAGGGATAGTAAATTTTACCACACAGAGCACTTGGCCCTGGCTAAGAAGGCAGCAGAAGAATCCTTCGTACTTCTAAAAAACCAGGAGGAGACACTCCCTTTGAAAAACATAAAGACTCTGGCTGTTTTTGGACCTCTTTCCGATGCCCCTCATGAACAACTTGGCACATGGGTATTCGACGGGGAGAAAGACTACACCATAACGCCTTTAGATGCCTTAAAAACAATGTACGGCGAAGAGGTGGAGATTCTTCATCACCCAGTACTGAAATTCTCGAGGGATAAAGATACCACCAGCTTTGTGAAAATGAGGAAGCTTGCTGCAGCGGCTGATGCGATAGTTGTATTTTTGGGAGAGGAATCAATTCTTTCGGGGGAAGCACACAGTTTATCCAACCTTCGGCTCCAGGGAGCACAAACTAAAATGTTAAAAGAGCTTGCCGCACTTAATAAGCCATTGGTTTCGGTTTTTCTGGCCGGTAGGCCACTTGAGATTGAAAAGGAGGTGGAACTTTCCGATGCGGTAATATATGCCTGGCATCCAGGTACCATGGGAGGGCCTGCTATAGCCGATGTGCTGTTCGGAAAATCGGGCCCTTCTGGAAAATTACCCATGACTTTTCCCAAAAATGTAGGGCAGATTCCCATTTATTACAGCCATGAAAATACAGGAAGGCCGGCCACTGACAATGAGATGCTAATAGATGAAATTCCTGTAGAAGCTTCCCAGACCTCCCTGGGGAACAGATCCTTCTATCTTGATAGCGGACATGAGCCCCTCTTTCCATTTGGTTACGGCCTCACTTATACCACTTTTGAATATGGGCGTATTGAGCTCCTTGAGGATGTACTGCAAAGGGACGGTATACTAAAAGTTGGAGTGACTCTAAAAAATACGGGTAAAGCAATGGCAACAGAGGTGGTGCAGTTGTACACTCGTGATCTGTATGCCAGTGTGATCCGGCCGGTGAAGGAACTTAAGGATTTTAAAAGAATCACCTTGGGACCGGGGGAGCAAACAGTAGTGCATTTTGAACTTAATATAAGGAGCCTGGCATTCTGGAATCGCGATATGGAGGAAGTAGTGGAGCCGGGGGAATATGAGCTGTGGCTGGGAGGTAGCAGTGACACAACAGAAAAAGTAAGCTTTCAGGTTAAATAACGTAAAGATGAAAAGAGAGATTGTTTATTACTTATTGTTTTTGTGTGTGTTAACCACAGAGGCAGTAGGTCAGAAATTTGTGCAGGTAGAGCATGGTGGCTTTGTTCATCAGGGTAAACCTTACCATTTTTTGGGTACCAATTTCTGGTACGGGATGAACCTGGGCCATGAAGATAAAGAAAGGCTCGTCCGCGAATTAGACAGGTTAGAGGATCTTGGGGTGAAGAACCTGAGAATAATGGCAGGCTCTGAAGGAGCAGAGGGTACCCCCTGGCGTATGCAGCCCACCGTACAGGAATTCCCCGGGAATTATAATGAAGATCTTCTACAAGGGCTGGATTTTTTGTTGGCGGAAATGAAGAAGAGGAATATGCTGGCAGTTGTTTGCCTCAATAACTTTTGGCCCTGGTCAGGAGGTTTTTCACAATATGTCTCCTGGGCCAACGATAATGAAGTCATTCCATATCCCCCTCCTGCAGAAGGAGGAGACTGGGGTACTTATCAGGCTTATGCTTCTCAGTTCTACACCAACGAAACAGCTAAAGAATGGTTTCGAAATTTTATTCGGACAATTATAGAAAGAGAGAATAGCCTTACAGGTGTTGCCTACAAAGAGGACACTACGATTATGGCCTGGCAGCTTACCAATGAACCTCAGGGGGGAGCCTATGAAGAAGCTTATAGGAATTGGCTTCACAATACCGCGAAATTTATTAAGGAACTCGATGGGCAGCATCTGGTAAGCATTGGGAGCGAAGGGAACACACCTTCTCCTCAAAACGGGACACATTTCCGAAAGGATCATGACTCACCATATATCGATTATGCTACATTTCACGTGTGGATCCAGAACTGGGGCTGGTATGATCCGGAGAGAGCAGAGGAAACTTTCGACGATGCTATTTTGAAAGCCAGTGCTTATATTCAGGACCATTTTCAGGTGGCCAATGAACTAAATATACCTATTGTTCTGGAGGAATTTGGTATCTCCAGGGATGCCAACAGCCATCATTTTGATGCGTCGGTGAGCTATCGAAACAGGTATTTTGATTTTATTTTCAGTACCTTTTTTACTTACGCCAAAAGTATTCCACAGGTTTCCGGAGTGAATTTCTGGGCCTGGGGGGGTGAAGGTCGGCCGCGAAAGGCGGGTGCCATTTGGCGACCAGGAGATGATTTCATCGGAGATCCGCCACATGAATTCCAAGGTTGGTATTCAATATACGACCACGATGCCACAACTCTGAAGCTAATATCAAGGTATAGCTCTAAGTTTTCTAAATTATCTAACGAATTAAAATAGATTACCACAACATGATAAATTACCCATTAAAATTTCATCCTATACTTAAAGAAAAAATCTGGGGAGGTAATAAGTTAAAAGAAATTTTAAATAAAAAAACAACCCAAAAAAATATTGGAGAAAGCTGGGAAATATCGAGTGTAAAGGATAATACTTCTATTGTTGAAAATGGCCCTTTGAAAGGAAAAGCATTATCGGATCTTATTGAGGAATATCAACATGATCTTGTTGGCAAGAAAAATTTTGAGGTATTTGGAACAAGTTTTCCCCTACTTATAAAATTTATAGATGCCAATAAAGATTTATCTGTTCAGGTGCATCCTCACGATGAAGTGGCCAGGGAGCGCCATGATTCCTTCGGAAAAAATGAAATGTGGTATGTTGTTCAGGCTGACGAAGGATCAAAAATCAACATAGGGTTTTCAAAAAATATTTCTAAATCTGAATATTTACAATGTCTTGAGGCGGGGAAAATTTTATCACTCCTAAATTTTGAGGAAGTAAAAAAGGGAGATTCATTTTTTATAAAAACCGGAAAGGTACATGCCATTGGATCCGGTGTCCTTCTCGCAGAAATCCAGCAAACATCTGATATTACATATCGCATCTATGACTGGGATCGAAAGGATGCCGAAGGAAATTCCAGGGAATTGCATACTGATCTTGCATTAAATGTAATTGATCTTGAAAGAAAAGAAGATTTCAGAATGCTAGTCGATAGACGTCTTAACGAAACTTCAAATATAGTTAGCTGTAAATACTTTACTACTAATTTCATTTTGATAAAGGGTCACATGGTAAAGGATTATTCTCGGTTGGACTCTTTTGTGATTTACATGTGTGTCGGAGGGGAGGCTGTAATTTCTATTGAGGGTAATACTGAAACTATTGCCATAGGTCAGTCCTTCCTTATTCCCGCCAAAAATATGGAAGTGGAAATAACTTCGGAGCGGGTTGAGTTGTTGGAAATATTTGTTGATTGACTTATAGGTATTTCGAACCGGTAAAAGATTAAAACCAAAAGACCAGGTAAAGAATAAAATTTCCAGCGGACATGATAAAACGATATTAATTGATTTTTAGAAGGGTTCTATGAAGTAGCTCTAAATATTTTTTGGTTTCGTTTATAATGGCTACTAAAATTGGTCAAAATATTATCTTTCGACAATAGCACTAGGGTCTATCTTCTTGAAATTAAAAAGAAAGTACCGCTTTAATTGGACAATTATACCACTTTAGCGATGATTATATAGGCCAATATCCCATTAAGAATTAAAGATGCAACAAATAAGGTCAAAGCCCAGACTGGATATGCCTTTGCCTTTTCAAGTGTTTGGCCAAGGTTTTTCATTTCTTGATTGTGCGAGGATAAAGCCTTCTCAAGTCTTTCCTGCTGCAGCCAGATCGTATTTTCTAAGGCTCGGCTATCGATTAAAATTTTTTGCTCCTGAATTTTCTGCAACTTTTCTACAGTCTTTTCAAACTGTTCAATTTCTGAAACGAGCATTTCTGATAATTCCTCCAATTTAGTCATAGTCCCATGTTTTAGTATTCAATTCCCCGGCTAATAATTTGTTTTAGAACATGTTTTGTGATGCTCACGATCATTCGATTTGAGAGCTGTACTGCTTTTCCTGCCATCTTCAACTGTTCATTTTCTTTTAGAAATGGTTTTACACCGACCTGGCTGGCCATGGCTTTTCCGATATTTCCGCCACTCATTGACCTGTGGATTTCGCTTCCTTTGAGGTTGTAACCATCAAACTCAAACCGGAAACCCTGCAACTTGTTAGCTTTATTGATACAGGGAATTACTTTCACCTTATTGGCTTCCATGGCCTTGATGTACTGATCAAAGCTTTTTGGTTTGAAGTTTTTCATGGTGATGTCATGCCGTCGCTTAATTTCTGCCCGTATGTCTTTCAGGTTAAATTCCTTCTCAATTTGTAGGTGCTTTACTGTTGTTAACTGATATTGGTGTGCCACTTTTTCCGCAGCCTGTTGACAACGCTTTCCAATAAAGCTGTCGTTATATGCAGTTCCATTGAAGTCGATCCTGTTCACGTATAGATGTATATGCAGGTGTTGTTTGTCCCGGTGTACAAAAGCAATTGCCTGTCTTTCTCCCAGCTTCATTTTTTCCATAAAAGCTGCACATATTTTTTGAAACTCAGCCTTGTGAAGTTTCTTTCCATCTTCAATTGCAGGACTGAGTACAAAAGACAGCGTATTCTTTTTGCAATTGACATTCTGTTCCTGGATCAGCTGAAATTCCCGGCTGATCTCTTTTGGATTGTCTCCTACGAGATGTTGCCGGTATACCACTTCAGCATTCTTTTCCTGGTTCCATCCGTAAGCCATTGATGCGCGGGTATGGGAAATGGATTTTCCTTTGCCAATCATTTCTGAACCTTTTCAAATTGTTGTTTTATCTCATCTGCCAGGGCATAAACTGCCGCAGTAAGTCGTGGGTCCTTTTTCCGGAACATGTTTCCTATGGACTTAAAGTTGTTATGATATTTGCTAAGGGTCTTAAGGATCTCGATATGATCATCGGAAAGACGTTCTTTGATCTCCAGATTAAAAATGGACCTGCGACAAAACTCGCTAACGCTAAGCCTGCTTCTTTTGGCTTTGATGTACAGCAGCTTCTTTTCATAGACGGAACATCTAAATTTCACGAATTCCCTTTTCGCCTTAAACATCTCTTTTTTATTGCGACCACCGGGAGCAATTATTTTTGTGCCCACAGGCACACATCTTGAATTAGAATTCGGTTCAATAGTAGGATGCTCTTCCAGAGAAGCCTCTATTTCTTCTATAGATAATCCTTCAGAAGCAGGATCCAGTTTAGAAACATCTATTACTATAGGTTTCTTCCTTTCATTTTTCCATTCTTTCATGAGTCAGCATATTATTAAGGTCCTTGTAATCGAAGTAGAATTGACTTTCATCAATGGCATTAGAAAACTTCTTCAGAAGTTGTTGGGTAGCAGTTCTTCCTGCAGGATCATTATCCAGGAGAAGATATATTTCAGAATAGGAGTTCCATACTTCCGGAATAAGTCCAATGTTTCCAAGGGAATTTAGCACGACGATATCCGAGGAAGAAAAGATTTCATTTTTCAGCACTTTTAGGGAAAGGAAATCAAACATACCTTCAGTAATTACCAGTCTTTTAAAGCCTCTTATGAAAGAGGAAATAGTCTTAGGGGAGGTAGAGCATTTAAAGAATTTGTTCCTGAGTTCGTATCCTCCGGCATCATTTCGAAGTCCAATAGAAAAATAGATTTTCTTGTTAAGACTAAACCATACCTCCTGGCAAAAGCGTTGAGCTACCTCCAGTGGAATTTTTCTTGACTTGAGATATTCGACGAGGGCAATATGCTTTATCACCTTCACATTCCTAATTTGAACGGAATTTTTTTTCTGAATGATTTTTTCCGGGCAAAAAGAAAACTGAATCTTTTCCTGCAGGCGGCGTACTGCTTCATGAGCAGAGCAGTTGTTTATGGCCATGACCAGGTCTATGATGTTTCCACCTTTCCCTATTCCGTAGTCATACCACAGGTTCTTAATCAAAGAGACGCTGAAAGATGCTTGGGTTTCTGACCGCAGGGGACTCAGAAACCAAGCTTCTTTCTCCGATTTCCTGGTGGGGTAGTGGCCTGAATTTGCAAGAGTTTTTACGATGCAAATTTGACGGGCACTACTCCACGATAAGTTGATAGAATTTTTATTCATGTTTTTCTATTTTTAATTACCCATCTACCCAGCCCAGTAAATACAAGGGTTTATTTCTTTTTTTGCTGTAATTTCTATCTACCCAATTACCCATGGGTAGATTCTAAAAAATCTAATTACCACATTAGAAGCCCAATGGTTTCAGGGGCTTTAAGGAGTTGGGGTAATTGGGTAAATAGTTTTTATAAAAGTTCTATGGGTGAAGCTTTAAACTTCGGTTTGATTAGATAGCCGTAGCTTCTTGTACTGCCGGATTTCACCCTTTCATATTCCAAAGATTTTAAAGCCCTTCCCATATTATACATGTTGAGACGCGGGTTAATAGGCGACAGCTCAATCACAAGTTCTGATGCTGTTTTAAAATCTGCAGGATCTGAACTGTGAGTGTAAAATTTGGAGATCATTTCCTCTTCCATGTTAGATTCCCGGTATGTTCTATTCCTGATTTCATTTTTATGAATGTCATCCAGTGTAAGTTCAGAACAGAATTGTTCGTCTATATAAGCCAGGTAGTATGCCTGGGCCCAGACCTTGTCTATATCAACCTCCCGGGAATAAGAGAAATCAATTGTTCCTTTGAGTTCAAAGCAGAGCCATCTGACAGATCCCGTTTCATCATTAAGAAAGGTTGCCCGGTTTGTTGATCCAATAAAACTACAGGTTCGGGGGAGTGTAGAATTCTTCCGATCATAAGGCAACCTTTCATTTATCATTGTCTTGGAGAAATAGGCTTTTAGAGCATTTATTTCTTTTTTTGCCAGGATAGATAATTCATCAAGGTTGATGAGGAAATTTCTGGTCAGTTGGATCCTTGCATCCTTATCAGTGGTCATGTCTTCGGCAAAATACCTGGAGAGGGCAGGAGGGTTTAGGAACCTACACCAGGTGGATTTCCCGGAGTTCTGTTGAGAGTGGACCAGAACCAGGCACTGTTTGTTGAAGTACTCCTTTTCAATACCACACCTGACGGTCCGGACCAGCCACTTCCTAAAATGATAGAGAAATAGATCCGGTTCCTTAAGCGGAAGATATGATGCGATTTCTTTAATGGGATCTCCGTTGTATGACTTCGGCAGCAATCGGAAGTATTCTTCTATGGGATTAAACTTCGGGACGAATTTGGATCTGAGGAAAATTTCAAGTTTTGCAGGAGTAACTTCTATGTTAGATTGTGCAAGTTCAATCATGAAAGAGTTCACATCCAGAATTTCCCATTCATTCTGATCTTTTAAAGAGATTTGAAAGTCATGTCCCAGTTCATCATACCTGATATCATACTTTTCACTGGTGTATTCAAAGATGAAGTCATACACCGTTTTTTTCTTCTGTTCCTTTACCCCATAAAGCTTTTCAGGTTTGCCATCCATAGCACAAAACTTTAGAGGTTCTATAAAAAGCTTTTCTTATTCCTGAAGGCGTAGTCAATAGCTTCAGTCTTTACTTCTCTTCCTGATTTCCGAGAATTAGAAAGCAACCATTCATCCAGTTTCTCTTTGGAGAAGTAGATCATTTTTCCTCTTGGTTTGGAAAAGGGAATTTCACCCTTGGCTGTCAGCTTGTAGAGATAGCTTCGGGAGATACCTGAATATTCACTTGCTTCCTCTAAAGACATTACTGTCTTACCTGCTCTTAACAACTTTTCGATACGATCCAGTTGTTCCATAATTTTAAATTCGTTCATTTTTAAATGTTTTAAGGTTGATTAATGAACAAAAGCGCTTTTGTTGGTAGAATTCTGGAGCTAAGCTAAAAAGGGAAACAGTTGAAAATGGATACATTACATGCCTGGTATGGAAAATTGTCGATCATGTATGTGTTTTGGGAAAATAATCTTGAGTGTCAAGTACTAAGATTAATGGCATATACCGGAAAAATGTTCTGAAGCAAGTAAAGTATATGTTTTAGCATATAATACTTGTTCTTATTTTTTATATGTCATAACATATAATATCGTATATTTGGTTAAATTTATATCAGATCACATATAATGAAGAAACTTTCGCAGTTTTTAAAAGAAAAGAGAAAAGAGAATAATCTTACTCAGGAAGAGTTTGCGGAAAGAGCAGGAGTGGCTTTAACCGTTATACGGAAGATTGAGCAAGGGAAAGAAAATCTGAATTTGGAAAAAGTAAACCATGTTCTAAAAATGTTTGGTCATGTATTGGCACCGGTGGAGCAAAAAGAAATTTCTTAAGTTATGAGACAGGCAGAAATTTTCTATGGCAATACTTTAGCGGGGATCTTAACAGAAACCGACGAGGGAGAATACAAATTTGTATATAATAAAACTTATATGAAGGAAAATCCTGACAAGTTTCTAACATTCACAATGCCAGTAAGAGAAGAACCCTATGTAGAAAAATACCTTTTTCCTTTTTTCGAAGGTCTTATTCCTGAAGGCTGGTTACTTGATATTGCCTCCAGGAACTGGAAAATAAATAAAAGGGATCGTATGGGGCTGCTTTTAGCCTGTTGTCAAAACTGTATAGGTGCAGTTAGTGTTCATCCAATAGCTGAGGGAAATGAAGAATAGATGTCTTTACTGTTACCAGGAACTACAAAAAAATGATTTTGAGGATTTCCACAGGAGTTGTGTAAAAACCTTTTTTGGTACAGAAGAACCTCCAGAACTGGAATATTCGCTAAACCAAATGGTGGATCTGGCCAGAAATGTAGTTGAAAGACGTATTGCAGTTCCGGGAGTTCAGCCAAAATTATCCCTTTCTCTGGTGGAAGGTTCTTTAAATGAAGAAGGGCAGAGGCTGACAGTGGTTGGAGCTCTGGGAGGAAAATACATTTTAAAACCACCTTCCGAAGCCTTTCCTCAGATGCCGGAGAACGAACATGTGACCATGAGGATTGCCGAAGCATTTGGAATCAAAACTGTGCTCTCAAGTTTAATTCGGCTTCAGAGCGGCGAGTTGTCTTACATTACAAGAAGAGTAGATCGCACTGATGAAGATGAGAAAATTCATATGCTCGACATGTTCCAGATCCTGGAAGCTACAGACAAGTACAAAGGCTCAATGGAAAGAGTAGGAAAGGCAATTGGAAAATATTCCAGTAACACCTTGTTGGATAAGCTCTATTTTTTTGAGTTAGCTGTTTTCAGTTTCCTAACAGGAAATAATGATATGCATCTCAAAAATTTTTCCCTCATTAAAAGGGGAAGTTTATGGACACTTTCACCTGCCTATGATTTGTTGAACGTTTCTATTGTTAATCTGGATGACGATGAAGAACTTGCACTGACCCTGGAGGGTAAGAAGAGAAAGCTTAGCAGAGAGCACTTTGAAAGCTTAGGTCTGAATTTAAATTTGAACACTAAACAGATTAGTGGAGTTTTTAGAAGGTTTAACCGTAACAAGAAAGTTGCTTTAGACTGGATCCGGAAATCCTTTCTTTCTGAAGAATATCAAAAAAAATATTTACACCTTTTAGAGGAGCGTTACACCAAAATCAATTAAAATTAGAGGTTGGTAATACTAAATATACATGTCATTACGGGCTGCTCAATTTGAAATTTCGTGAGGCATAGTCAAGTAATTATGTCTGGATTTTTTTGATTTAGGAGAATTAGAAGGAGCCATTTTTCAAGTTTCTCTTAGTAGAAGTGGATCATATCCCATGGGCTTAGAGAAAGCACTTCTATAAAAGTGTCGTTTATTAATGTCAATAAGGGTATTTTTGATGTAAATAAGCGACATTGTGAAATCCAAAAAGGCGATAATCCTACCCAAGTACCAAAAAATATTTGATAAAATAGGAGAAAACATTAAGCTCGCCCGAAAGCGCAGGAAACTCACTGCCGCCCAGGTTGCAGAACGTGCCGGTATCCATCGCGCCACTTTGCACCGGGTCGAAAAGGGAGACGTTGCTGTTGCTATGGGAATTTATTTCAATGTACTTAAGGTTTTAAATTTGGAGAAGGACTTTTATCATATTGCTGAAGATGATCAACTGGGGCGCAAGCTTCAAGATCTAAATCTACTTTAGGAAATAGCAGAAGGAAAATTTTGTAAGCTTCCCCTAATTAGAACTCCTTGATGGTATAATAAAAGAAGTTTTGTCCGTTGTTGGGCAATGGAAAGCTGTTGCAAAACAAATTGCCTGAGCAATGGTCAACAACTCTTAATGGCACCAGCTTTTAAAACGGAATTTTAAATTTTTAGAACAGATTTTTTGGTGTACAAATTAACAAAACCAGCCTCAGGGAATAGAAAGGGCATAATTTAAATTTAAGCCAATTCTCAATTCTCAATTCGCGATTCGCGAATCGCGAATTGCAAGATGAAAACTCAATGGAATAAAAAAGATTTCTCATTGACCCTAATTGATTTTACTAAAAATTTGTCTCAATTCGAAATGTTTTTTGGATTGGCTACTTCTGGTAGGAGCATTTTTTATAGTGTTATATTTATATCTCTTGCCGTCTGGCCTTACAATTAATTTCGAGCGGTCAAAAAAGTCTATAAGAGAAAGAGAATTATTGGGGAAGGTCTGAGCCAGTTGTTCAAAAAATTCCCGGCCACTTGGTCCGTCCATTTTTAAGTGAAGTTTAGAATTGTGTTCCTTCCAATCCTTTAGCAAAACATTTCTGAAATCCTCTAAGGCAGTCAAATCCTGGTTTAATAGATCAAATCTTACCAGTTCATTGTAAAGTTGAATCAGCTGAAGATCAGATATAGAAATATTAAAATTTTGAGAAGATTCGGCAGTAGACCTCGTAACCTTTGGTACAAAAGTATTTTGAAATTTCTCAGTCCAGGTAAATTGACAAAAAAGGAATCCAAGAATAAATGTAAGCCATATTATTACCTGAATTAGAATTCCTTTATTTTCTAGTGATGAATTGGAGTAGACCATAAGATGCATAAAGCTAAGTCCCGTCAGGTGTAGAAATATTCTGGGTTTTTCTACCTGCTTTTGCCAGTCAAAGGGTTCAACTAGAAAATAGTGAAAGATTGGTATGGCTATGTGAATCACAAATCGCCCATATACATAAATAAGGGCTATACTAGCGAGGTATATAAAAAGGTCAAAACTCATGATTTATTCCAAGCTCCGGGATCAAATAGGCAGCTTCCTTCTTTTTCTTATCTACTATTTTTGCATAAACCTGCGTAGTTCTAATTTCTCTGTGTCCTAAAACTTTAGACACTGTATATATATCAGCACCATTTTCTAATAAGAGAACCGCGTGGGTATGTCTGGCACTGTGAAAAGTTATGTGCTTCGTGATACCCGCCCTCATACACCATCTTAGGATTTCGGCATTAAAGTGAGCTCCATATTTAAGTCCTTGAAATACACGGTCCTTTTCCTGCTTTCTTTTTCCCATTAAGTTCCGTGCCTGAGGAGAAATAAATTGGTACTCTTGTCCTGCAGTTTTCTTTTGCTTAAATACCAGTTGTGTCTCATCACCAGCTTCTCGAACTTCGGACCAGGTAAGTTTGTTGATGTCGCTCCATCTTAGTCCTGTAAGGCAACTAAATAAAAAAGCAGATTTGAGTATAGGATGTTTACATTCAGCTTTTGCCATTGCCTGGAGTTCCTCGTGGGTTAAGTATTCTCTTGAAGTCTCTCCCTGGGCAAAACCTTTAACCGTAGTTGCATAATTTTTACTCGTATATCCCTCTTCAAAGGCCTTTCTCAAGCATGCTTTAAATTTATTATAGTAGGTGAATCTGGTGTTTTGGGATAAGGGAGTGCTTGATTTGGTTCTGGCATTAATTGCAAGATACTTTTTAAACCCTTGCACAAATTCTTCATCTATATCTTCAAAAGTGATTATTCTTTTTTTGCAGTAATTTTCAATATGCTTCTGAGCGGCATCCCAGTTGTCATAGTTTCCTTTAGTCTCATATCGTTCTTCCTTCAATTTATCATAGTAGGTAAGAAATTGCAATTTATTTTTGGACCTGTCTTTAATACCATATTTACCTTGAGCATATTCAGCGCGACGGATGGCCAGTATTTGTTCTGCTTTAGTCTGTACTTCCTCATTAGCTTTTCTCTCCTGAGGTGTCTGAGGATCCATTATTAGGTATTCTTTCAGGTATTCAAATTGACGTGCATGTTCTGTTTTTCCCTGGTCGTTTTGACTTGAACCCTTGTAATATTCGATGTACAGACTGTACTTTCCGGTCGTAAGCTTCTTTTTTCTCAGTGTAATTTTCATGGCTTTATTATTTTTTACAGAAACAAGAAATTTATGGTATAAAAAGAGAAAGGAAAGATAAGTAAACTTGCTGAAAATCAGAATAGTTAAAAGAATATCATTTGGTTTTAAATGATATTATAATTTAAACATCTTGCGGATTCGCTTGTTGAAATATTCTTATGGGTAAAAAGTTATCAATTATTGTTTTATTTATGGATCCTTGCTCGGGTAGTCATAACAAGCGTGGAGATTTTTTGTTCGTAAGCAGGTGGATTAAATGTCATTTCTGCAAAACAGATTAAACAAATTTTTAAAACCAAATTCGTAAACCTATCTTTAGACCTAAAGTTTTGAATGTGTCTGAAATCCTGTTTAATAAACCTAAAATTACCGGAAAACATTCGGCTCCGGTAGCTCTTGAAAATAAAGGCTTTCCTTATAATGAACTAGCAGATCATAGAAGATATGAAGAGCTGGTTTATTCTATTTTTCAGGAAAAAATAAGAAGTAAAGATTTTCTAGCTTTTGATGAGATAAGTTTGATGAGCGGAGTTAGAGATAAGGGAAGAGACTGCACATTATACACGAGATCCAGTTTTACAGGGCTTATTCAGTGTAAAAAATATGCATCTCCTCTTGGTAAAAACCGATTTGGTGAAGAGCTGATAAAGTTCTTGCTATATACTTTGGTTTATGAGGAGGTGAAGTTTGATATAAATCGGTTTACGTACTACATAGCAGCTTCCAGTGGTTTCGCTGATTCCTGTAGTGACTTTATAGATAAGATTAAAGTTGAGATCAGGAATGACCAGGCTGTAATTCAATGGATTCAAAAGCATCTGAAAAATGAATTATTTTCAGAGATTAAAATTGATAATGCTCTTTCTTATGTCATTTTGGTACTTGAGAATATAAATGTTAAAAAGATTAACCCTCAGGACCTTGATCGCTATTTAAGTCAAAGAGAATGCAAAGAACTCATTCCGTTATTTTTTCAGGTAAGAAGTGTGGTTGATAACGAAGAAGTAAAAAATTTGGCTGTGCAATTAGAAGAAATGGTAGGGAGCCAGCTTAATGAGGAACAGATAAGGCACCAATTATCATTAGGATCTAATAGCTTAAAGCTGGAAAAGAACGAGTTTGATGAAATACCGAACTCACATATTCCCCGAGAAGAAACCCAAAGGCTTTTAAAATGGATTCATGAACCCTTAGAAGTCAATAGCGAAAATAAACCATTAAACATCTGTATTTTAGCTGGTGATGCTGGAATGGGTAAAACAGTGATATTAAAGGATCTTTATGAGGCTTTATCCCAAGATTCTATTCCGGTACTTGGTTTAAAGACAGATAAGATATATGTCTCCTCAATCAATGAATTCCAACATATGGTGGGGTTGAGTATTCCCATAATTGACTTCCTAAATAAATGTGAGGAGAAGTTTACGAAAACTGTTTTAATTCTGGATCAATTAGATGCTTTATCTCAATCTATGTCGAGTGAGCGAAATTACCTAATGGTATTTAAGTCACTTATCGATTACTTCACACATCGTCCTAAAATTCGTCTTGTTCTGTCCATTCGGTTAAAAGATCTATTTTATGATCCAACTCTAAAGTCTTATCGGGCTATCGAACATATTAAAGTCGGCCTTTTGAGCGAAGACCAGGTTCTCAGTCAACTAAAAAAACTGGATATAACCCATGAACGGCTTCCTGCCAAGCTAATTTATCTACTAAGGGTTCCTCATCACCTAAACATATTTTCTCGTATTGCTAAGGGTAAAAGCAACTTTACGGGCTTACTATCCATTCATGACCTTTATAGTGAATTATGGAAGCAACAAGTAATTTTGAAACCGGAAAATCTGGGGTTAAAATCAAAAAGAATCAGGAAATTGCTATATAAAATTGTCCAGTATTTTTTTGAGAATCAACGAACAGAGGTGCACTTAAACAGATTTGAAAAATTCTCAAGGGAGTTATCTTATCTGGAAAGTGAACATCTTATTAAGCGAGAAAAGGATCAACTTCAGCTTTTTCATCAGACATTTTATGATTTCATTTTTGCTAAGAAATTTGTCGAGGACCAGAAGGACCTTTTAAGTTACATACTTGAACAGGAGCAATCATTACTGATTCGTTCTGCCGTAAAAATGATTGTCAGTTATTTAAGAGAGTTTGATCCCCATAAGTATTACGCAACTAACAAAATTTTATTAAAGGATAGCAGAGTTTTATTTCATATCAAGCATATGTTGATATCCCTTTTGGCTTTCCAGGAAGAACCGACAAAAGAAGAATCAGCTTTACTTCTAGATTGCTTAAAGCACTCAATAGCTTTAAAAATTTTGTTTTTCGAATTAGCTCGGTCAGATAGCTGGTTCAAGGTAATAGTAGAGGAAGATAAATTTAAATTTTTAAATGATCCGCCTCAAGATTCCGTACCTGAGAATGAAGGAAAGGAAGAACGTAATACCAGATACCTGTGGAATACTGGGATTAATTTTCTGAGTTATTATGTGAATAAAAATAATATTGATGCTTGGAGTTTTGTAGAAAATGAAACTGTGCCGGAAGTCAAGAAGGAAATATTGTTAAGGAGGGAAGATTGGTCGCACCCAAAGACCTATGCGCTTTATAAGGACTGTCCTCCTTTGGAATTTACCTCTTTCCATTATCAAACTATAATGGCGAATCTGGTGAAGTTTAAACCAGCTTTTGTATGGGAAGAGCTGAAAGACTACTTTCTTTCTAATTCTTACCTTCAGAAGGCTTATCCACATGATTACACTTTAATCAACACTTTACAGGTCTTAGTTAAGAAAATTCCGGAAGTTCTTATTCCTGATTTAATGGAAAAGGTTATTTATGATCTTGATAATCCTGAGAAGGAAAGCGAGCAAATGGATTTTTCTTCTTCTAACCCATATGAGGGAGTGGACTTGGAAACTGAGGAAGATCCAGGAGGAAAGGATGTTGTTTATCAAATACTGGCTAAAGGACTTAGGTCGGCAGCAGAGGCTGGTTCACCAGTGTATTTAAAGTTTTTAAAGCAATATAATTGTTCAGAGTACTTTCCAGTATTAAGGCTCATCGTCTTTAGTCTGCAAGGGAATGAAAGGCAGTATTTCGATTCGGTATTTCATTTATTACAATTATTTAACAAACTAGGTCTTTTGGGGTTTTATGATAAACCTGGCCGAGAGTTCCGGAATCTGTTAGGTGAGGCTTTTCATTATTTTACTGATTTTCAAAAGGAAGAGAGTTTAAATATTATAAGGGAACTTAGAGTTCCTAGTGAAGCGTTTGTTATTAAACGGCGAAATAAATCTTATTATATAAAATCTTGGGGGTTGAGTAAACTGGGATTATTACGCTGTATCCCAATGGCCATTATTTGCGGAAATGCAGATTTACTAAAGCAATATCTTGAGCTTCAACGTAAATTTCCGGATTTTGATGACATTTCTTCTAATCGCGCTATGGCGGGAATAGTTCAGCGCCCTTTGCAAGATACGGCTTATGAACTAATGTCAAAACGACAATGGTTGCGTTCATTCATAAAATATAACAAAGACCGGACACAGTTTCAGAAGGAATTTTTGAAAGGCGGTTTACATGAGCACTCTTGGGCGTTTCAAGAGGCAGTAAAGAAGGATCCAAGTCCTGAAAAAATAAGTATTATAAAAGAGAGTATTGGGCATCACCAAATCGATAGTTCTTACCCTATTCTTGGACTTAGTGGCTTATGTGAAGCAAAAGGAGATCCTAAAAAAGTGGAAGCCTTATTCAAAAAGATTCTGGCGGATGTTAATTTTGAGAGTCAGCTTATGGCTTGCATTAGGATAGCAGAATTTCTTATTAAAAACGAACAAGCAGATCGAACAATTTTTAATTTTTTGTTAGATACGAGTAAAAAGACTCCTATAAATAAACACCAACAGTTAAGGGATCCTTCAGCAAAAACCTCTATTAATGGTTTGGTTACTCAAGGTATTAATTCTGTTCATGGTTCCATTGCACAAGCTCTCGCTTTTTGTTCCAGTACAGAGATGGAGGTGGAGGTTTTTGATTTTATTGGCCACTTATTTACTTCTCATAGTGCGTCCACAAAGGCGGTATTGTTGTTCAGATATGCCTATTTGATGAGTCTCAATAAAGAGAAGGCATTCAGGCTGTTTATAGAATATATGACAATGGAGGAAGATGTTTTCGTGTTGGCATCTTCTTTAGAAGCCTTGAATTATTTAACAAACCATAATTTTGAGGCTACTATACCCATCCTATCCAAAATGGTTCGTTCTGACAGATTGGGAAGTGAGGATACACGACTGTTGTTTAGTATTTTATATAGGGGAACTATACATGAGAAAAGTGGGGCGGAAGACTTGCTCTATAAACTTCTAAAACATAGCCCGGATGCAAGAAACACGTCTTTTAATCAAATAATAAAACATTATCAAGAACCTTTTATACCTAGCGAACTATCGAACAAGGTGTTGTTGTACGCTTTAAAAAATATTCAGCCAAATGAGTTTTCCCAGAGGCGCAGATTTTTCTTTAATAAAATGGAGGGTATTCCTTTAGAAAATATTTACCCTTTTTTAAAGGAGTATGTGGAGTCTCCTGAATTTAGTCCTTCGGATAACTTTGTTTCTTACTTATTGCATCAGTGTCATCACTCCCCTGAAAAGGCAATTTCTCTCTTTGAATCTTTGTTAAAGCAGACTCAAAAAATCAACACTAACAATATAATGTACGGGAACCATGCCTTGGTAACTCGTTTTATTGTTGGTGCTTTTCATGCGTTGAACACCTCGAGTCCGGCGGTAAAAGATCTACGTAAAACTCTTCTAGTAATGTTGGATATGGTTTTGCAGGATGTAAGATTCTGGCATAAAAATCTGAAGTTATTGGAGGAGTTGACCTAATATCCAATAGTATTACCACCAGTGCACCTATAACCGACCGGATAAATCGCATAGTGGATAGTTCCTCACTTTCCACCTCGGCAAATAGCTATTTTTAAGAGTTCAGTAGATCCGGCTTGATTAAAAAGTTTAGGGTTGTAATCTGAAGTACAATTTTTTGCGGTTTAACAAACCAATACATGGCCTATGTTAGGAGATAATTTTGTCCAAAGATTTTTTATTAATTCTAGTTAACCGCTTTGAAAGATTCACACCTTTTATCGTTCCATCATTCAATAGTCTATATATAGTTTTTGTAGAGCAGCCTACTATGATTGCTGCATCCTGGGCCGACAAATACTCCTTGTGTTTTAGTGCTTCCAGGTCCTTACTGATCTTGTTGTCTTTCCGACTTTTTACTTCTCCTCTTAGCTTCTTATTCTTCAATTTCATTTTATAGTCTCTGCTATTACATGTGTGTGAACAATATCTTGTTTTTAATGTCTTAGCTATAAAATTTTTACCACAGAAATCACAGGTTGATTCTACCCTAATATTAGTGCTCATGATCTGGATTTTTAACTTACATAAACAAAGATAAGGAGATTTAAGGGTATATAAGGGTAAATAAGAAGAAATAAGGATAAATAAGGGTAATTAAGGGGAAATAAGGGACATAATCTCGCCGAATAATTTTCCAAATCTTGTGTTGTTAAATAGGAGTTTATTTACAATAACCTATTTAATAACAGGGGTTTATGTATATATTAGTCTCTGAGTAAAATTCTTTACTCAGAGATGAAAAGTATGGATTAATTGGCGAAATTATTACAATGGATGCCATGAGGTGTAAATTTTTACACCTCGTTTATCACAATTATGGACGAGGTGTAAACTAGGTGTAAATATATTCTAAACATGGGTGAAAATGGGAAAAGATAGAAGTGACGAAAATGTCCAGTATTACCGGGTTTTATTAGGTTTTATTGGGATTTATGATCAAATAATACCAAATTAAATTTCCTGTTTATTTGCCAATACAAAAATTAGCAAAAATATTCCCTAGCAGGTCGTCATTGGTGATCTCGCCGGTGATCTCGCCGAAATTGTGCAAGGCTTCCCTGATGTCGATTGCCAGCAGGTCTCCTGAAAGGTTGTGGTTGAGTCCATCCTGAACCTTGTTAATTTCTTCCAGGGCTGAAAGCAGGGCATTATAATGTCGACTGTTGGTTACTATGGTATTATTGTTACGCAGCTCGCCGGTGTTCACAAATTGCAGAAGTTTTTGTTGGAGTTCTTCCACGCCTGTTCCACTTTTAGCGGAAATTGGCAAATAGTGAGAGCCTTCTACTGAGCTCAGGGTGACATTTAGTTCTGCGATTTCGGACTCAGATGATTGATCTATTTTATTGGCAACAATGATTAAAGGCTTCTGCGGAAACCTATTTTTGATCTTTTCGATCTCCCTTAGGAGTTCCGAAAATTCTCCCCCTTGGGGGGAGATACCGCAGGCAGAGGGGGATGAACCTTGGACCTTGAACTTTTCGGCGTCTAGCAGAAAAATTACTACCTGCGCCTGACTTATTTTTTCAAAGGTTCTTTTGATCCCAATGCTTTCTACTACATCTTCGGTTTCACGAATTCCGGCAGTGTCAATAAATCTGAAGCCAATTCCTCCAATGGAGATCTCATCTTCAATGGTATCACGCGTGGTACCGGCAATTTCAGAAACTATCGCTCTTTCCTCGTTTAAAAGGGCATTTAGAAGTGTCGATTTTCCTACGTTAGGTTCACCCACGATAGCTACGGGTATTCCATTTTTTAACACGTTTCCTACAGCAAAGGAATCGATAAGCTTTTTAAGTACATTTTGGATGCGGCTTACCAGTTGTTTGAATTCATCGCGATTGGCAAATTCCACATCCTCTTCAGCGAAATCAAGCTCTAATTCTATTAGGGAAGCAAAATCAAGAAGTTCCTGTCGTAGTTTCTGAATTTCGTTTGAAAATCCTCCGCGCATTTGCTGCATCGCCATTTGATGGCTGGCAGCATTTTCCGAAGAAATAAGATCGGCCACAGCTTCTGCCTGGCTTAGGTCCATTTTTCCGTTAAGGAAGGCACGTAAGGTAAATTCGCCGGCTTCGGCAGAACGACAACCCCTGCGGATCAACAACTGAATGATCTCCTGCTGTATATACGGGCTGCCATGGCAGGAAATCTCGATAGTATTCTCTCCGGTATAAGATTTAGGACCATGAAAAACTGAAACCAGTACCTCGTCTATAATCCTTTCTCCTTCAATAATATTTCCGAGGTGCAGCGTATGAGAAGGCTGCTCTAAAAGTTCTTTATTGCTCTTTGCTTTAAAAGCCGGAGCTACCAGCTTCACTGCATCGGGTCCTGAAACTCTTATCACTGCTATAGCTCCGGCTCCCGAAGGAGTGGCAAGCGCTACGATGTTGTCGTTCAATTTCATGATGCAAAAGTAGCGAAATGAAGTTAAAAGTTAGAAGTACTTAAATGTTGTAAAACTGAGATCTATTCATGGATTTTAAATAGGAATGTTTCTGGTCGTTTTACAAGCCAATTCTGATTTTGACATTTATGAAGAGAAAAGGGGAACGGGAAAAACCCCTGGAATAAGAGAACTTACTTCCAAACCTATTTTTCCTATTCCTTTAAATTTTGGGAATAGCAAAAGAATGGAGGCTGTAAGTTAAAATAAAAAAACACTATCTTTTATAACATAGTACTATATTAAATCGTATATTTGAAGTATAATCATCAATCAAATCAAAAATGGAATATTCAAACGCAACAATCATGAGAGAAGACAGACAGTTATTAATGCTTACGCACTTGAGTCAATTACTGGACCTGGTAACGGGGATTGGCGGATTTCTAGTTCCGCTGGTCATTTGGCTTACGCAAAAAGAAAAGGTTCTGGGGATGGATGCCCATGGGAAAATGATCCTGAATTTCCAGATCTCCCTTTTTATCTATTCTATTATTGCTATACCACTCATCTTTTTGTTCGGACTTGGAATTCTCATCCTCATTGGTATCGGCATTATTGCAATAGTTTTTCCGATACTTAATGCAATAAAAGTCAACAATGGAGAAATCCCGTCTTATCCAATGAGCATAAATATCTTAAAATAATATGCACTGGGCGTTTAAAGAGATAGTTTCTGCTTGAGGTAACACTAATAAAATTAGAAGCACAATTAAATAAAACGAACCTGCAAGTTGATTTTTCACTCTGTAGGTTTTTTTCTGAAGTATTGTCAAGCGTAGTGTATTCCCCACTCCGGCCAAAATAAATATACTTTCAAAAAAAAGAATGATATAAAGTAAAATACCCTCTGAAAAATGTCATTTTCAGAGGGTATTTTTTTATCTAACAGCCTCCGCAGGAGGCGATCTAAAATCTAAAATCTAACAGCGCAGCGGTCTAATTGTTCAACATTACCGGCATCACAAGCATTGTTACCTGCTCTCCATCATCCAACCCGTCTACAGGAGTAAGTATTCCGGCGCGGTTTGGAAGGCTCATTTCAAGCTGCACTTCATTAGCGTTCAGGTTAGAAAGCATTTCGGTAAGAAAACGGGAATTAAATCCAATTTGCATATCGTCTCCCTGGTAAGAACATGTAAGACGCTCCTCGGCCTTGTTGCTGTAATCTACATCTTCCGCAGAAATATTTAGTTCAGCCCCTGCAATCTTCAGGCGAACCTGGTGTGTTGTTTTATTAGAGAAAATAGAGACCCTTTTTACTGAGCTAAGGAATTGCCCGCGGTCAATGACCAGTTTATTCGGGTTTTCCTTAGGGATTACCGCTTCATAATTCGGATATTTCCCGTCAATAAGTCGGCAAACCAAAGTGGTGTCTTCAAAAGTAAAACGTGCGTTTGACTCGTTGTATTCAATAATAACTTCAGAATCTGAACCCGAAAGAATTCCTTTCAACAGGTTCAGGGGTTTTTTCGGCATAATAAATTCTGCCGTTTGAGAAGCCGCAATATCGTTTCGTGAATATTTTACCAGTTTATGAGCATCTGTAGCTACAAAAGTAAGGCTGTCCTGGGTGAACTGGAAAAATACCCCACTCATTACAGGTCTCAGGTCATCATTTCCCGAAGCAAAAATGGTTTTGCTAATGGCCGTTGCCAAAATATCTCCTACAATAGCAGTACTGCTTGGCTCTTCAAGGCTCACAGCCTTTGGGAATTCTTCCCCGCCGGCATAAGCCAGGGCATACTTCCCGTGGTTAGAACTTAGCTCAATGGTATTGTTATCTTCCACTACAAAAGTCAGCGGCTGTTCTGGAAAGGTCTTTAAAGTTTCCAGTAACAGGCGGGCAGGCACTGCAATTTTTCCTTCAGAATCAGATTCTACAGAAAGTTTCGCAGACATTGTAGTCTCCAAATCTGATGCAGAAACGGTAAGTTCATCTTGATTTAATTCGAAAAGGAAGTTATCCAGAATAGGCAGAGTGTTGTTATTGTTAATCACACCCCCCAGTATTTGTAGCTGTTTTAGCAAATATGTGCTCGATACAATAAATTTCATTGGCTTCGTAATAAGTTAATCTTGATACAAATATATCCTAATCCTTCAAAAGGCATGAAAGCAGGAGTCATTTTTTATTAACAGTAAATCCTCTAAAATACCTCTCAAAAATTTCATTTTCAGCACCTTATATTTTTTATATTCTAAAATTGTTAATAAACAAAGGCTTTCCTGAAGGTGTGCTGCTATTTTACGTATTTATTTCTCCTTATTGCCCTAAACAATCCTGCAAACAGTGCCAGCAGGCCAATTGGGAGTGCAATATTCATCATTTGCCAGAAGGTTCTTTCCTCTTCAACTTTTTCGGGGTCAAGAAATGCTATTTTCACCTCTTTACTCCGAATGTTGATGAGTCCGCGGTCATCCAGGAGATAATTGACTGCATTGAGTAAAAATTCCCTGTTGCCGTATGTTGTGCCCGTATAACGATCATAGCCCAACTCAAGCGGCTCCCCTCGCTGTAACTGATTTTTAATGACATCACCATCACTTATCACCAGCATTTTTGTCTCTTCACTTTTACTTCGGAAGTTATTAAGCTCAAATGGCAAAATTCGGTTGTCATAAACTGAACTGAAATTTCCTTCAAAAAGAACGGCTAAAGGCAGTTCACCTGAAGTAAATTCTGATGGGTCAGGTTTTGCCGTGATCTCTTCCAAACTTATTTCCCTTGGGAGTCCCACAACTGCAGATCGGGGAGAAGTAGCTAAGAGTACCGTTTTATCAATGTTATTTTTGAGGATGTCAATGGGGCTGGCGTATTCAAATTTTACTGCCTCCAGGTTGTTAACCACAGGATGAGTGGAAGGGGAGGAAGAAAGCGGAAAATAAAACCAGGGATAAGGATTGAACTGGGCGTTGCTGCCCGAGCCAGTAGCCAAAACTATAGGAGCCGAGTAAAGATCTTTGACCAGTGCCGGATTAATTCTTAAGCCGTACTTAAAGAAATAATCTCCTAAGTTCAGGTCGCGGGGTAGGGCAAAGGCAGTTGCTGCAGGCGTGAAAAGGCTGTCGGTTTCCATCGCAGCATGTTCTATCAGCCATAATTGTTTTCCGCCGTTCATGAGGTATTGATCTAACACCAATTTTTCGGCTTCTGTGTAAGGTTCAGTGGGTTTAGCTTCTATCACCAAATCATACTCCTTAAGCTGCGCCAGGGTTCCCTGAGGATCTACAGTAACAGAATCTAAAGTAAAGGGAGCTATGTAATAATACTCCTGAATTTTTCTTATAAAGTCGGCTATATACCTGTCTTCAAGCTCGCCGTTACCTCGCATTACCGCCACTTTTTTACGCTTTGGCTCCAGTAATTTTGAGAAAGCATCGGCAAAGGCATATTCCAGTTGTTGTACCGATGCTGCCACACGATCTTCGGTGGTTGCTCCCAACTGGTTTTTCAGTAAAGGAATGGCAACCGATTTATTTCCGAAGTTGGCCATGGCCCAGGGAAATACTATGGCTTCACTAGTCCGGCCGTTTTCCACTACATTGATACGTGCCGGGGTCATCCCCATCTCATAGAACTGTGTAGCGATATCATTGGCATTTCCGCCTTCCTCAAGGGGATTGGTAAACCGGTATTTGATTTGAGGGTTTACAGCTGCAAATTCTTCCAGTAGTTGCCTGGTCTCTACCTGTAACCTCCTGAATTCGGGTGGAAATTCTCCTTCCAAGAACACGTCTATAACTACAGGCGCTTCGGCTTTGGAAATGATTTCTTCTGAAGCTTCAGATAATGTATAACGTTTATCGGCAGTGAGATCAATTCTTCCGAAGAAATTATAGGAAAGCACGTTAATCCCGATGATTGCGAGCAGCAACAAAAATACCTTCCAAAAATGCGATTTTTGAGAGTTCATTTTCAGGATTGTTTTTTCTTGTTAAGAATAAAACTGGTGAGTGCGAGGAAAAGAAATATGAAACTTAAAAAATAGATGACATCCCGGGTGTCAATAATCCCCCGACTAATACTCTCGTAATGTGCGTTGAGACCCAGATCTTCTACACCAAATGTTCCGCTGCCAAATATATTCAGGGTTGCCAGGGCTTCAAAAGCAAAGTAAGCGATGAAGCAAAGAAAAATGGCGAGTATAAAGGATACTATTTGGTTTGGGGAAAGTATTGAAGCAAAAATCCCCACGGCGGCATAGGAGGCGCCAAGAAAGATGAGCCCTAAATAGGAACCAAGTATGACGCCGCTGTCCAGGTTTCCGCCCGGACTCATTAAATACCAGATAGCCACAATGTACAGCAGCGTTGGTAAAATGGCAAGAAGTATTAAAACAAGTGCACTCAGGTATTTCCCAAGCACCAGCTCTATTGTGGTTAAAGGTTTGGTAAGTAGCAATTCTAATGTGCCTTGCTTTATTTCTTCGGAAAAGCTCTTCATGGTAATAGCCGGAATAAGAAATAAAAAGACCCATGGTGCAAGTGTAAAAAAAGGCTCTAAATTGGCAAAGCCGCTGTCCATGATATTATACTCGCTTTTAAAAACCCAAAGAAAAAGCCCGTTCACCACCAGAAATAGCCCAATGACCAGGTATCCGGTGGGAGAGGCGAAAAATGCGTTAATTTCTTTCTTTAAAACTGCTAACACTTTTTAATTTATAATGTATATTGAATATTGTTTAATGTAAAAAAATTCCAAATTCCAATCCATTTTAAACCTTAAACCTTAAACCTTAAACCTTGAACCTTGAACCCGAAACCCACTGCCTACTTAAAACTGCACACTGCCTACTGAACCTGAGGTCCACATTTTATCCACGCTCCATGCTTCAGGTTTATCAGCAAACATCTTTTTGGTCTGGCTCCATACTCCTTTAAAAAGGGAAGAGACACGATAATTTTCCAATGCCTCTTCACTTTTCCAGTAACTGTACGTAAAAAATATATTTTTATTGTGCTTATCACGATAAAGCTCCAGGAACTCACATCCTTCAAAGCCTCTTATTTTCTCTTTATGCTGCTGAAATAACTTCTGAAAATCTTCAGTTTCTGAAGCTTCAAAAGTCATTTTTACGATTCGAATTAACATATTATTTTCAACTTATATTTTAAAATTTTCATTAAAGAAAAAGATGACCGTGGAAAGAGAGTAGATAAATTCTAATCAACTATTCACTGTAACTAATTAACCAATAACAAAAACGGACAACTGAGAACAGAAAACTGAAAACCGCCTTTGGCGCTACTCAAAATTCACGGTCACCGTATCCCGATATTCAAGTCCGAAGAGGGTAGAGGCACTGCCCACCGTACTCGGATTACTCTTGTAGATCGCCAGTTCAATATAACCTCCCGAATTAAATATGGCCAGTTTCTTGCCATCTTCGCGGTTGATCATATCGGTGTCAAAATTGATGGCTTCGCTATAGGTGTTATAGATATCGGTAAAAGTAGCGGTCCTGGCACGCATACTAAACTTTCGGCCTTTTCCAATTTTCTCAAACAGCTTCTTCGGAATATTTGTCACCACATTGCCGTAATTGTCAATGTAGATCACATTTCCTTTGATCTGGTCCATTTCAGGATTGATAAGGGGTTCCATTTCCCGAAGCTGTTTTATTCCAGGGATGGTCTTTCCTATAACTTCCAGGGTACCACCTCTTGAAAGGTGTCCGGCTACTTTTACAAATACATCCAGCACCGGAAAATTGCTTTGTACTTTATCGTGAATATTGATCTCTACAATTTTTTCGGGAACATATTCCGAAGCTATCAAAGAGAGTATCCCGTTATTGGCGCAAATAAAATAATGCCCGTCAAGTTTTAGTGCAATATGTTTATTTTCGGGGGTTAGTTCAGAGTCAACTCCTATGATGTGAATGCTTCCTTCAGGAAAACTTCTGTAGGCATTTTTGATGATGTAAGAGGCTTCAGTAATATGAAACGGGGCTATGGAGTGGGAGATATCTACAATCTTAGCCGATGGTACCTCGGTGTAGATTGCTCCTTTAACTGCCCCTGCAAAATGATCTTTTTCCCCAAAATCTGTCGTTAAGGTAATTATGGCCATGGGCAATTTCTAATAATATTTTTCCTAACTTAAACCTTTATTTAGCTAAGTTTGTAATGCAAATCTAAAGATAATTAAGTCATTTTTTAAATTTAATCCGGTCGCTTTTGAACGAACTTATCATTGAACTTTCTGAAATAAGTCCCAGGGATTTTTTTGGGGAACAAAATTCACATATCGAGCTTTTAAAAAGGTATTTTCCAAAGCTGAAAATTGTAGCAAGAGGCAATAAACTTCGCATCTATGGTGATGAAGAGATGCTTGAAGAATTTGACAGGAGGTTCAATATGTTGATTGATCACTACGGAAAATTTAATCGTTTAGACGAAAACGCTATTGAACGGGTACTTACCAGTGAAAGTAAAGAAGATTATGAATCTTCAAACGAAAGCGGGGAAGTGCTGGTACATGGGGTGAGTGGTAGGATGATCAAGCCTCAAACGGCAAATCAACGCCGACTTGTAGAGCTGATGCGTAAAAATGATATGGTTTTTGCCATTGGGCCTGCCGGAACCGGGAAAACTTATACGGGAGTGGCTTTGGCTGTCAAAGCTTTAAAGGAAAAACAGGTAAAGAGGATCATTCTTACCAGACCTGCTGTAGAGGCAGGTGAGAACCTCGGATTTTTACCAGGAGACCTTAAAGAAAAACTTGATCCTTACATGCAGCCACTCTATGATGCACTACGTGATATGATTCCTCATGAAAAACTGGAAAGCTATATAGAGAAAGGGGTTATTCAAATTGCTCCTCTGGCATTTATGCGTGGACGGACGCTAGACCATGCATTTGTAATTCTTGATGAAGCACAAAACACGACCCATGCTCAAATGAAAATGTTCTTAACCCGAATGGGGAAGAGTGCGAAATTCATGGTTACAGGAGATCCCGGGCAAATTGACCTTCCAAAAAGGGTGACTTCAGGACTCAAAGAAGCTATCCTCGTATTGCAGGATGTAGACGGGGTGGGAATTATCCACCTTGATGATAAGGATGTTATTCGCCATAAACTCGTGAAGAAGATCATCGCTGCTTATAAAAGAATAGAAAACGCCGAATAAAAATGTCATTTTTGAGATCCTGCGCCAGCGGGATCTTTTCATATAACCTCATATTTTAATGAACACTATTACCTCTACCAATTTCAATTTTCCCGGTCAAAAAGCTGTTTACAAAGGGAAAGTACGGGATGTCTATACTCTTGAATATAACCGGCTGGTCATGATCGTGACCGACAGGCTTTCGGCTTTTGATGTTGTGATGCCTAAAGGAATTCCGTATAAAGGACAAATCCTCAACCAGCTCGCTACCAAAATGATGAAAGCTACAGAAGATATTGTGCCCAACTGGCTGCAGGCCACGCCCGATCCAAATGTGGCAGTAGGGGAGAGCTGCGAGCCCTTTAAGGTTGAGATGGTAATTAGAGGCTACCTTACCGGACACGCCGCAAGGGAATATGCCAGCGGGAAGCGAAGTCTTTGCGGAGTACATTTACCCGAAGATATGAAGGAAAATGAAGCTTTTGCCGCACCTATTATTACCCCAACAACCAAAGCCGACTCCGGTGAACATGACATGGACATTTCCAGAGATGAGATTCTAAAAAGAGGAATTGTTTCTGAAGCCGACTATCACAAGCTGGAAATATATACACAACAGCTCTTTCTACGCGGAACGGAACTTGCAAAAAAGAACGGCCTCATTTTGGTCGATACCAAGTATGAGTTTGGTAAAACTAAAGATGGCGAAATAGTACTTATTGATGAGATCCACACGCCCGATTCTTCCCGCTATTTTTATGCTGAAGGTTATCTGGAAAGACTGGAATCTGGAGAACCACAAAAGCAGCTGTCTAAAGAATTTGTAAGACAGTGGCTTATTCAGAATGACTTTCAGGGAAAAGAAGGACAGCAAATTCCGGAGATGAGCGAGGAGTACATCAATTCAGTTTCCGAACGTTATATTGAACTCTACGAACAAATTACCGGCGAACAATTCATAAAAGCCGACATCTCAAGGATCGAAGAGCGGATTGAGAAAAATGTGCTGGAGTTTCTTAGGAGTTAGGATTGAAGAAGTTAGATTTTAGAAATACGAAGTTAGAAGTCTGTTTAACAGATTGCCAGGTTGAGCTTTTTTCATTATTGGTAGGGCGTGAAAAAATGGTCGAACCCGCTATTTGAACAATGTCTCCCAGAAGATAAATTGCCCCGACTTTTAAGTCGGGGACTAATGAAATTCAGTTAAACAGGGCTCTAGCCCAACCTGTGTTCCAGATAAGCGCCTATTATGTCACCTGAGATATTTTTAAATCGATAGGGCCACACCCAGCAACTATCTAAAAAAAAATATAGTCTTACTTTTCTTACCACTGCCTGCTAAACCTTGCGCACTGCCAACTGAAATTCGTATTTCTACCTTCGTAAATTTACCTTCACTTAACCTCTAACACCAAAAGATATTCGGGGCCTCCTGAAAGAGGGTAGCCTTCAATTTTTTCAGCAACCAAAGTGACCTTTTCCTCTACATAATCATCCAGGTCTACTGCATCACTTTTGAGAGCATAGAACTTGTCGTCTGAAGTGGTAATGGTATGGGTGCCGTATTGGTAAGAGGTTATTCCCTGTTCCCGAATGGTGCCGGTCAATTCCATGGTTTTTTCGTTTACTTCAGCCGCAGGAGTGGTATCTTCCTGGATTTGGCTGTTGTTGCAGGTTTGTGCAGATAATAATAAAGTAATTACTGTAAAAAGGGTCAGTGCTGATTTCATAGGGTAGTTTAGGGTTTAAATATTAGTCTTCATAGCGTCTTAGGCGATTTTGCAACAGCCTAACTTCATTTTGTAAAAGGGAAACACGGCCCAGTAAATGGTTTATGGCTTCTATTCCCTCAAAATTTATCTCCAGGTCATAGTGTAGCCTTACAATTCGCTCCAGTTCTCTCACCTGTTCCTGCTCAATATACTCATTTTCTTCTATAATTAGGGTTTGTATCAGCCCGTGTTCTGTAAGCTGGTGAATAAATGAATACTCGAGTTGGTGGCAGTCACAAAATTCTATAATTGAGATATATTGATCATCCATTTTTCCGCAGTTTTTTTAATTCCTGTAAAAGTTCCTTTTCACGCACACTCAGTTTGGTTGGAATTTTCAGTTTGTAAGTAACAAGAAGATCCCCAAAACTTCCTTCTTTCTTGTACACAGGGAATCCTTTCCCTTTAAGTTTTACGGTAGTGCCATTTTGTGTCTCCGGCTTTACTGTAAGTTTTGCCTTTCCGTCAAAGGTGTCGATCAAAAGATCTCCACCTAAAATTGCTGTAAATATGTCGAGCTCAACATCCTTGTAAAGTTGTTTTCCTTCCCTTTTAAAAGTAGTATTGTTATTAATGGCAAAAGTAAGGAGCAGGTCCCCATTCGGCCCGCCATTCACCCCTTCTCCACCATAGCCTTTGATCCTAATGGTTTGTCCATTTTCAACTCCGGCAGGAATGGTGAGCCTTATGTTTTTATTGTTAACTGTAAGGGTTTGTTTGTGGGTTTTATAAACATCGGTGAGGTTAAGATGCAGTTCGGCGTTAAAATCCTGTCCTCTAAAACGAGTGGTTCTTTGTCTGCCACCTGCAGCTCCTCCAAACATAGATTCGAAAAAATCTGAAAAATCCCCACCTTCAAATCCGCCACCGCTAAAACCTTCAGCACCACCAAATCCTCCGGTTCTTCCGTCAAAACCGCTACCAGACTGCCGCTGATACTGTTGCTGGGCTTTTGCTTTTTCAAATTCTTCAGCGTGCTGCCAGTCTTTGCCGTATTGGTCGTATTTTTTCCTTTTTTCGGGATCTATGAGCACTTCGTGAGCCTCATTTATCTGCTGAAATTTTTTCTGGGCAGCGGTGTCGTTTGGATTGAGATCGGGGTGGTATTTGCGGGCCAACTTCCGGTAAGCCTTCTTTATATCACTTTTAGTAGCATTCTTATCCAGCTCTAAAACCTTGTAATAGTCGATAAATTCCATAGGTTTTTCTGAAGTTTAAAAAATCCTGTACTTACTTAAAGATACATATTTCAGAAAAAATAACGAACGTGGGTAATATTTATTCCTTCGGAAAAATACCTCTCAAAAATGTCATTTTTGAGCACCCACTGAAAATTTATTTGTTTTTGAAGAAGCTTTTCCTAATTTTAAAAAATGGAAAATCTACAATTACGCACTTTTGCCGACTATAAGAAGGCTTACAAAAAAAGCATAAAAGATCCTGAAGCTTTTTGGGATGAAGTAGCATCTACTTTTACCTGGCAGAAAAAGTGGGATAAAACCCTGGAATGGGATTTTAAAAAACCAGAAGTAAAATGGTTTCAGGGCGGAAAGTTGAATATCACAGAAAACTGCCTTGACCGTCACCTGGACACCCTGGGGAATAAAACTGCCATAATTTGGGAACCTAACGACCCTGATGAGGAATCCCGGTATATTACTTACCGGCAGCTTTTCGTAAAAGTTTCCCGATTTGCCAACGTACTTAAGAACAATGGCATTAAAAAGGGAGACAGAGTTTGTCTTTATATGCCCATGATCCCCGAATTGGCTATCGCCATGCTGGCTTGTGCGAGAATTGGAGCTGTTCACTCTATTGTTTTTGCAGGATTTTCCAGTTCGGCCATAGCTCGGCGAATCAACGATTCAGATTGTAAGATGCTTATCACGGCAAATGAGGTGTACAGAGGTTCCAAAAAGGTGAATTTAAAGGAGATGTGCGATAAGGCCCTTGAGGAAACACCGGGTGTAGAAACGGTGATCGTATATCGTCGCACGGTTGAACCTACACCTATGAAGGAAGGAAGGGATAAGTTCTGGTTTGATGAACTTCAAAAAGCCGAAAAAGAATGTCCTCCAGAAGTTATGGATGCCGAAGATATGTTGTTTATACTTTATACTTCAGGCTCAACAGGAAAACCCAAGGGTATGGTGCACACCGTGGGAGGTTATCTCGTGGGTACCACTTATTCCTTTCAAAACGTGTTTCAGCTCGAGAAAAATGATGTTTACTGGTGTACTGCCGATATTGGCTGGATCACCGGTCACTCCTATATTATTTACGGACCTCTGGCTTCTGGTGCTACAACCGTAATGTTTGAAGGTATTCCAAGTTATCCCGACTACGGAAGGTTTTGGGATATTGTAGATAAATTAAAGGTCACACATTTTTATACTGCTCCTACAGCAATAAGATCACTTGCTAAACAACCCCTGAGTTTTGTAGAAAACCATGACCTGTCTTCACTCAAAGTCCTTGGAAGTGTAGGCGAGCCTATCAATGAAGAGGCATGGCACTGGTATAATGATAATGTAGGGAAAGGAAATTGTCCTGTGGTAGATACCTGGTGGCAGACTGAAACAGGAGCTATAATGATATCGCCCCTGGCAGGGATCACACCCACCAGACCAACTTTTGCAACATTACCACTACCTGGTGTTCAACCTGTACTTATGGATAGTGAGGGAGAGGAAATACCAAATACAAGTGAACCTGTAGAAGGAAGACTGGCCATTAAATTTCCATGGCCATCTATTGCGCGTACTATTTACGGTGACCATCAACGTTATAAAGAAGTCTATTTCTCTACTTTTGAAAACAAATATTTTACAGGCGATGGGGCATATCGCGATGCGACAGGTAACTACCGAATTACAGGAAGGGTAGACGATATTGTTATAGTCTCTGGACACAACCTGGGAACTGCTGCTATAGAAAATGCCATTGATGAACATGAACACGTGGTAGAGAGTGCGGTAGTAGGTTTCCCACATGAAGTAAAAGGGAATGCACTTTATGCCTATGTGATATTATATGATAAAGTTGAACCTTCCGAAGAACTGGTGAAGGAAATAAAAGATATTGTTTCTCAAACCCTGGGCCCAATTGCAAAACCTGAAAAAATCCAGTTTGTAAGCGGACTTCCAAAAACGAGAAGCGGTAAAATTATGAGGAGGATTCTAAGAAAGATCGCCTCTAATGATACCGATAATCTTGGAGACACTTCAACGCTGCTAAACCCTGAAATAGTGGATGAGATTATGGCTGAAGCAAAATAATATAGAACATAAGGTAAGTTAAATGAGGAGATGAAATTAAGATTAGAGCTTTAATAGTTCCTTTAATTTCATCTCCTTTTTCTTGTCGAGCTTTCCGAGGATCTTTAGGAAAGCTATTGCAGTAATGAATGCATCGCCAATTGCGGTATGCCGGTCTTTTACATCAATAATAAAAGCTTCGGCAATTTCATCCAGGGAATAATTTTTCTCCTTGTCTACGAGGTTGGAGTTTAACAGCGTCCTCCTGTAAAGATATCCTGTATCCAAAACCGGATTCTTCAATTTTGGCAATCCCCTTCTTTTCAAAGCTGAATTGACCATCTTAATATCAAAAACTGCGTGATGGGCAACCAGGACAGCGTTCCCTATGTACTCTAAAAATGCACGGATAGCTTCTTCTTCGGAAAGGCTTTCTTTTTTTTCCTCTTTAAGTATACCGTGAATTTTTACCGATTCGGGATTAAATCTTTCCTGCTGTAAATAATGCTCGAAAGTTTGAGAAACATTTAATTCATTAGACTTTACTTTCACAGCGCCAATACTCAGGATTCTGTCATTTTTATAATTAAAGCCCGTGGTCTCTGTGTCGAAAACAACAAAAGGTGTTTGTGAAACTAATGAAGGTAGTTCCTCCTGAAATTTCGCTTCGTAAGCGTTCCAGAATTCCGGAAATTCCGGGGTTTTCTTCTTTAAAAAATTAAACATGATATCCCGGAATTTCGAATCTAATCTTTACAAGATCCTGCACTTCTTTTAAGCTTCTAAAGCACCTTTTCAACTTCATTTTTTCCTCCTTACTTAGCTCTTCGAGTTTGATGAACCTGCCGTTATTACGTTCTTTGATGCCCTGCTTTGTTCTAAATTTCAAAAGAGCTTTAGATGCAAATGAGCAAGCGAGATAAAGCTCCCTGTTTGATGGCTCCAGTTGTGCCAGTTTATCAAATCTTTCGGAAGTATTGCTCAAATTTTTAACCTCGTGGGAGAGGATCAAAAGCCTTCCTGCATCTGTGAGGGGAGTTATGGCTCTCTTTTTAATGTCGAAAGTGTCTTTGTTTTCCCCATCATGTTCTACTACGAATTGCCGGAAAAATCCAAGAGGCGGCGGATTTCTTAATGTAACTGCAGCCAGGGCAGAAGTGAACCTTCTGTTGTTTCGGGTTAATTCAAAAATGTGGTCAGATAGTACGTTGGATAATTTTACATTTCCATAAGAGATATCAAAATCAAAGAATATTGAACTTAGCAGCAATTCATCATTTCCTGCATTAGTGATCCATAGTGCCACCTGTTCTTTCCATTCCGAAAGACTTTTACACCATTGCTCATTTTTTGCCATGGTATTTACCGGGCAATATTCATAACCAATTATACTCAGACGTTTATTTACCTTTTTTGCCAGTTCAAGAAAGTAAGCTTTGGTAGCAACATGATGTTCGGGTGCAACATCATCAAAAATAATTGCATTGTCCTGGTCGGTTTGCAGTAGTTGCTCTTTCCGGCCCTGGCTCCCTAAAGACAACCAGGCAAATTCGGCTGGGGGAGGAGCAGGCATTTTTTTTATACATCTATCAATAATCCTTTTAATAGAGGCATCATTAAGCTCAAAAATGATCTTCGAGATGAGGTTGAGAGGAATATTACTTTCCAGATAACCTCTTAGTAACAAAGTAATTTTATTCCGGATCTTCTTCAGTTCATTGGTGCTGTTGGACCGCTGAATCGCCTTCATCAGAATCGAAGGGTTATTCCCTTCAGACAGCATGATGTTATGAGCAGAAAGAATCCCGATGACCTGGGAATTTGGAGTGCCATCTTCGGTAATACAAATATGGTCAATCCCATGTTTCATCATAGTGAGTTGGGCCTGCGAAATTGTAATGCCTTTTGAGTAACAAATCACAGGAGAACTCATGATTTCTGAAACAGGAACCGCTTCAAGGGCAATTCCGTTAGCAACAAGGTCTCTAAAGTTTTCATCGGTAACTATACCCACCGGAATATTGTCTTCTACAACAACCAGAGAACCTACCATTCTGGATTTCATTTTCTGTGCTGCTTTTTGAACAGTGGTGGCAGGAGAAATGGTGATTACTTTACGGGTAATGGGTGCCGGTTGTAATTCAAAAAGATTTTGAGCTGCAACTACGGGTGAAGTTGAGGTGAGAAGTTTTCCTTTGTCTCCCGAAGCATAGGGGTTTCGGGTATTGGAAGCAAAACTCTGCAACAGGAATTCTCTTACCCTGGGGTGATTTTCTGCAATTGGTTTAAAGATATCAATAGGAATCCCATACAGTATAGACTCTTCATCGGCGAGTGTTTGCAGCAGGTAATTTTCTTTTGCAAACAAGGGCCGCAAACCAAAAATATCGCCTTCATCACATTTATCAACGGTCTCTAAAATCTCATTTTCAGGCTTTAATACTGAAACAGCTCCTTTATTGACCACGTAAAAATACTGATGCTGTTCTTCCCCTGCTTTAAAGATGCTTCTTCCCTTTTCTATGTAAACAACTTTGACTTCGCTGGCCAGGGTAAAAAGTTGTTCTTGCTGAAGCAGATCAAACGGCGGAAAATTCTTCAGGAAGTCCGCTATTCTTGCTGCAATAGTGTTTTTCATACAGCTAATTTAGGCAAAAGAACTTTTCTTAATTTCTATGACAGAACCTTTTTTAAGAAATTTCAGAAGATGACTTTCAGAAGAGATGTCAGCTAAAATTAATCTTTTGATTTAACTTCTTTTTCTTCCAGTTCTATTTCAAAATCCTTGAGTATTTCCAGCAGCACTTCTTCAGTTTGTGAGAAGTTGGGTTTTGAGGTGCGTTTTCTTTCTACCTTTTTAAAATATGGAACTATGCCTCCTGTTTCATACAAGTCTACCACGTGAGGATGCACGTAGTAGCTGCGGCATACACTGCGGGTGTTGTTCAAAGCTTCGGCAGCAGCGTCATAAGCCTCGAGGATATTCTTTTTATTCTGCTTTTCTTCTTCGACATAACCAATTTCTCGCAATTTCTCGAAAAAGATCTTGGTGGCACTCCAGGTCCTGAAATCTTTAGCCGAGAAAAGTGAGCCACTAAGGTCCTGAATGTATTCGTTGACCATCCCGCTATCAATACTGTGTTTTTTCCCATCTTCTCCAATATATTTGAAGACCTCCCAACCCGGAATTTCCTCGCATTGATTCACCAGCTTAATGAGTTTCTTGTCGCGAATAGAAACGGTATTTTCAATTCCGCGTTTCCCAAAAAAATTGAATTTCATTTCCCCTTTTGAGATCTTTACATGCCGACTTCTAAGTGTGGAAAGTCCGTAAGATTTGTTTTGTTTGGCGTAAGTTTCATTACCAATGCGAATATGGGTCTCCTCCATAAGCCTTATTATTAGGGCCAGTACTTTTTCCTGTGGCATTCCCTTTTTATCGAGATCTTTGTCTACTTGCGCCCGAATTTTGGGTAAAACTTTTCCGAAGGAGATCATCTTGTAAAACTTGGTGAGATTTCTAAGCTTCCTCCAGTCGGGGTGGTACATGTACTGCTTGCGTTGCTTGGCATCAAGCCCCACAACCTGTAAATGTCCCTTGGAATGAGGGCAGATTCGCACTTTTTCCCACGCTGGTGGGATCACCAGTTTTTTGATCCTTGCCAGGGCCTCTTCATCTTTTAAAGGCTCTCCTTCGTGCAGGTATTGATATCCTTTTCCTCTTTTTCGGCGTTCTATGCACAGGTCGTCTTCAGAAGTATATTGAAGATTTGCCTTTTCGGCGGCAAGGTCTGGGTTAGAGATGAGTGAATTTACTTCATCAGAGGAAAGCACCATGAATTTTTTTCCTAAATATAGTTTTCATCGATATCTCTTCTATGTAAAGAAATGTGAAAACTTCAGAAAAAATAAAGCCTCCTAAAAAAGGAGGCTCAAAAATGGCATTTTTGGATGCTATTTATTCAAAGTAACTAAAGGTATCACCATCCTTTAGTTGCAGTAAACTTTCATAGATCAATTTGATAACGTTCTCCACATCATCGCGGTGCACCATTTCAACAGTGGTGTGCATGTAGCGTAGGGGAAGGGAGATCAAAGCCGATGCCACACCGCCGTTGCTGTAGGCAAAAGCATCAGTATCTGTCCCTGTCATTCTTGAAGAAGCCATACGTTGGAATGGGATCTGTTTGTCTTCAGCAGTTTGGATGAGAAGATTGCGCAGTTTGTTTTGAACGGCCGGTGCATACGAGATTACCGGGCCATTTCCAATTTTGGTAAGACCGTTGGTTTTTTTCTCGATCATTGGAGTAGTGGTATCGTGGGTAACATCGGTCACTATAGCAACATTAGGTTTAATGCGCTGGGTGATCATTTCGGCACCTCTAAGGCCAATTTCTTCCTGTACCGAGTTTGTAATGTAAAGTCCGAAAGGTAATTTCTTCTTATTCTCCTTGAGCATACGCGCAACTTCAGCAATCATAAAACCTCCAATGCGGTTGTCTAGGGCACGGCAAACAAACTTGTCCTTATTCAGAATAAAAAACTCATCGGGGTAGGTAATCACACAGCCCACGTGAACGCCTAGGGCTTCAACTTCCTCTTTTGAAGAGCAGCCAACATCAATAGAAATATTGTCAAGTTTTGGAGCCTGTTCTTTCTCCTTATCGCGGGTGTGAATAGCCGGCCATCCAAAAACCCCTTTTACAATACCATTTTTGGTATGAATGTTTACCCTTTTGGAAGCGGCGATTTGATGATCACTGCCGCCATTGCGAATTACGTAGATCAAACCATCATCGGTAATGTAGTTAACATACCACGAGATTTCATCGGCGTGACCTTCTATTACTACCTTATATTTTGCTTTGGGGTTTATCACTCCCACAGCGGTACCGTAAGTATCTGTAATGAACTCATCAACATAAGGTTCTATGTAATTCATCCACAGCTTTTGGCCTTCCCATTCGTAGCCTGTAGGCGCTGCGTTATTCAAATATTTTTCTAAGAAATCTATCGACTTTTCAGTAAGAATTTTTTCCTGACTCATTATTTTATTCTTTTGCACGAATTTAGGAAGATTTGAAGAGCTGACAATTTATAGATAATGTAATTTTGGAATGATTTTAGCTCCCATGTTGAAAACGAATATTTTGAAGCAGATTTTATTCATTTTTCTGTGTTTGATCCCGGCCGCTGCATTTGCTCAGGTCAAAGAGCCCGTGCAGGATAGTGTGGAATATGAATATTACATCATCGAGGGAGATACCATTGCACGTTCACATATAGACCTCGACGAGGTACTTATTTTGAGCCGGCTAAAGTTTGATAATGATCTTGAAAGACGTAAATATCTTATTCTTCGCCGCAAGACGATAAAAGTTTATCCTTATGCCAAACTGGCTTCAGAGCGGTTGGTAGAGCTCAATAGCAGGCTTGATCAAATAAAATCCAGGCGGGACCAAAAACGCTACACAAAAATAGTCCAGAATTATATTGAAAATCAGTTCTCGGCCGAATTAAAGAAATTGACACGCACCGAGGGGCAGATCCTTGTAAAATTGATTCACAGGCAAACCGGGATTACGGCTTTTGATCTTGTAAAAGATCTCAAGAGTGGTTGGCGGGCTTTTTGGTATAACACCACAGCCAGTTTCTTTGATATTTCGCTAAAAGAAGAATTCGATCCTGCAAAAAACCAGGAAGACTATTATATAGAAGACATTTTACAAAGGGCCTTTCAGGGAAGACAGCTGGAAAGACAACCCTCTGCGCTCGACTATGATTTTCTCGAACTTACAGACAAATGGTCTTCCCCTGCAAAACGAGACCGAAAATCCTGATAATTTTAATCATTTAGACGTTCCCCGCCTTCGCTACCGCTCATGCGGGTCGGGCTATCCGCTTCAATCTTTTTGCTCATACTTCACAAAAAGGATTTCCGCTGCTATCCCTAACGCGGGTACACATCTTCGATTCATTATTATGTAATGGTTTTCTATTTTGCGTTTTCAATTCATGTTATATTAAATCGGATTGGATTGTTTGTTTTGATTCCTATTAATGTAATTCGATGGATATTTCGTTTATCTATAAACATTTGACCCCTTCGGGGTCACCCCCTGCCGAAGTTGAATACGAAATGTTGGATCCTTTGGATCCTGATGGTCAGACCCCGACGGAGTCTTATATTTTGACGGGAACACGTCACAAGCCCAAGACCCCGGAGGGGTCTCATATTTATAACTCCTGAACTCCTCAACCCAAGACCCCGAAGGGGTCACATGTATATAACACCTGAAGCCCTCAACCATACGACCCCGACGGGGTCATAGGTTTTTA
>NZ_JBOJLM010000021.1:0-52799 GCF_050750585.1 Salinimicrobium sp. WS361
TTTTTTTGCTGGATTTTAAAATTGAAATCCTACTCCCAAAGATATATTTCTTCCCATGTTGGGTATACCATCAGGTTTTAATCTCGAAAGATGAGAGATGTAGGTTTTGTCCAGAAGGTTTGTTCCTGCCAGTTTCACCTGCAGCTCTACAGAATTTAAGGCTATAGAAGTCCCTATTCCCGCATTTAAAAGAGAATAACCAGCAGTTTCAGTCTCGAAAAGTCCGGTTCTGCTCTGATCAAAGACTGACTTTAAGCTAAGGCTTACATAAGCATCTTTAAATGTTTCTCCATCAGTAAGTTCTGCCCAAATTGTATTTTGAATAGATTGCGCCGGAATAAGAGGAAGATAATCCCCGTTATCCTGTTCTCCAATGACAAGCTCGTAATTACTTTCAAGGTGCAGCCAGTCGAGAGGGTGTGGATGAATATGCAATCCTACTTCTCCACCATAAAGTTTTGCATCGTGCTGCAGGTACTCAAAAACAGGATTTTCATCAATAAATTCTCCTGTGGGGTTTAAGAAAATGTAATTATTGATAGCATTGTAGAACCCGTTAGCCGAAACTTCAAAGTGCTGATTCCTGAATTCGAGCGCAAGATCTATCTGATAGTTCTGTTCGTTCTCCAAATCTGAATTTCCAATCTCGAACCTGTTGGTGCCGTGATGACTCCCATAAGAGGTGAGCTCGGCCAGGTTTGGAGCTCTGAATCCGGTGGCAAGGTTAAGCCTGGAGGTAAAATTAGAAGTGATATCCATCTTTACTCCCAAAGCACCATTATAACTGTTGAATTCCCTTTCTAAAGCCGGTACTTCAGTTTCGGTATCATGATTTTCATAAGCTTCAGAAGAAATTTTTCTGAAGTCGTACCGCAAGCCTGCCTGAAAATCTAATTTTTCAAGGTGGTAATGTGTGGTAGCGAGTACGCCGGCATCTGTGGTGCGGGCATCGGGGATCAGGATCTCCTCAGCCATGTTCTTGTTTGACTGGAACATCCCCTGCACCCCTACAATGGTCTCAAATTTTCCATGGGCCGGGAAATGATATTTTACATCATAATTAAGGGTTTCAAGGTGCATTTCGAGGGCTGGTTCTCCTTCTGCATGTCCTTCATGCTCTTCATGCTCTTCATGTTCCTCATGTTCCTCATGTTCCTCATGTTCATGATCTTCTTCATGCCCGTGCTCTTCATGGTGAGCATCTTCAAACTCTTTTCTGTTGTTAAAGAGGTAACCTATCTTCACATCCAGGCTTGACTCGTCAAAATAAAAAGAGTTGTCAAGGCTTAAAATATAGTTATCTATCTTCTGGTAAGGCAGCATTTTACTTTTTGAAGTGCTTTGAATTCCTATTTCTTCAGGAATTCCCGCAGTGCTGCTGTTGATGTTATAGCGAAGATCTCCTTTATAATTTTCATCCCGGTATCCTACACCACCTTTAAGATCGTATTCCGTAAAGCGGGTATTGGTGACTCTTCTGCCGTCTCCTGTTTCATAGTCGCTGTGCGTGGCAAGATTTCCACGAAGCAGGAATTTGAATTTTTCAGCCGATGTTTTCACACCTGCGTTAGCTTCAAAACCTTCGGTATTAGAATAATAAGCGGTTTCAGCATCAAATTCGGTTTCCCCCTGTGGGGCAAAACGTTCAGGATTCAAATACAAAACGCCGCCCAGGGCATCGCTTCCGTAGAGAAGGGAAGCAGGGCCTTTTATTACTTCTACGCTTTCAATACCCGAACTGCTCAAGCCCAGGCCATGTTCATCTCCAAACTGTTGGTTCTCCAGGCGTACTCCCTGCGCATAGACCAGCACCCGATTAGAGCTTAAACCGCGAATAACGGGCTTCCCTATAGAAGTACCTGTAGTAATGGTTTCAACGCCTGCAATCTCGCTTATGCCTTCGGTAAGACTGCTGGTTCCCGAACGTTCCAGACTTTCACGCGTTATCCGCTCTACTTTCATGACATTCTCGCTTTGCAGTTGATGAAAAGGAGTAGAGACAATGATTTCTTCCATCTCTATTGCAGTAGGAAAAAGCTTGATTTTAAGCTCCCCGGCACCCGGAAGTTCAAATTGGTAGGTTTGGGTACCATATCCCAGGGAAGAAATAACTAGAGAATAGTTGCCCGCTGTCAAATTATTTAATGTGAATTCTCCGGAAAGGCTGGTAATGGTACTTCGTTCTGGCTTTTGAAGCTGAATGGCAGCTCCTATTACAGGTTGCTCTGTATTTGCATCTATGACAATGCCTTTGGCTGAATATTGACTATAGCCGGTAGTGACTGCTAATAACAGCAGCCCAAAAATGATATTTTTCATGGGTATTTTAAATACGTTGTTAATTCAAAAAATGCTTCAGTAAATTTTACGCAAGGGCCGGGGGTGCTCTTAACGAGAAATGAAGTTTTTGAAACGTACTTAAATAGAGATACTCCTTCTTTAAGTGAAGGTTTTTTACTTGGGGTTCATACAATGACCACGCGACAGCAGGAGGGAAGGAGAAAGGATTTTGCTGAAAGTGAAATATATCACAATCTACAGTATCCTGATGTATATGAGATTCGGCGTAATGATTACAGGTATAATGCTGGTGGCCCGCAAAAATATGCGCTAGATCTACTGCCGAAGGGAAGAGGATCAACCCGGTAAACAGGACCAGTGATATTTTTTGCCACAGCTTCATGTTACTTCAGAATTCTGCCTAAGCCCATTCGGGAAAGCATATTTTTTTCAAATTGCCAGAAAAATCTGAATTGTCCAAAAAGCCAGCCATACAGTACCAGTAAAACCTGGTAAACCGGAAATATCATGAGAATGCGTAAGGCGTAATAACTAATTGCACCTATAAGATCTGCTGGAAAGCTCATGCGATTGAGCCCTATGAACTCCAAAACCGGTCGCGCTACGAACAGGGATGAGGAACCCGTAAGACCGAAAACGATGAAAATAATTAAAATTTGCCAGTTGGAAGAAATCCCCCAACGTTGCTTCAATTTGTTCATGCGGCAAATATAAAAAAGAATATTAATAAGTACGGCCCCGGGTGAGGTTTATACATATCTGGCTCACAATCTTGTAGGCACAGAAAACCGCTGATTGTATTTTTGGGAGAGGTAAACAAAGTAATTATACAGCTTGTAATTCACCTCGTAGCCGTAATTAATATCGGGGTCATAATTGATTTCCATCTCGTAAATATTCGGATTGTAAAGCTGAGGGCTGCGAACCCTACTGTTATAATCGGTAACCAGAAATTGGTTCTTGTTTTCGAGATAGCTAAGGGAGTGGTAACCTTCGGGCCGTGCCACAGAATTTAGAAAATAGGAATAGCCCGGATCAATTATAATGATCTCATATTCGAGACTATCATTGGCTATTCGCACTGTATCGTTTTGAACCCCGGCTTCTTCAGCGCCAAAGTTCCTGTTCTTCGTAGAAGAGCAGCTATAAATAACAAGTCCGGCAAAAAGTATGTACAGGAGGTTTTTCATGTCTTATCCTTTAAAGAAATCGCCCAATCCTTTGGACTTATCTTTACTACCAAAGATCTTGCCAGCAACGTCTTTAGCAATTTTTCCGCCTTTATCGGAATCCATAAAAGTCTCGAGCATAGATTGATCATGTGAGGAGTTAGTTCCCAGTACAGAACCCACAAGACTGGCCACGCCGCTACTGCTTTCAATATTGTCTTTCCTCTTTTGTTTCCCCAGGATACCCATGATCACAGGTGCAGCCATTTGCAGAAGTTTATTCACTTTAGCCGAATCCATTCCTATTGCTGAACCTACAGCCGAAGCTATTTTAGACTGGCTGCCGCCAAGTACATGACCCAGAATCCCCGATCCTTCTCCCAACAAACCTGAAAGTCCGCCACTGCCAATCTTATCGAGTACAGAGCCGTCATGTTTGTCTTTATTCAATTCTTTATTCAGGTTTTCTGCACCTTCCGAAGAACTTGTATTCTTTTTTAAGGCACCCATGATCATTGGTAGTGCCATACCAAGAGCCGATTTCACCTTATCTGGTGATTCATTTACTTCTTCACTGGATTTCTGAATAAATTCCTTTCCTTTTTCAGTGTCTAAAAAATCTAATATTGAAGCCATCTTTTTCTTTTTAATTTACGAAAAATAAGATGCGCTTCTAAACGGAAGCTGAGTTTTAACCAAAAAAAAATGCTTCCTTTAACAGAAGCATTTTAGATATTTATACTTAATAATCAGTTATTTGAGCATCTTTATGATCTCATCGGCCAGTTCATAGCCAATTCTTTCCTGGGCTTCTTTTGTAGCCGCACCAATATGAGGGCTAAGAGAAACGTTACCATTCATAAGTACTTTAATTGCCGGGCTCGGCTCCTGCTCAAAAGTATCGAGGCCAGCAAAAGCCAATTTTCCGCTTTCTAATGCTTCTATAAGTGCCACTTCATCTACTACGCCACCCCTGGATGCATTTATAATTCCGACACCATCTTTCATTTGTTCAAACTCTTCTCTTCCAAGAACAGGCTCCTTTTGGGCCGGTACATGAAGTGTTATAAAGTCTGAATCCTTTATAAGCTGGTCTACTGGCTCGGTCTTGATAGGAATTTTTATTTCCTGATGGTTATAAAATTCCAGGGTGATCTCTGCTTCCCCTTCGGTACTATCGCTGGCGATGACCTTCATCCCAATACCCAGAGCGATCTTTGCAACCTCTCTGCCTATTCGTCCAAAACCAATGATTCCAAGGGTCTTTCCGCGTAATTCGCGACCACCGGCATAGCTTTTCTTGAGTTCCTTAAAACGGGAATCTCCTTCGAGCGGCATATTCCGGTTGGAGTCGTATAAAAATCGCACTCCGCCGTAAAGGTGAGCAAACACCAACTCGGCTACAGAAGCCGAAGAAGCTGCAGGGGTATTAAACACATGCACTCCCTTGCTGCGGGCGTATTCAACATCAATGTTATCCATTCCCACGCCTGCACGGCCAATGATCTTCAAATTAGGGCAGGCATTGATGAGCTCCTTGCGCACCTTGGTGGCACTGCGAACTATGAGACCCGAGATTTCTTTTTCATTAAGGAAATTAGCCAGTTGCTCCTGGGCTACTTTGGTTGTTATAACTTCAAATCCGGCTTCTTCGAGTTGTTTTTTACCCCCCGAAGCAATACCGTCGTTTGCTAAAATTTTCATTTAAAAGATTTATTTTTAAGCTTTTCTTTCCAGTTCGCTCATCACGTCTACCAGCACCTGTACACTCTCAAGCGGAAGAGCATTGTACATTGAGGCGCGGTAACCTCCAACACTGCGATGCCCGTTAAGACCATTAATTCCTGCCTCTTTCCACATAGTGTCAAAAGTTTCCTTAAGGTCGTCGTTTACCAGGTTAAAAGTAGCGTTCATATTTGAACGGTCTGCCTTCTCTGCATACCCTTCAAAAAGGGGATTTATATCGATCTCTGAATAGAGAAGGTTTGCTTTCTTTTCATTTTGTTCTTCAACTCCGGCAATACCTCCATTGTTCTTAAGCCATCTTAAGGTGAGCATAGAAACATACACCGCATAAACTGCAGGAGTATTGAACATACTGGCTTTATTGAGGTGTACGCGATAATCCATCATAGAAGGGACTGACCTGTCTACCTTACCAAGAATATCTTCTTTTATCACCACAAGGGTAGTACCTGCAGGCCCCATATTTTTTTGTGCCCCTGCATAAATGAGGTCAAATTTAGAAAAGTCCATTTGCCGTGAGAAAATATCACTGCTCATGTCACACACAATAGGCTTCGGAGTATTCGGAAATTCCTTTATCTGCGTACCGTAGATCGTGTTGTTGCTGGTGCAGTGAAAATAATCTACATCTGAAGGTATAAAATAACCCTTTGGGATATATTTAAAATCTCTGTCGGCCGATGATGCCACTTCGGCAACCTCTCCAAAGAATTTAGCTTCTTTAATGGCTTTTGTACTCCAGGTACCCGTATTGAGATAAGCTGCTTTTGTTTTCAGCAGGTTATATGGAGTCATAAGAAACTGCAGACTTGCACCGCCCTGGAGAAAAAGGGCTTTGTATCCTTTGCCTTCCAGCCCCAGCAATTCTAAGGCCAGGTTGCGAGCTTCTTCCATTACATCAACGAAGTCTTTACTTCGATGTGAGATCTCGAGAATGGATAAGCCTGAGTTATTAAAATTTAATATTGCCTGTGATGCCTCCTCAAAAACTTCCTGTGGAAGAATGCAGGGTCCGGCACTATAATTATGTTTTTTCATACTTGTGTTTTAACAGTTACAAATATGAGAAAATCAAAAGCAATTTCCTGTTATTGAAATGATAATTTAGGACAACTTACAGCCGAAGATCGGGCTTTTTAGACTTCTTCGGTTAAAAAGTGGAGGGTGTCAACATTATCTGCATAATCCCAAAGTTGTGGATGCTGGGTATTGCCAAAACTTACTTCATTTTCAACAACTTCTCTTCCAACTACACATTGTATTTCTTCTTTGCGACTATCAAGTTCTTTTCTTACAGCTTCAAAGTCTTCATAAGTTTCATAGAACAGTGTGGCGATAGGGGAGTTCAGGGACTCGTCTTCTTTAAGAATAAGAAACCCGTTCTCCAGTAACTTGAACTGGCTCATTAAATATACTGCCTTGTTATAATCATAGTTGTTGGCATATTTCGCCTGATTTATAATAGGGTTCCAGCTGTATACAGCCTCAAAAAAGGCATTAAAGTCATAGTTTTTTGGAACATATAATTTGGAAACGTTTCTGCAGCCCAAACCGTAATACCTGAAAATATCTTCAGCCAGGGCCGAAAGTTCTTCGGAAGTTTCATTCCCGGTAAGCACAGCTACCGAATTGCGGTTCTTCCTGATGATGGAAGGCTTTCCGGCGAAATAATATTCAAAATAACGTGCGGTATTATTACTTCCTGTGGCAATAATTGCATCGAAATTTGTCATTTTTGACGCCCCATCAGCAGAATCGGGGAGAAGTTCAATCTTTTCCTGCCATTCAGGAGCAATTGTTTTGAGATAATCGGCTATTATGGGCAAAAGCAACTTATCGTTAGAAGATTGTTTCACCAGCACCTTGTGGCCGCTCACCAGCACCGAAATAAAATCATGAAATCCCACGAGTGGGATGTTCCCGGCCATAATTATTCCCACAGTTTTTGGCTCCACCTTAGAAAAATCATAACGGGAGAGCCATTTTTGAAGGTTATTTGAAGTGAGTGCCTCGCTCCATTGCTCTAAGCTAAAAAGCACATTTTCAAGGGTGAACCAGCCGTTGTGATGCACGGCTCCTTCTATCTTTTCCTTCAGCAGTTCAAAATAAGGATCATTATTTGGCACATTTGCATCCTTCTCAATTCCCTGTCTTTTAAACTGGTTTAAAAAACGTCCCAGGCTTTCCAACTTTTCTCTACGTTGCTCGATTGTCATCTCCTTATTTGTTTAAGAACGGATTTGGCTTTAAATTTGTGCAAATTTAGAACAAAAATAAGCTATGGCAATTATTATAACCGACGAATGCATTAACTGTGGCGCTTGTGAACCTGAATGCCCAAACACGGCTATTTATGAGGGTGCAGATGACTGGAGATATGCAGACGGAACAGATCTTAACGGAGACGTTGTTTTACCCAGTGGTAAGGCAGCAAACGCCAATGAAGCAAATGAACCGCTTAGCGATGAGATATATTATATAGTACCCGATAAATGTACCGAGTGTGTTGGTTTTCACGATGAACCCCAATGTGCGGCTGTGTGCCCGGTAGATTGTTGTGTACCCGATCCTGCTAATGAAGAATCACAGGAGCACCTTATGGCAAAGCAAAAATTTATGCACCACGATTAATTTTTAAACAATCGAGAAAGAGTCTGGAAGAAAGACTTGGTAAAAACAAAAAAGCCCGCAATATGCAGGCTTTTTTTATTTCTAATAGAAAGGTGATTATTTGATCTCTACTACTTCAAGATCAAAGATAAGATCTTTCCCTGCCAGTGGATGGTTTCCATCTACAACAATAGAATTCTCTTTTACTTCTTTCACCACAAGATTCATTTCACGGCCATCAGGGCTTTTAGAAACAAGTCCCATTCCGGGTTCCGGCTTAATTTCGTCAGGTAACTGGCTTTTGTCAACTTCCTGAATCAATTCCTCTCTTGGAGCACCATAAGCTTCTTCAGAAGGAATTTCAATTGTTTTCTTTTCACTCACTTTCATGTCGAGCAAACCATTCTCAAACCCGGGAATTAACTGTCCCTGTCCCATGGTAAATTCGATTGGTTCTCTTTCCAAAGAACTGTCGAAAACCTGGCCATCGGTAAGTTTTCCGGTGTAGTGTACTCTTACAGTGTCATTTGCTTTAACCTGACTCATAATAAATGTTTATTTTTTCAATTAAATATTCGGGAAATGGAAATTAAACAGAAAATAAAAAGGAAGGACCTTTACAGTGCTGAGGAATAACTCATTTCAAAAAAACAAAGATACCATTAATAAGATGGACGACCAAAGAAAGACCCTTTTAGTCCTTTTCTTCTGAAAAAAATGTGCAGCAGCTGAAAATAATCAGCAAAAAAATGAGTTTAGATACTTAATTTTAAAATCTCTCTTAAAAGAGGGTTAAGACTGAAGCCTTGAATTGTTTAATGCCTTATTTTTTATTATGTTGGTAACTATGTTCTCTGTAAAGCTTATTTTAAAGTTTCTGTTGCTGCCTGTAACGATGATGGTTGCGCTGGGAAGCTGTGAGGAAACTGAAGATGAAAAGCTCAATTTTGATGACTGGCAGAAAATTACAGTGACAGCCTCTGCCTATAATTCGTCAAAGCACCAGGGAGAAGGCAATCCTTTGATCACTGCCTGGGGCGATACTTTGAACCCTGAAGTGCAATCTATCGCCGTGTCACGAGATCTTATGAAAAAAGGGCTCGATTATCAGACTCCGGTAAAAATCGAAGGTTTTGACGGAGTATTTATAGTGAACGATAAAATGCACCCAAGATGGAGAAATAAAATCGACATCTATATGGGAGCCAATAAAGAAAAGGCCCTTAAGTGGGGTAGAAGAAAAGTAGAAATCGCTTTTCCCGCCAAAGATGAGCCGGGAGGATAAAAACAACTCTAATGGTACAGGTAACAAAAAAGTACATCAATGAATTTGTTGAATTTTTTAAAAAACGTGTTACCAGGAGTAATCCGGATTTTCCATTTTACCTCTTAATTTTTATTGCCTTTCTTGTCTTCGTTCTTGGTACAAACCTCTTTGTTGAACTGACCGAAGAAGTGCAGGGTGAAACTATAGATCACTTTGACAGCCGGGTTACAGATTATGTGACCTCCTTTAGGACTCCCGCTTTAAATCAATTTTTTCAATTCGTGACCGACCTTGGTGATGTATATGCTTATATAGTCGCCACTACCATTGCCGCTATTTTCTTCTTTTTTAAACTCCGGAACAAGAAATTCATATTTCAGCTTTTAGGGGTGCTTATATTATCAGCCCTGGCCAATATTGCTTTAAAGGAAGCTTTTGACCGTGCCCGCCCCACTATAGAGCACATGGTAGTAGTAGAGACTCTTAGCTATCCTAGCGGCCATGCCATGAGTGCAATGGCCTTTTACGGTTTCCTTACGTACCTGGTTTTTCAAATTAAAATGAGCAGGATACTTCGGGTATTCCTGGCCGTATTATTCATCTCCCTTGTCCTCCTTATTGGTCTAAGCAGAATCTATCTTGGAGTTCATTTCCCTTCTGATGTTATTGGAGGTTTTGTTGCCGGACTTATATGGGTGGCATTTTGTGTTATTCTTTTCAATATTATAGACCTTTTACGTCAAAAAAAGATGCGTAGAAATAAAGCTGAAGAAGAGGAAAATCTCGAAACCGGGTGATTAATTTCTGATTGATTAGGATTATAAATTTCACCTCAGTTTTTCTCTCTTTCATCCCATCTCTAAATGAGCCCAAAGATCATATACAATTCTACGCCCTACATGGTGGCAGAATTTATTGTTTTTTACGTCTTTTTCCCCTTCCTGGCTACCGCCTTTCTCGACGGTTGGTACAAGATCATTCCCCTGGTGCTCATCGCGCTACTTTTCCTATTTCTACTACTCAAAGATCCCACTTTTGACAGGAAGGTACTTACTACATTTAACAGGAAGTATTTAGGTAAGAGTTTTGGCAGGATGATCATTATCACCATACTTCTGGTGTGGTTTACTTTCTGGATCTTTCCAGATTTATTTTTAGTATATCCTGTAGAGAATTTCCAGAGCTATGTGATCACCTTCTTTTTATATCCCCTGGCATCAGTTTTTCCGCAGGAGATCATTTATCGGGTGTATTTTTTTCACAGGTACCATGAAGTAGTACCCGAAAAATACCTTTTAATGCTTAGTAATGCCATTGTATTTGGCCTGGCACATTTTATCTACGCCAACTGGGTAGCGCCCATCGCTACTTTTTTAGCCGGCTGGATCTTTATCTACAATTACTACCAAACACGAAGCCTGCTTAACGTGAGTCTGGAACATTATTTATATGGGCTTATCATGTTCACCATTGGGTTTGGTTACTTTTTTCAGTAGAAAAAAAAGGGCTTAGATCCCAAGGTTTGAAAGGAGCCACCATAAGATAATAAACACTATTATAGTTCCAAAACATCCACATCCGGTCTTTCCTCCCAGCTTTTTTGCTCCCCATCCGGCCAACAGGGCTCTAATGATCTTTCTCATAGCAATTCATATTTTAATTAAAAGTAGTAGGAAACTTACTTTGCAACGGCATGTTTAAGAAATTTTTAGTGACCTATAGTTTAAATGTATAAAAACAAAAATCACTATCTTGAAAAGAAAAAGATGAGACATTTCTTATTATTGATCCTTCTTTTCGGAATCACCGCGACAGCACAGGAACAGAACAAAACTCCCGAAATTAAACTAACAGGATTTAGCCATCCCGAATCAATAATCTTTGATGAAGGAACGGCGTATTTTTATGTTTCGAACATGGCCGACAAAGCAGAAGGTGACGGATTTATTTCAAGGATCTCCAGGAAATGGCAAGAACAGGAGCACAATTGGATCACAGGACTAAATGACCCTAAAGGACTTCTTATTTACGGCGACCGACTCTATGTAACCGACGTAACCACCATTGTTGAAATGGATCTGCATACAGGAGAGATCATAAGACGGATCCCTGTGGAAGGCGCAAAATCGCTGAATGATCTTGCAATAGATGAAGATGGAAATATCTTCTTTTCAGATCTTGCCGGGAACAGCATATATAAGATGAATCAAGCCGGGGAGGTAGAGCAGTGGCTTAACAGTCCCGACCTGGAGAGACCTAACGGACTATTTGTAACACCAGATAATATCCTGGTTGCTGCCTGGGGTGAAAACCAGAATGGTAATATTTTGAAAGTAGATCGTGGCACGAAAGAGATCAGTAAAATAACTGGAAACGGAATTGGTAATATGGATGGAATACAGTCCGCAGCTACCGGGAAATATTATATCTCAGATTGGGCAACGGGCAACATCTATAGTATAGATATGCAAGGAAATCTCACGAAAGAGTTTACTTCAGAAAAAAGCTCGGGAGATATTTTATATCTCGAAAATGACAAAAAAATGTATCTCCCAATGAACCATCAGAATGAAGTGTGGATCTACAACATGAAATGATCAGGAGGTTTTTATCTCGTTCATCAGCAAAAATGCCTGATTTACATATTCCTTCTCAAGGAAAATAGTGAAATAGTTAGATGTAGAAATAATTTCATAGACAGGAATTCCTTCATAAGCCAGAAGCTTAAAAATGTAAAAATAAAGTCCTACGGTCTTCGTGTTCTTTTCGGGCAGGGCAATGGTGATAGAAGAGAGTTCTTCAGAGATACTCACCAGCTGTTCTTCTTTAAAGATCTTCTCAATCACGGGCTGCAGGCTCGTAGACACCAAGAAATTACTTTCCTGAAAGTTACTTGAGTAGTTCAAAAATATCCCGGTTTGATCTTTAATAGCGTGTAGCAACTCAGCTTTTCGGGCAATAATGTTTTGAGAGTTCAGGTAGGTGTATTCCGTGATCCCCGAACGCACAATCATGTCGCCCAGCTCCCTGAAATTTTTGGTAGTAAACTTGCTCCTTTTGGGGTGGTACCGCCGTAGTGCCATAATTATAGAACCTTGCTTCACCGGTTTTCTCATTTCTTTTTCTACCTGTGGCTGCAAATCGGCAGCCAGAGAACTGAAATTAATGATGTTACGGGCAAGGGCATCATCCAAAAAAGGCTGATGCTTTATGATGTCATGGACACAGGTACTTATGGTTTTCATTGTTAAATAATATACAATTTGTACAAAGGTATGAAAAAGAAGTCATTTTTTTTAATCTGGCTTTTCCATCTAGTAATTATGCAGTCTGAAGTTAAGATATGAAAGTTTTAAAATTTGGAGGGACTTCTGTCGGCTCTGCGGAAAGCATTCGCAATGTAAAAAATATTATTCAGGGTCAAAAAGGCCGGAAGATTATTGTGGTCTCAGCCATGTCTGGGGTCACCAATATGCTGGTAGAATTATGTGAAACCAGGAAGAACGGTAAGCCTGAACAGGCTGAAGCCATCCTGCTGGAACTTAAACTGAAGCACCTGCAGCTTATTGAAGAGCTTATCGTTTCTCATGAAGCAAAACGCATGGCCGAAAATCAATTCCTCGAGTTGTATGAACAACTCGAAGAGGCGCTTCAGCAAAACCCTTTTTCAGATGCTGTTATCGTCACATTTGGGGAAACATTTTTGAGCCTTATTTTCTCGCATTACCTTGAAGAAGAGAGCGTGTTTAATACCCTCCTGGATGCCAAGAACTTCATGCATATCTCAAATGTGGAGAATCCAGAGATTGCCACTGTTCAAAAACTTATAAGGCAGAGCCTGCAAAGGGAAGTTACCAATGAAATTTATGTAACCCAGGGTTTCGTTAGAATTGATCGCAACAGGAACATAAGTACCCTAAACCGGGGAGGAAGTGATTATACGGCGACCATAATTGGAGCTGCTGTAAATGCTACCGAAGTACAGATCTGGACCGATATTGACGGATTTCACAATAATGATCCGCGTTACGTGTCCGAAACTTCGGCACTCACGAACCTTACTTTTGAAGAAGCTGCCGAGCTGGCCTATTTTGGCGCAAAGATCCTTCATCCACAAACGGTTTCTCCGGTAAAGGAAAAAGGCATTCCCATTTACCTGAAGAATACCTTTACCCCCGAAGCACCAGGAACCTGTATTTCAGATAAATATCACACTTTAGGACTTAAAGCTATTTCGGCAAAAGACGGTATCACAGCCATCAAGATCAAGTCTAATCGTATGCTTATGGCTCATGGTTTTCTTAGAAAGATCTTTGATGTCTTTGACAAGCATGAGACGTCTATAGACATGATCACGACTTCAGAAATCGCAATTTCCCTTACCATAGATAATCCCATAAACCTGGAAAAGATCCTTTCTGAACTCGACGAATACGGCGAGATCACCGTAGATTCAAATCACAGCATTATTTGTGTTGTGGGAGAAGGTGTGATCAATGACCATGAGACCTTCAGGCTGTTTGAAATCCTTAATGATCTTCCCGTGAGGATGATCTCCTACGGCGGTAGCAGCAACAACATTTCGCTGCTTGTAGATACTCAGAACAAAGTCAAGGCGTTGCAGCTTTTACACCAGAAACTTTTTGAAGAAAAGACATTAAAAGTAACCTAGTCGCTCAATTCGAGTTGTTAGTTTATTTGTTTGGAAGGAGTCGCCCGTTTACGGGCGATTCCTATTTTTGGCCTCTATATATTTTGAAAGATATTTTGTGCTATTCAAAGAATGATGCTGTAACATGAGTCCGGTGAAATTCGAATTTCTATGCTGCTGAAGTCTGCCGTTTAGCTCCTGAAGCCTTTCTTTAAACCTGCTGCGATGTTCTTCTTCTGAAAATTTTTCATTTAAGATCCTGAACCCTTTTTCCTGTGCTTCTTGCCAAATCATCTCGTTTTCATGAAGATTTACAGCCGCATTGGCAAATTCTGAAGGATCATCGCTTATAAAGCCATTCCAGGGAAGATCTCCGGCCATGCTTTCTGCTCCAACAGAGGTTGTGACCGTGGGCGTTCCCACCTGCATAGCATCTGTAAATTTCCCTTTTATACCCGCCCCAAACCTGATAGGCGCCAGGAGAACCCGTGCTTTCTCAATTTCTGTCTTTGCTGAAGTTGCCCGCCCATGTACAATAAAACCTTCTTTCTCGTTATGGAATTCCAGGATTTGCTGCGGAATATAGGCCCCAAAAATGTGGAGTTTTGCTTCCTTTAATTTATTTCTGATCAGTGGCCATATTTCAGTTTTTAAACGAACTACAGCATCCCGGTTGGGTTCGTGAAGAAAATTCCCGATGCTCACAAAGTCCTGCCGCTCCTGAAAATGATGAAGATCCGCTTTCTTTTCTTCGGAAATCTGTTTCAGCATAAATGGCAAATACAGCAATAGCTGCTGTGGCACTCCAAAAGTATGTTGAAGTAGATCCATCTCTGCTTCTGAAATGATAAGGCTTAGATCACATCTATAGATACTGGCAATTTCCCTTTTTGCCACATCAGTAAATAATGCTGAAGGAGAGAGGTCTTTTCCGGTTTTTGTGGCTTCCTGCCTCGCCTTGCGCAAAAAGTGCAGATCTTCGGTATCGAGGATCCTTATGGCTTCAGGACATACTTCAGCCACCCTCCAGCCAAATTGTTCTTCCATCATAAACCTGTCAAAAATGACAATTTCAGGAGATATTTTTGAAACAAATGCGTCGAAGCTCTTGTTGTTGAGCTCAATTTTTTCCGAAGCAATTCCGAAGGAAGAAAGATCGGCCATAAAATCGGTTTTTGCAGCCGTGGTAGCAAAGGTTACAGCATAACCTTCAGCAAGAAAAAATTCCAGCAACTGCATCATTCTGGCGCCCGCAGCCGAGGATTTTGGTTCGGGCCAAACGTAGCCAATGACTAAAAGGTGTTTTTGTGACATGCTCCAAAATTAACAGGTTTTAATAGACTTTTTGAATTGTGCCGTTAATTTGTGACCTTTAAGAAAAACAGAACAATGAGCCGCGGATTTGTAAAAGAAGAAGACCAGGAAGAAGCACCGTTTATACCCCCAAGAGCATCTTTGCCTGCGGGAGTGACCAATTACGTGACGCCACAGGGCCACAAACAGCTCCTGCAAGAGCGGGAATCCCTCGAAAATGAGAGAAAAGGACTTAATATTAGCAGCGATAAAGAGCGACGCCACGCCAAAGCAGTGATTGACGGAAAATTAAACCTGCTAAACGAGCGGCTTGCTTCTGCAAGAATCCTGGAACCACAGGATCAACCTGAAAATGAGGTGAGATTTGGTGCTACGGTCACTTTTAAGCCGCTAACTGGCCCGCTACATGGAAAAGAGCAGGTTTTTACTGTTGTGGGAGTAGATGAGGCAGATATTAAGCAGCGAAAAATAGCATTTTTGGCACCTCTTGCACGGGCACTGACCGGAAAAAAAGTGGGCGAGAAGGCGCAGGTGCAAATGGGTGGTGCGATGCAGGAACTTGAGATCATCAACATCACTTACTCGTAAACTAATTTCTCTTCTGAAAGGCTTATCCAAAACTTTGGTGAAAATTACCTTCCTAAAATGCCATTTTTGACACCCTAAGATTTCCAGCTTTCTGTAAGAATTAATTATTCGGCAGGAGAGAGGATGAATTCCAGCGTATCTTCAATATCGCCGTATTCATCAATTTCGATTTCAAAGTCAATTTTGTCGGGAGCCGCTTTATAGTTGAGGGTTTCGAGCTGTTGTGCATCAATTTCAGCAGTATATTTTCCGGGAGCAAGCCCCAGGTAGCTGAAATATCCGTCACCCTCACTTAATAATTCCGCAGCTTTATTTCCGTTTGAATCGATGATGTTTATAAGGATACGGCCCTGTCCGCGAAGGGAATTGCCGTTTTTGAAGTAGACCATACCACCAACTTCACCCATGACCTGTACCGGCACATAGATCTCTTTGAAGTGGTTGGGCTGCGTCTTCACCAGGATCTTGGGATTTGGGATCTTCCAGGCGATATTGTCGAGACTAAGAGGATCTAGTTCAATCATAAGGTCGATATAAGGCTGCAGCTCGGTAATTCGCAATACCGTTTCATCGTCGTTATAACTCACCCTGCCACTGCGGTTTTTAAGTCCAAGCCCTGCAACTCCCGGTTCCATAGGATCTTTTATCCCGTTTTGGTTGAAGTCCAGGAAGGGAATGATGCTGACTGCTGCACGAGACATTGCGGTACGGTTGCTGGCCGCGATATAGCCGGTATTGTCATCGAGCATGAGGCTACCCCTGGCCGATTGTACGAAAGAAGAATTTCTGTTCCCTATGCGTGAGGTGGCCGAAGTCTGAGCAAAATTAAATGCATAGCGCAAACCTACTTCAAAGATATGGGCATCTCTCAAAAAATTGTTTTCGTATGCAAGGTTAAGAAAGCCTTGTTTGAACATAGGTCGTTCCAGTTCGACAATCAGGTTATTGAACCTGTCCCTGCTAAAGTCATACTGAAGTTGAGGAGACAACAGGAACTTATAGGGTATGCGATAGGTTTGTGATAAAGAGCTGTAGATGGTTGGCTCTTTCATCCTGTCGTTATACAGACCATAAGATGTAAAGTTGGTACTCACGCCAAAAACCGCTCCCGATAACAGGAGCTGTGCAGTGGTGAACTCGGTGGTGGGCATTATGATCTGGTTCACACTAAAACGGCTAAACAAAGAAAAATGTTTTGTGCGAATAGGCGTAGAGAAGCTGAGTTTTCTTTCTTCCAGGTAATTGAAATTTACTGCGGTTTGATCTTCGTCGTAATTAATATAATTCAAATCTACCTGGAAGTTGCGCGGAGACTGATAGCTCAATAAAGCCTCTCCTTTAACGCCATACATATATTCACCAGAGAACAGCAGGCCTGAAGCAATTCTTGCTGAAGAGTTGACAAATGGCATTACTTCGCCACTTTCTACTTCCGAAAGATATTCTACCCCGCCGCCAATGGTTATGGCATTGTTTAAACCATAATTGAGATTAAGGCGGCTAAAGCGGTTCCAGTCGTCACTTTCTACAACCCCGGCGCTAAGGGTGTATTCCAGCTCATTTTTAGGCACAAAATTGTAAGGGATGTTAATCACCCGGTCTTCGGTCCTTTCTTCTCCCCATGGGCCATAAAACCGTAGATTCACAGCGGTATTACCATACATGAGCGGCACTTCAAAACTGTAAAACCCCGAAGCATCTGCCTCTGTAAATGATACGAGCACATTGTTAACATAAAGTTCAACCGTCCATCGCGGTTCAGTATAATCGCTGAGGAAATAAGTACCAAAGGACCTGCGGTTTTGGAGCGGACTATTAGTGAATTGCACCCCCGAAACCGGTGCAAAAAGGGAAGAAGTGGCCCGGCTAAAGATCCTCCCGGCGGTGACCTGGGACAGGTACTTGTTATCGGTATTTACATAGCGCCACTGGTAAAACTGGTTACGTGAGGAAAACGGCAGCCTGCTGGAATAATTGAGCATAAGATTGGTTTCCCCACCAAGAAACATGGTACCCAGCCCCAACGTAAGGCGATTGTCATTCTCGAAGTTGGTTTGCTGAGTAGTCACCACTCCCCAGTCTAAAGTACCGGGTTTAAAGAAGGGATAGCGGGCAGGTATAAGTGTATCTGGAACTACCACGCCCTTTACCCGGTCAAGATTTTCCCTCATCTTTTGAAGGCGCATTTCCTTCATCACCGGGAGCTCCTTATCAGTTTCAAGTTTTAGAGAAAGGCTTCGGAAGGAGAATTGGGTATCGAGGCCAAAAATGCTTCCGAAGAAAGCTGATTTAAGATACCTTACGGAAGGAGTGATCAAAACGTCATTTTTGGAGAGGCTGAAGCTTTCTCCTTTATATGTGATTTGTGGCTGCTCCCAGTTAATAGTATAGGTAGAATCGGGGTGAATGATGAATCCGCTTAGAATATTTCCATCGATTTCGTGCTTTATGTTTAGAATATCAAACAGCGTGGTAACCGGCAAAAATGCATCTTCCCCTTTTATCGCGATAGGAATTTCATAGGTGCCCAACCTGGGAATGTTCATTTCTACCGAAAGTTCGTCGTAATCGGGATAATCTTCTTGGGCGAATGCAGTGCCAAGGCCCAGGAATAACATGAGGGTTAGCCACAACTTCAGAACTTCAGAAAGAGAAAGACGAAAAGGAGAAAGCATTGTGGTTGGCTTGCTATTCGTGAATGAAGGTTAGGGTAAAAGTACCGTTGTAATTTCCTGCCGGGCCGGCCTCCCCACTGGGGATATTCAATTTTCCGCCTACAATAACTTCATGAGGATTACTGGTGGTAACAAAAGTTTGGCCTGTGCTAATATCAAAAAAAGGATCAATATTTAAGGTGACGTTGCTGCCTGCGGGTCCCGAAAGTAATATTTCACTTACAGGCTGAATTTGCAGAAGTGTTCCCGGATTGGCATAGACGTCAAAAATGGCATAATGAGGGCTGTTTCCCAGGTTAAGTAAATACACATCGGTATCGGCCGAACGATCGCCGTTTGGAGTGAGGATGACGTTGCCACCGGCATCTCCCACAATAAAAGCCCCAAAGTTAAGTCCCTGGGCATTTCTCACCTCTACACTCACGGGAATAGGCGGATGCTCCTGGGCAACTGCTTTGTGAAAGGGGATAATTAGCAGGCTGAAGCTAATGAATAAGAAGAAGCTTTTTCCCGTCATTTTCTACTCTTTAAAGATTACTTTTTTGGTTTGGCTTTCTTGTTCTGTTTCGAGCGTCACCAGGTAAATTCCGGCTGCCATGCCACTAAAGGTAAGTACATCTTTGCCCGAGCCTCTCTTGGCTTGAAGCACCTGGCCTGCCATGCTGCTAAGAATCACTTTTCCTTCAGCATTGTTAGGCAAATTCAGGTGTACCAATACCTGCTCATTTTTGGTGTATACGGTAAAATCTTCCATCGCAAGTTCCATTTGTGCAGGCGATAATTTTTCCGAAGAAAACATTAGTATAAACCTGTCGTTAATTTCTCCTTTTTGAGAGGTAAAAGTATAGCTGCGATCTTTATCAAGGTCTTTTAGGACATTCTTCTGGATATCTTTCAGATAAATATAAACAGAAGGAAAAAGATTGGTAGTTTCAGCAAGAGAAAGGCGCATTTCACCCGATCTTTCTGCTGAAATTCCCAACGGAATTTCCATAGTTTCAATAGAAGTTCCCGAAACTGCATTAATAGACAGTTTTTCCTGAAGTGCGGTTAAGCTGTAAACACTGGGAACATTAACGGCAGTATTCAGCAGTTTTTGGGCATCCATTTCCTTTTCAAATCCTGGGGTTGCGCCATTCTTAAAATAGATCACCGTGGCATCTGCCATTTCCTCTCCTTTAAAACCAGCCATTAATTTGATTTGAGGTACTTCAGCTTTATTTTTTGCCCTGTAATAGTTCGGTTCTGATTGATTGCCTACTCTATAAGCATTTTTGAACTGCAAGCTTGCTGTTGCGGGATAAACGCCATTGGCAGGATCACTCACCCTCACAAAAAAGCCCTGCATTGAAGGAATGACACTAGACGAACGCCCATCTGTAGAGATACCATCTATGTATGAAGTGTAAGTGCCGGTATACCTGTCGTCACTTCCAGCGGTAAAAAAGTGAATTGCATTGTCTATGCCGTTGAGACGGCCCACAATCAAATTCCAGTCAATAGGAGAAGGGTAGGGGTTGCCGACTAAATTAAAGCCATTGGTGTAGGTCCCATCGTTGTTTTCAAGGTCTACAGTTACAGCTCCATTATTAACCGTTCCCGAAAGTTGCAGGGTCAAAGATACTGCATTTCCCTTCGGATTAATTGCATAGCCAAATCCTGGATTGATCACGGTAGTAGCATCCAGATATTTCTCCCAGCCTGTAAGATCATTGCCCGAACCGTCTTGTCTATTTTCCAGGTATTGATAAAGATGTGGAAATCCGGTTGTGGCATCCTGAAGTTCGAAATTTGCAGCCAAATCTTCTACAGAAGAATTTTGAAAAGGACTGCTGAAGTATTTATAGCCAAAAGCGTTGGCGAGGTAACGCTGCATAGTGACACTGCCTGAAACAGAACCTGTACCACTTCCATCAATATATGCCGTTCCTGCTTCGTTAGAAACCAGCAGCAAGGCGTTACCAGTATTAAAATTACCCTGCTCTACCTTCAAAGAATTTAGGATCCTGATGTTTGCATTGGAGGTCACACCCGCGGGATTTTTAATATTTAGATTGAGAACATTGTCATTTTGAAAAGCTCCTGAAGAAATCTGCTGAGCAGTAGTGCCTTCAAACGAGACGCTGCCATTCTCTACGTTAAAATCACCGGAATTTACCAGGTCTCCGGCCATTCTTATCCAGTTACCATTGACAAGTACAGAAGCCCCAGACTCAATAGTAAGGTTTCGGGCAAGTGCATTCTGCCCGGTATTTACCTTAGGGTAATTTTGGAGTCCGTTGGGAATAAGGACGTCTGTCTTCAAAGTTGGTAGCGTATTACAGCTCCAGTTGGCTTTGTTGTTCCAGTTAGTATCTTCGGCACCGGTCCACACATTTTCTTGTGACACGCTTATGGTAATGGAGTGAACCTCATTATTGGTACATCCATTGGCATCGGTGATACTGGTTATTTTTACCGTAGTGTTTACAGTAGGAGAAAAGGGATAGGAAAGCGAAGGAGAGGACGAAGAGACTGAAAAAGCTGCTCCATTAATAGTTCCTCTTACCATCCACGGCGCTGTTCCTGAAAGTATTCCACTTAAGTTTACTGTTTGTCCTAAACAAATGGTAGTGTCTCCACTGGTAGGAGTTAAATTGGGACGCGGGTTAACATTCACCTCTACAACATTTGAGGTACTTGCCCCACAAACCCCAGAATTTACAACTCTTCTAAACCAGGTAGTTTTAGTAAGATTTCCTGGATTGTAATCTAAAGTGTTGTTAGTACCGGTAGCCGGGGAAAAACCACTTTCGGGTCCTGTTGTACTACTTTCCCATAAATAGGAATAAGTGCCACTTCCTCCTGCAGGTTGCGAACCATGTATTTGAGAAGCAGTACTGGCTGAACAAATATTACGTGTTTCTCCTGAATAATTAATGCTATTATTAGATATACTTAAAGGTTGTGGATTAATAACAACATTTGCTGTAGCAGAAGACACACATCCACTTGAATTTGTAACGGTATAGTTATAGTTACCGGGTACGAGTCCGGTTATTGTTTTATCAGTTCCCGATCCAGAAATTCCTCCCGGATTGATGGTCCATGATCCTGAAGGTAAACCGCTTAAGCTTACACTACCAGTTGCTGTTGTACAGGTGGGTTGGGTTACAGGGCCTACTACGGGTGCAGAGGGAGTTGCTGGTTGTGAGTTAATTACAACAGGTTCAGAAGAAAAGGAGGTGCATTTGCCGGTCTCAGAAAATAATTGAGATTGTGGAACGATTTGTTCTCTCTGGTTTCTACTGGTGGACCAGTAAAGTTCAGCTACTGCACCACCACCATTTTCATAGTACTCCAGAACAATGTCATATTTTACACCAGCAGTAAGACTTATAGTACCTTCATTAAAAGTGGCTGAATGGTCAGTCCAGTTATTAATAATTCGTATTCCATTTATCCATAACCTAATGCCGTCGTCACTTCTTGTTTTAAATGTGTAATTCTCGCTGTATAAAGGTTGAATTTTGCCCGACCACCTTACCGAAAAATTATCGCTATTGATAGGAGAACCAGGATTTCCACTTCCCCAGTCAAAGTTAACAGTAGCATCTGTACGTGTTAGAGAAGGAGTACCTGAGAGATACCTATTGTTAAAATATTCTGCTTTTAAACCAGTTGTAGTATTTGGAACATCAACAGTGTAAGTATAATTTCCGGGGGTAAGACCGGTAATGGTTTTAGTAGTTCCTGATCCTGTAATTCCTCCCGGATTAATCGTCCAGTTTCCTGAAGGCAAACCGCTTAGGGTTACGCTACCTGTGGCTGTTGAACATGTAGGCTGAATCACAGAGGACACTATTGGTGGAGGAGGGTTAGGAGGTGTATCAATTGTCACATTTGCTGAAGCAGGAGAAGTACAACCAGTTTCATTGGTCACTGTAAATGTATGCGTGCCGGCACTAAGTCCGGTAAAAGTTGTGTTTGTACCTGTTCCGGTCTTTGTTATTCCGCCCGGTGATTCTGCTATTGTCCAGTTTCCTGAGGGTAAGCCTTTTAATACAGCACTCCCTGTAGGTATTATACATGTAGGCTGTGAGATATTTTCAATAATTGGTGCAGCAGGTACTGTAGGTGGCGGATTAATAACCACATTAGCCGAAGCAGAAGAGGTACACCCATTGGCATTCATAACATTAAAGGTATGGGTGCCGGAAGTAAGTCCTGTGAAAGTTGTGCTGGTACCTGTCCCTGTCTTTGTTAGCCCCCCTGGAGATTCAGTTATTGTCCAGCTTCCTGTCACCGGTAAGCCATTCAATATAACACTTCCTGTTGATGTTGAGCATGTTGGTTGTGAAATGCTGCCAATGGCAGGAGATATAGGCCCGGCATAAATAGTGAAAGGATCAGAAGCTACTGAAGGTACGTCAGGATTTGTAGATCGAACACCTATTGTATAACCAGATCCAGGCGGAAATGCAGCAGGAGGAGTGATTTTCGCATTTAAAGTAATAGTCCATTCTCCAAAAAAACTTGTGCTTTTATCCGATTTAAACAGAGTATCATAAACAATCTTTCCTGACTTTTGTAACTCTATGTGATAATTAGTATTTGAATCAAAATTTCCAAAAATAACAGCTTTTGTAGCATCGAAAGTCACTTCTAATTGATCACTACACACAGGTGAACCTGTTACAATAGGCTTACTAATACTCTGCCCCTGCACCAAATAACTTCCCAGCATGAACAGGCATAAGAACAGAATGCGAACAGGGGGAGCCGATGTATTCATTATAGCAGAGAAAAATTGTATTTTATAGAAGTATCAAAGATATTTTATAACTCATATTCCTTTTTTGCGAGCGTTTTCCCATCTTCTTCAAAATAGGAAACTTCCAGTTTTCCCTGACTCAAATCAACCTCTCCGGCATTCCGTAATTCAAAAGAAAAGTTCCTTTTAGCGTTGGGCGTATAGACAGAGACGCCTTTTACCATTCCTATCTCTGTTGTCTTTCCTTTTGGGGAAACATGATCTACTTTAATATTGCCGTAAACCGACATATTTCCGCTGCGGTTTAACACCAATGATAACTGTGGAGTTTCAGCGTCTTTTTCAAATTGAATATTGGTTATATCAAGTTGAGTGGTAGATTCTCCCTGCTGAATTATTATAGGAATACTTATTCCAAAGACAGTTTTGATATTAATGGAAATCCCTTCGCTTTCTGCATCTTCTTCTGTTCCCAGGGCAGTTTGTTCTTCTACAGCTCTAAAATACATGTGAGAACGATATTCTCCCTGTTCCAGGTTTCCGGTGCGGGTGAGCTGCACTCTGATAGTCTGGGCTTCATTGGGAGCCAAAGTGATTTGTCGTGGAAAATACCTGAGAAAACCTTCAGCAAAACGCTGACCTTCCGTAGGAGTTTCCACCTGCTCAAAACTACCACTTTCAGTCATGTTGTAGTTAACGAAAGAAACCGCATAAACAGCAGTATCACTTCCCGTATTCGCAAGATTAATCTCCTGCGATCTTTGAGAACCGTCAAAAACAAGCCTTTTAGGCATGATCATTAGATCTCCCTGCCCAAAAAAGTTTTGAGGAAGTAAAAAAAGAGAAAGTAGGAGTAAAGTTAAGTGTAGTTTTATCTTCATGCGGGTTGAATTCTGTTGAAAATTTTACCTGCAACAAATGTAAGTAAAAGAAGACAAGAAAGTTAAGGAATTCCTAAAATTAATTATAGGAAACCGTTACATTAAACCCGGAAGAGTTGGTATAGAAACCGGATGCCTGATTGGCCTCAAGATGCAAGGTTGCTCCAATTTTTATAATGTCCGAAATTGTGCCTTCATCAGGTAGAACCACAAAGTTGCTAATTGAGAGTTGCTGATCGGGGTTTTGGCTATTGTATAAGATAAAAGATTCAGGTAGCGTAATAGCGTAATTATTATTACCATGAATAACCACTGCCTCTGCCGGATTTACAGTACCGGGAAAATTGCTCGATATCTGTACGCCCTGAGCAGTTCTTGAACCATCCGGGGATAAAATGACACTTCCGGGGGTGTAGGCGCTTATTACATTTCCAAAATCAAGATCTACAGTCTTGTCGATTTGGATAGGATCAATAACCGTAGCCCTGCTCGTGACTTTCGCAGAAGCCGATGCCTGACTAAAAGCCTGGGAAGACAACAGTAAAAGAAATAATATTAAAACTATTCTGTTCATTTGTGTCTGTAAAAACAGGTGCTTTATTATTGATACTTATCTTTATAATGAAAAAAACGCCGCCACAAGGGCGGCGTTTTTCTAAACTATATTTGTTTGTCTTATTCGTAAGCTACGGTAACTTCAACTTTTCCAGTATAATCTCCTTCAGCCTGGCTAGAGTTGACAGTTATTTTACCTCCAACATTTAATGTTTGATCTGCTCCGCTTCCCTGAACATTAGTGTTTCCTAAGCTACTAGTGAATTCAACCGGCATTACATCCCCAGCTCCAGTCAATTCAATTGAAGGAATGGTAATTTTATAATTGTAACCCTCTGCAGCTTTTACTGTGAACGAAGCTGCCTGAACACCTGTACTAGGAGCTAAAAGCTCATCATTACTTGCTGTTCTTTCATTATCTGTTGCAACAGTCACTGTACCTCCAGCTGAATTTCCAATAATTCGTCCAAAATTTAAGTCAGTTCCATCAGTTATGGAAATAGGACTTACAATTTCAGCATTAACTGTAGCTGTTCCTGAAGCCTTAGATTGTGCAAAAGTAGTTCCAGTGATAAGAGCGAATAAAATAAAAGTAATTTTTTTCATGATGTAGGTTTTTTTGGGTATTATAAATTTAATTTGGGGTTTCATTTATTTAACGATGCAAACTTACTCCCTAAAGAAAGCTCCTACAAAAAAAATCGATGACAGTGACAGAAACTCGTTGAAATACACTAATTATGATCCAAATCATATTTGGGATATATGCTGTAAAAGAGCCTATACAGCGGCTTACAATACTTAATTATTCTGAGAACCAGAAAATTAACTAGTGTTTCCCCCAAAATCTGATATATTAGTATTTTTTTGATGTTTTAACCCCAAATCAGTTTAAAGTTGATTTGCATAGGTCACATCAATTACTACCTGGACCAGAATTACAGTCACTACTATTATAAGGGTATAAAAAACTGTTCTGGCAATGTTCCCGATCGATTGTTTGGATAAATGTTTCACTTTTGGATAGATATACTTAATAATCTCTTTTTCTTTTGACGCAATAGCATAGTTGATCAAGCCAAACTGGCTCAATCTATGTGTAGGGATTATGTAAGTAGGGATTGTGATCTATATACAATAACTATAGATCAATACAAAGATGCACTAAATTGGAGAGCTATAAAATAATAATCGGTAGTTGGATAGAAAACTCGTTCAACTACGCAACCAAAATATTCCTGGGAAAATTCCTCCTTATTAGTTAGCAGGCGAGAAAAAAAAAGATTAATTGTAGTTAACCGTAACGTTCATAGGAGCCTTACTGTTGTAAACTCCCGGAGTTTGATGAGGATTAACAGCCAGGGTAGCACCCACGGTTATCATCTTAGCTCCTCCATCAAAATTTCCGTTTTCAGCTAAACTACTTGTAAAGTCTTTAATGATCATACTTTCTGTACCGTTGGCCAGTACATATTCTCCTTCAGGCAGGGTGAGAGAAAAAGCAAAACCGTTTTCTCCTGTCACTTCAAAAGCAGCAGCAGAGACATTGGCTTCACTGTCTAATGAAACATTTCCGGTGGTAAGCCTGGTGCTATTGGGCGCAAGGATAACTTCTCCTCCGGTACCGGCATCCAGGTTTGCAAAATTCATGTGTGATGTAGTAGTAATTCCAATAGGCTGAATAATCGTAGCCGAAGCAGTAAATGAGGCAGTCGCACTGGCCTGGCCAAATGCAAATGCCCCGAAAAGGGAAAATAATATGAAACTAAATAAACTTTTCACCGCTTTTTTTCTTACTTCAATATTAAGAAAATTTTTTGATTCAACCAGATTAAGTGACTAAAAATATCGATGAAATACACAGTTAGGCTTACTACAACGATGTCGCTAGAATTCAATTATTTATACAGCTTATTGGTGAGTTAACGATCTTGGTTCACCGGGATATTCAACTTTTTTCATCTCAGATACCGGGAATTTTTAAAAAAATCTTCTAGTTCTGACTTCTGAGGCCATAAAAAGAAATCACAGCACAAGGCTTGTGATACAGTTTAGAATGAAATATCTACTCTTAAAATCCAGAGGAAAGAAAAGCTCTTGAGTAGAAATGTACTGTACCAGGATATTTTTGAAATCATCGTATCAGTTTTAATGATATAGAATTTTTATTCCAGCTTTTGGCTGACCAGCTTCCAAAGTAGGATTTGGATCAGTTTTTCTCCTATATACAATGAGGTATAGCGAATTCAGCAACTTCTTTATTGGCAGGTATTTCGAATTAAAGCACAAAAAAAGAGGCCGTGTGGCCCCTTTTTAATATTAAAAGTGATTTTATTCTTAGTTATTGGAAGAATCTACCGGCTGTGCAGGGGATTGTTCTGAATCTAAAAGTGCAAGGAATTTATCAAGGTTTGGCAGGATAACAATTCTTGTTCTTCTATTTAATGCCCTGTCTTCTTTGGTCTCGTTTCCGGCTACAGGTTTGTAGCTGCTGCGGCCTGCTGCAATTAACTTTTCGGGCTCTACATTAAAACGGTCCTGCAATACTCTCACGATCGCAGTAGCACGTCTTACACTCAATTCCCAGTTGTCCTGAATATAGGAATTTTCTACCATTGTTTGAGAATCTGTGTGACCTTCTACCATTACTTCCATAGCTGGTTCAGATTTAATTACTTCAGCAAGCTTCTCTAAAAGGGGATATGCATCTCTGCTTACTCTGTGACTCCCGCTTCTAAAAAGTAATTTATCAGATACATTGATCATCACTACAGTTTTGTCTACAGTAATGTCAACATCGTCTGAGCTTCCGCTGCTTATCTGGCTTTCCAGGTTATGAGCTACGGCCAGGTTAATAGAATCTTCTAAAGTTTCGGCTCCTGCAAGTTTTTCGGGATCAACATTTCTTAATGTTTCCCGCATTTTACGCTTATTGGCATTAGACATTGCCGTAAGCTGGTTCATTTCCAGTTTCTGGTCATTCTCTTCTGTGAGTGAGTTGATCTTTGAATTGTAATCTGCCACTCTTTCTTCTATGGCATTTAATCGTTCTTCAAGTCTTTCTTTTTCTACCTGAGTTTCCTGAAGATTACTTCGGGTGTTGTTATAATCTTCCTCAAGGGCTACATACTTCTTTTTTGAAACACAAGAAGTCAGCACTGTCGCTGCAAGTACCGTTACGGTAAGAGCTTTTTTCATAATTTTTGGTTTTTTGTTTAAAGTTCAAGTTCTTTTTAGAGCTTCGAAACTTCAAACGGGTTATAGCTGCCGAAATTATATAAAAGGCTTTTTCAGGTGTCTTGTTTTAACGAAAGATTATTAGTTAGCAGTCGTTGTTGCTAAATTATTCCTAAGAAAATAGCCACTTCAGGAGAAATTTTTATCTTTTTCGCGTAATATTTCCGTAGAAAATCTCTCGTGAAAATGCCATTTTTAGAAGGTGTTGTTTTCCAGAGATTTAATTCCAGGAATTTTAAGATTTACATTAAAAGGAATAAATTAGAGCAATAGACCGTCAATACTTGGAAACAGACAAAAATAAAAAGGAAAAGAAACCAAAGGGATCAGGGATTAAGTTGTTCTTTAAAATTATTCTTGGCATTTTCATTTTCATTTTCCTTCTCATACTTTTCATCCGCAGTCCCTGGGGCCAGGGCATTATTGTAGATAAGCTTGTAAATTATATTGAGAACAAGACAAACACTGCAGTAGAGGTAGACAGACTCTTCATTACTTTTGGAGGTGATCTTAGCGTAGAAGGGCTCTTTCTTGAAGATGAAAAAGGTGACACCCTTTTATATTCGCGGGAACTTGAAGCCGACATTTCACTGTTTCCCCTTATTAAAGGTAAAGGTTTTTATCTCAACAGCCTTGATTGGAATGGGGGAGTGGCCAATATTGAGCGGACAGATACTATTGAAGGTTTTAACTTCCAGTTTCTTACTGAAGCTTTTGCCACGGCCGATACTACTGCTACTACCACGCCCGCCGATACTACTGCCCAGGCTATGGAAATTAAGTTGGGCGATCTCAACCTTCAACACCTGAAACTTAATTACAACGATCAATATTTAGGTATTGATACCAAAATCAGGTTGGGAAAGCTGGTAGTAGAAATGCAGAAATTTAATCTGGACAGTATGGAATTTGCTGCGGGTGACCTTATTTTGGAAAATACCCGTTTTAAATACGCCCAAACTAAACCAGCTCCCGAATCAGAAGAGGAAAATGAAACCCCAATGCCCCGATTTTCTGTGGAGAACCTGGAAATTTTGGACGTGGCCGGTTCATATACATCTGTTCCCGGCGGAATGGTTGCCGATATAGATCTATCTCAACTCTTACTGGAATTGCCAGAAGCCGATCTTGCTAATAATACTGTAGTAGTCGACAGATTTGCCCTCAAAAATTCCAAAATTTACATAAACAATACAGCTTCTTCCACTCCCGCGGCAAAAGATACTACTGCCGTTGCCGTTGCTGAAGAATATCAGCCTTTTGAATGGCCTCAATGGACGGTTAATGCTAAAAATCTAAATCTGAAGAATAATAACTTCAGGTATTGGGTGAATAACAACACCCCCAAAAAAGGCATTTTTAACCCTGAAGCAGTAGGCCTTCGTAATTTGAATCTCGAAATTCCTGAACTGGTATTGGCTAATGAGACTTTAGAGGCCCGCGTAGCAGTTCTGAATTTTGAAGAAGCATCGGGTCTCCTGCTTAACAAAACCCAATTTGCACTTTCGATCAATGAAGAGAGGGCACTACTGGAAGATCTTCTGCTTCGGCTGAATGGGAACCTCATAGAAGGAAGTTTACTGGTTAATTACAGGTCGCTCGATTCTTTTATAAATAACCCGGAGAACGCCACGGTAGATTTGAACCTTCCGCAGTTTAACCTTGACCTACAGGATCTCTACAGATTCCAACCCGATTTACGGCAGAACAACTACTTCGCTACACTTGCCAAAAAAGGCATTTCGGGCAGTCTTTCTGCCGAAGGGGAACTTTCCGCAGTAAAAATTGAGCGGGCAAATATTGACTGGGGCGGCAACACCTCTCTTGTGGCTACCGGAACTATTTACAACACTACCGATGTTGAAAACCTGAGGTTTGATATTCCGCAGCTAAGGCTTCGGTCTTCACGGGCCGATCTCCACGCTTTTATCGAGGAACAGAACCTGGGAATTGAGCTTCCAAAAACTTTAAATCTGGCAGGTAGCTTCAGTGGTAGTCCTGAAGATATTACTATTGATGCCATTTTGAATTCTTCCGCAGGAAAAGTAAGTGTAGAAGGACGTTTTGTAACCGCTCCAAAAATAGCATTTAGCACAGACCTTAAAGTAACCGAACTGGAAGTTGGCCAATTGCTACAAAATAAGTCACTCGGTGCGGTTAGTCTCGATATACAAGCCAGGGGCAGCGGGGAAGACATTAATTCCCTGGACGCTGTAGTTGATGGTACAATTGGCCGTTTTGAATACAATCAATACGTCTTTAACGATATCAATATTTTTGCTGAATTAGAAGACGGCGAGGGTTTTGCCAAGATGGCCTACAAAGATCAAAACCTGAACATGGAACTGGAGAGCTTTGTGCTACTCGATTCAATAGCGCCTGAAGTGAACCTGACTCTTGATATTATAGGTGCCGATCTACAGGCTCTTGGTCTTGCTGCAAAACCTGTGAATGCGGCAATGGAATTAAAAGGGACTTTTGAAGGGAATACCGATAAATTTGATGTTACTGCGACAGTAGATAATGGTGTTTTTGTGTATGACAATGAATCTTACCTTTTAGGTGACCTTGATCTTCTTGCTCATGTAACACCCGATACTACGTCCATGCAAATTGAAAATAGAATTCTGGACCTCAAGCTGTTTTCTAACGCCGGGCCGCAGGATTTTATAAGTGCTCTAAGCCGCCATTACGACAGCTACTTCAGCAACGAACAGGTATTAGATACAGTGGGGAACCCGGTAATTATTGACATGGCAGCTACAGTCGCACCATCTCCAATCCTCGAGGAAGTATTTCTTCCGCAGCTGGAAGCTTTTGATACCATTGCCGTGAAGGTTGATTTTAACGAGCGGGAAAAGACACTGGTAGGAAGTGTAGAGATCCCTTACCTAAACTACTTCGGAAGTGAGATTGACAGTCTTGACTTTTTTGTAGATTCAAACCCGGAAGAACTATTTTTCAGCTTCGGACTTCAAAGTCTTGATGCAGGCCCGCTGGCCATTAAAAAAACCAGTCTTGAAGGGGTGTTGGTAGATGAAGAACTCAACCTTGATTTTCTTTCCATTTATCAAGACCAGCCCCTAATGAAAATTCAATCTTCTATAACCAGGAGCAATGATATTGTAAGGGTGAATATAGCTTCAGATAGCCTTATTCTTAATTCCAACAGCTGGCAAATTGATCCTGAAAACGAAATTCTCATTGGCGACAGCGCCTATAATTTCAACAACTTCAGGCTTTCGAGAAATAATCAGGAGTTAAAAGTAACCAATGATCTGGCCCAGGTTCAAAAAGAGCATATTGCAATACAATTTCAGAATTTTAACCTGGCGGCCTTGTTCTCCTACCTCAACCCCGAAGCCGTATTGGCCTCAGGAAATATCAATGGCGACTTTATTATTGAAGAACCCTTTGAAGATACGGGGCTACTTGCCGATCTCACTATAAATGATTTTGGGGTAATGGATGTTCCGCTGGGTGAACTTTCTCTTGACGCCGAAGCGGTTAGCTTTAATAAATATACTTTCGACCTGGCCGTGACTGGAAATGCCAACCTCCAACTTACCGGCTCGTATCTCGCCGATGAACAAGGCGGAAACCTTGATATGTTCCTCGACCTCGAGAGGATCCCTATGGAGGTGGTAGAAGGTTTTTCACTGGAAGAGATCAACAATACCAGCGGTAGTTTATCTGGAGAATTCACGGTAACCGGCGATCCTCTGGCACCTAATTATGACGGTGCGCTTAATTTTAATGATGCACAATTCACGGTGTCTATGTTAGATGCACCTTTCACCCTTAGGGATGAAACGCTGCGCATAGATACCACAGGCGTATACATGGATAATTTTGAAATGAGAGATGTGAATAACAATGCCTTTGTATTGAATGGCGCAGTACTCACCGAATCCCTCCTTAACCCTGAATTCGACTTAAGTTTTACAGCGAATAATTTCACAGCTCTAAGTTCCACCGAAGAAGATTTTGATCTTTTCTACGGAAAATTTGTGTTTGACGCCACAGGTTCTGTCACCGGAAATCTGGAGCTTCCTAACGTTGAAATTGATCTTGAAGTTTTGGAGGAAACAAACATCACTTACGTAATTCCTGAAGCCAGCGTAGAATTAGAGGAAAGAGAAGGGGTGGTTGTGTTTGTAAATAGAGAGAATCCAGACCGCATTCTCACCCGCAGGTCAACAGATGATGAAATTGTGGCTTTTTCGGGCTTCGCGCTGAATTCATATATTTCACTTCAGGAAGGGGCTACTTTTAGTGTTGTGATAAACGAAGAAACCGGAGACCACTTTCAGGCAACCGGAGACGGTGATATTCTTTACGACATCTCTCCCAATGGCCGAACTACAATGACCGGGAGGGTAGAATTAAGTGATGGATATTATGAAATGAGTCTCTATAACCTGGTAACCCGAAGATTTGACATTATGGATGGGAGCACCGTGGTGTGGGCAGGAAATCCGCTTGATGCCGATCTTAATATTACCGCTGTATATGAAGTGGAAGCTGCCGCCGCCGGACTTATGGCTTCACAGCTGCAGGGTGCCGATCTAAGTGATAAGGATCAATACAGGCAGGAACTGGACTTTTTGGTGTATCTAAAAATAGGAGGGGAGATCTCTGCACCAAAACTTTCTTTTGGGCTTGATATGCCCGAAGGAGAACAGGGATCTTTAGGAGGCCAAGTATATGGAAGGGTACAGCAAATAAATCAACAGGAAAATGAGCTCAATAAGCAGGTTTTCTCACTTTTAGTACTCAACAGGTTCTTTCCTACAACCGGTAGTGACGGCTCTGGAGGAGGTACTCTTTCCTTTGCCCGTGATAATCTCAATGAAGCCCTTTCTGACCAACTCAACATATTCTCTGACCGCCTGCTGGGAGAAACGGGTGTTGATCTCAATTTTGGCCTTGACACCTTTACCGACTATCAGGGAGAAAGTCCCGAAGAAAGAACCCAGCTGGATATCACAGCCCAAAAGAGTTTTATGGATGACAGGCTGGTAGTAAGCGTGGGAAGTGAAGTAGATGTACAGGGCAGCAGCCCGGTTGAAGAAAGTACACCTCTTATTGGAAATGTGAGCCTGGAATACCTGCTTACTCCAAATGGGAGATTCAGACTTATGGCCTTTAGGAGAAGTAGCTATGAAAACGTAATTGACGGGCAATTAATAGTAAGTGGGCTGGCTTTGATCTTTACTCAGGAATTCAACAAGTTCCGGGAACTGTGGAACGAGGTTGCCAAAAGCGATAAAAAGGCAAAAGAAAAATCTGGTAAAGACCAAGCAGTAGAAGAAAAACCCGGAAAGGGCAAATTAGAAGAAGAACATTCGGGAGATGGAAATTCTGAAGAAACTCAACCCCAGGAATAAAAAATGAAGTATAGGATAGAAACCATTATCGTCACTCTTTCAATTCTGCTATTCCTGCAAGGGTGTAGTGTGAAAAAATTTATTCCGGAAGACAAACTCTTATATACCGGTGCCGATCTGGAGTTACAGTCTGACGATCCTATCGAGCAGAAAAAGGATCTAAAGAACCAGCTTCAGGCATTGATAAGCCCAGATCCTAATTCAAAGATCCTTGGTTCGCGAATTGGCCTATACTTCTATTACAAGGGACAGAAAGAAAATCCAGGTTTCATCAACAGGTTTTTAAGCAAAAAGTTAGGACAGGAACCGGTATATCTTTCAGATGTTGACCCATTTCAAACAGAAAAACTCCTAAAGAACAGGCTGGAGAACAGGGGCTATTTTTACAGCCGTGTAAATCATTCTGTCAACGAAAATGAAAAAGACAAATTAGCTCACATAAAATATACTGCCGTACTTCCGGAGAACCCTTACATCCTGGAAAATTATCAGATGGATACTGATAGCCTCGAAATTTACAGGGAGATTAAAAACACCTTATCAGAATCTCTTCTGCAGTCGGGTGAAAAATTTAATCTTGCTCTCTTAAAAGCTGAACGGGAACGTATTGATGCCGCTCTAAAGCGCCAGGGCTATTACAATTTCAGTTCAAATTTTCTCATTTTTGAAGCCGATACAAATCAGTATGACCGCAAAAAATTCGATCTTTTCTTAAGGCTGAAAGAAGAAGTTCCACCGGCAGGAACAAAACCCTACATCATCAAAGATGTAAATGTATACCCCAATTACGTTATAGGAACAGATTCCCTGGAACGTGACACTACAAGATTTAATGAAAGAAGTTATATACAGGATAAGGTTTTCTTTAAACCCGAAAAGCTGGATCCTTTTATACTCCTTGACGAAGGAGAACTGTATTCTCCCGAACTTTCGGGTAAAACAAGCAGGAGACTAACTTCTTTAGGCACCTATAAATTTGTAAATATTCAGTACGACGAGATAGATTCTATCGCTACAGACAGTGTAGGATATTTAACTGCAAATATTTACCTCTCGCCAATGAACAAAAGGGCGATACGGGCAGAGTTACAGGCAGTGACCAAATCAAATAATTTTGCGGGTCCACATCTTGCTGTTACCTACACCAACAGGAATCTTTTTAAAGGAGGGGAAATATTAAATGTCACCGCAAAAGGAGGTTATGAATGGCAGCTTTCAAAACAAAACGATATAGGAAACAACAGTACCGTGCTAGGCCTGGAAACAGCCCTAATTAGTCCCAGGATGTTATTCCCTTTTATTAATATCAGGAGTAACTGGTTTGATTACTCTATTCCTAAAACCAAACTTGGTTTTGGGTTTGAATATCTAAACCGCAGTCAGCTTTTTAGCCTGTTTTCGGTGACAGGGAATTTTGGATATGTCTGGAAGGCCAACCGGTTCATTACTCATGAGCTCAATCCCTTATCTGTAAACTATTCCAATCTAAGCAACACTACTAAAACTTTCGACGACATACTCGGTGAAAACCCCTTTTTGAAGAGTAGTTTTGATCAGCAATTTATTGCGGGACTCACTTATTCTTTCACTTATAACGGAATGATCGATGAGCTGGAGACGCATCAGTTCTATCTAAATTCTAATCTTGAAGTAGCAGGAAATCTCCTTGATCTACTTAGCAGTGGAGCCACGCCAAGAAAATTTCTGGGTATGGAGTTTGCCCAGTTTTCTCGAATTGATGCTGATTTTAGATATCATTACAATTTCGCCCCGCAGCAAACACTTGCAGCAAGGTTGTACGGCGGAATTGGTATTCCCTACGGAAATTCGGAAGTCATGCCCTTCAGCCGACAGTTCTATTCAGGTGGGCCTTACAGTGTGAGGGCTTTCCAGATTAGAGGCCTCGGCCCCGGTTCTTACGACCCCGAAGGGGATGGAGTTCCCTATTATGACAGGATGGGAAACCTGCGGCTGGAAGCGAATGTAGAGTATCGTTTTCCTGTTTACCAATTCCTCAAAGGAGCTGTGTTTTTTGACGCCGGAAACGTTTGGAATACCGAAGACAATTATGTTGAGTTAGACGAAAAGCCCACAGAACAGCAGACCTTACTTCTTGAAAAAGGCGTTTTTGGGAGTGATTTTATCAGCGAGTTAGGTATAGGCACGGGGATAGGACTGAGAATAGATATTCAGAATTTTGTGATCAGGTTTGACCTGGCCGCACCGTTACATACACCATGGCTTGAGGAAGGAGAACGCTGGGACTTTAAAATCAGTGAACCCGTCTTCAACTTTGCGGTGGGATATCCTTTCTAATGTTGTTTCTTAGATCCAAAGCACAAGTCTCCCGCATCACCAAGTCCGGGAACTATGTATCCTTTTTCATCGAGATTTTCGTCAATAGTAGCTACCCACAGGTGAGAATTTTCAGGAAAACTTTTTTCTAAATATTCAATTCCTTCCCTTGCAGCTATGACAGATACCAGGTGGATTTGCTTCGGTTTTCCCATTTTTTCAAGTGCCTGCAAGACATTGACAAACGATCGGCCGGTAGCCAGCATCGGGTCGGCCAGGATCAATGTTTTTCCTTCAAGCGAAGGGGAGGCAAGATATTCCACCAGAATCTCAAATTCTTCATCATCATTAGGATGATGGCGATAAGCTGAAATAAAGGAATTATCTGCAGCATCAAAATAATTGAGAAGACCTGTATGAAGTGGCAGGCCAGCTCTAAGAATGGAGCAAATTACCAGCTCTTCCTTGTGCAGGGGCACATTGGCTTTTCCAAGAGGCGTTTGAATTTCCTCTTCCTGAAAATTCAGGTGCTTACTAAGTTCATATCCAAGGATTTCTCCTAATCTTTCAATATTTCTTCTGAAGCGAAGCCTGTCGGTTTGAATATTTACATTCCGAAGTTGAGCAACAAATGTATTGGCGATAGAATTCTTTTCGAGTAGATGATGAACGTGCATAAAATTAGTATCTGTATGAAGGAAGCCAAAGTTATAAATTTTTACACCAAATCCTTTCATTTTGTAAGGTTTCAAAAAGGGGATTTTGAGACATGATTTTTCTGCAACATTTTGTCTGAAGTCTTTTCTAATAAGCCATTGTTGACTTTTAAAGGCTACTGCATTTTTACCAGATTTAAACTCCGGTTTTTGTTGTATATTTAGATACATATTCCATTGATTTACAATCATTTTTAATTTAATAATATTTAAAATGACTGAAAAAGAGCAATTTTTAAGGGAGGTGAACAACGCCTACGAGAATGGGGATGAACAATTTTTCATGGAACGTATTACAGACGATATCTATTGGGAAATTGTGGGGGAGAAAGATATTTCGGGTAAAGCTGAATTTAAGGAAGTGCTTGATCGTATGAAAGAAATGCCCCCTGTAGAAATTGAGGTTCAAAATGTCTTTTTAGACAACCTACATGGAATTGTTAGGGGAGTGGTAGTGAGTAGAAACAGGCTGGGCCAGAAAAAACACTACGGATTTTGTGATATCTATAAATTTGCTGAAGGTGGGGAAAAACTTCGTCTTTCGGGCATTACCTCTTATGTGATAGATATAAGTAGGCATATACAATATAAAGAGAACTGTTAATAGAAGAAGCTGTCTAAAAAGTTATCTTTATACAACCGAAGTTTTTCAGGTGTCACTATATTTCAAAAGAAATAATAGATCCTGAAATAACTTCCGAAGCATGGAACAAGAACTTTTTAAACAGCCTTCCAACTTTACTTATCTGAATCGTTCCTTGTTTTTTTCGAAGGATCCTGGTACTTCTCGGCTTTTTCTCCTTTGTACACGGTATCGGTTTGTGATGCTATATTATCATTGGAATTGGCTGAATCCTTAGGCTTCCTTTCCTGTTCCACGTCCTGTGGTTTATTTGTTGTAGGGTTGAATTTTCGGTCATCCTCACCCGGAACGTCAAGATCTTCGCCTGCATAGTCTATTGGCTCTTCCCTGTCTTTAAAGTAATCTCCCTTCTTTTCATCCTGGCTCTGGTTGTTAAGCACATTTTTATCTTCCGGGGTAATGTCCGGGTTATAGTTACTTCCTTTATCCCGGGTCATATCTTCCCTGTTATTTTTAGGTTGTTCTTCTTTCTTTGTCATGATTATATTTTTATTTTAAATTACAGATAATCTTATTTTCACCCCATCTTTGGCGGTTAAAATGCCGTTAAATTTTTATGGGCACAATTATAGAAAGTTGATATCCTTCTATTTTTGGTTAAGTTTTTGATATTTGAATGCTGAAGAATATAACCGGAGATGAAAAAACTATTATTACTTATTTTCTGTCTGGCCTTTCATGTGAGTCAGGCTCAAATTGACAATCCTACAGCTCCCACAAAAGCTCCGGGAGAACTTATGGCTCCCAAAACCGGAAGTGAATCATCGTCTTTAAAAAGATCTTCAGGAAATCACAGCCTTAGCTCAAAAAAGGGAATTCTGGCAACCGAAAGTGAAGCCATGAAATTGGAAAAAAAAGAAGAAAAATCCTTTAGCATGAGAACAGATCAAAATGGACTCATGACCTTTAAGGGCAAAGATTTTACTCCCAAAGCCTTTACTAAAGACAAAGAGGCTCTTGAAGAATTCCGAAGAGATCAATATTTGGGAGATTTTAAAACTACAGGAGTTTTTGTTGAACTATACTGCCGTGACCATGAATATGTAGACGGTGACAAGGTTAAGATCTCTGTGAATGGGGTAGTGATTAATAGGAACATGTCTCTTGGCGCGACTTACACCCCAATCATGGTAAAACTGGACAGCGGTCTCAACAATATTGAATTTGAAGCTCTTAATCAGGGTACAAGTGGTCCAAACACCGCCGAGCTCCGCGTCTATGACGATCAGGGGAAGGAAGTGATAAGAAAGGAATGGAATCTTCTTACAGGTTCCAAAGCAAACCTGGTGGTAGTAAAGCAATAGTCCTTCTTAAAGATTTCCCTGAAATAGGTTGTAAATGTTGAAACCAAACAGTACCAGGATAGAGATAAGGGCTAAGACTGTAGGGATTGGAATATTTTTTACGTTGAATTTTATATAGAACGGGGGTTTTTGATCCTTCTCTTTTCGTTTTTTATGCCTTAGGTTCAATAAGGCAATATTCACCATTGCGAAAACAACAAAAATAAAGATATTGCTAATGCTGGCAACCACCTTGAGGTTTCCAATCAATCCAAATCCTATGGCCACTAAACTAATGGCTATAATTGCATAATTTGGGGCATTCCCAATTCCCGAAATAGTGGTGAACTTTTTGAGCCAGGATTTATCACTGTCTCTGGCCACGTCGTAAAGCAGCCTTGACGTACCCAGTATATTACTTAAAATAGTCTTACTGGTTGCAAAAAGCGCTATGATCACCAGAGAAGTTGCGGCCCATGCTCCCAATTTTGCTTCAATAACTGCGGCCAAAGGTCCGTTAGAATTAGATAACTGCTTCCAGTCAAGAACGCTTACAGAGCTAATTGCAATCAAAACGTAAACCAGGAGTACAATAAGGCCGCTCATGATCACAGCCTTTGGCATATTCTCCTTCGGGTTCTTTGTCTCTTCGGCCATTTTCACAAGGTCCTCAAAACCTATATAGCTAAAAAATATGAGGGCACCACCGGCAAAAAGGCTGGTCCACTCACCGTCGTTGGTTTCCAGGAGAGGAGTAGTGCCAAATTCAGGAATACTCACCACCACCACTGCTGCCAATCCTATTAAGGTTACTATTGTGGCAAATGCATTGAAATAGGAACTGTATTTTGCACCAATTATGTTGAAAACCCCCATTAGGAGTATAATGCCTATCACCAGGATCCAATTTGGAACATCTATAAGTCGGCTTAAATAATCTGCAAAACTTATGGCTATGGCTGCAGCAGCCACAATTCCTGTAAACACTATAAATATAGACATCGAAAAAGCCGTTTTTTTCCCCAGTCCCTGTTTCATGTATTCAAAACTTCCACCAGAATCGGGATATCTACTTACAAATTCGGCGTAAGAGAGTCCAGTGAGCAGCGCCACTGTGGCTGCTATTACAAAGCTAAGCCACAACATATTGCCACTAAGACCGGCAGCTTTACCAATTATTGCATAAATCCCTGCACCTACAATTCCTCCCACGCCAAACATGAGTACATCCCAAAATCCCAGACTTCTCTTTAGTTCTTTTTCTGCCATTGTGTTCTTTAAATTTTTCAGGTAGTACCTAATATAATTTTTCATTTATACTGGCCTTCAGGTTTAACACGAACTAAACAAAAACCTAACAAACTTTAAGCTGAAGCAGCAATTATACAGGCTATTACAAAGAAATAAGGAACAAAATGAATAGTATTTTTTTGTAAATTAGAGAGAAAATCAACTACTATGAAAAAAGTTCTTATTGCGATAGATTATAATCCCGTCTCAGAGAAAGTAGCACAAAAAGGATATGAACTGGCACAAAATCTCAATGCCGAAGTATGTTTATTACATGTACTTGATGACGTAGGTTTCTACGGAACACAGTATCCTACTTTTATGGGATACGACGGCTATTCAGGAATGGGGCCTGACCTTGATGTGGCGATGGAAATGAAAAACATAGCAGAAGAATTTATGAACAGTGCGAAGAAGCATTTAAACGACCAGCAGGTGAAAACCCATATCACTGAAGGTCCCACGGCTAAAACTATTCTTAGTTACGCCGAAGAATGGGGAGCCAGTTTACTGGTTATGGGCACTCACAGCCATTCGGTTCTTGAAAAACTTTTTCTGGGCACAGTAGCCGAAAAGATACTGGAGAAAACAAAGATCCCGGTTTACCTGGTACCGGTAAAGGAGAAAGCTAATTGAGAAATCTAAGACTTTGAATTATTTCTTATGCTAAAAAAACAAAAAGAAATGATAACTTTGTGTCCTAGTGCGAGTTTTGAAAAATACTGGTAATCTTCTTCTCCAATTTTTCCAATTTTGTTTTTAAACTTCACCTAAAAATTTTATATTCAATTTTAAAATCCAATTAAACCGCTAATGGCAAAATCACAACAGACGTACAACAAGATCGAAAAAGAAAAGAAACGCTTGAAAAAGCGCGAAGAGAAAAAGAAAAAGAAGGAAGAGAGAAAAGCAAGTGGAGATTCTGTCTCTGAATTTGCGTATGTAGATGAATTTGGAAATCTAACGGAGACCCCGCCAGATCCTTCTCAAAAAGTCGAAGTTGACGCTGAAAGCATTGAAATTGGAATTCCGAAGAAAGAAGATTCAGACGAAGAAAACGATTTTAGTAAAGAAGGAAAAGTTTCTTTCTTTGATCACTCCAAAGGCTTTGGTTTTATTCTTGACAGCACCACCCAGGAAAAATATTTTGTACACGTTACCGGTCTTATAGATGAGATCGACGAAAATGACAAAGTAACTTTTGAACTGGAAAAAGGACCAAGAGGAATGAATGCTGTAAGAGTGAAAAAGATCTAAAAAAATCCCTTTTTTGGAAGGTATAAAAGAGCGACAGTAATTATTTACTGCCGCTCTTTCTGTTTTTATGATTTTAACCAGCTGTGTCGTAACTCCATTTGTTCCCCGTTAGGGTTCATAATCTCTACAAGGCGTTTACCTGTAGACATAGGTTCCACTACTTTACCTTCAATTTTCAGTTCTTCATCACCACCTCGTTCCACCACAAACTCTACAGGATCACCAACAGACCATTTTGCAGCATCTCCAATAAGATCATATACGTTTTGAACATTATAGGTCTTCCCGTTGACAGATTTTATCACATCACCGCCCATAAGATCCAGTTCTTTGAAAAAGGTGCTTAACTCCACATCATCACGTAGTACAATCTCTCCATTCTCATTCACTGTAATAAATGGGGTAGAAGGATCTTTTAAGAAATAATCTACAGCAACCTGTCCCTGCCGCATTTCCAGGCCTACTCTTGTAAAGAATTGATTGTAGGGAATAGGCGTGGTACCACTCACATAAGTGTTCAGGAATTCTCCAATTTCGGGGTAAGTAAGTTCAGTAATAACCGGGAATAGTTCTTCATCTTCAAAAGGTTTATCCTTTCCATACATTGCCGTAAGTTGCTTCATAAGGTCAAGCAGCCCCATTTCTCCATTGCTCAATTCACGCAACCTGATATCCAGGGCCATTCCAATAAGAGCTCCTTTTTGATAAACGTTATAATAGCTGTCCTTATATTCATCTTCCAGGATATTACGACTCATCTCAGTAAAAGACATACTATCATCAAACCTTTGAGATATCGCTATCTTTTCCTGTATCCTGTCGTAGAAATCCTGATTTGAGATAAGCCCCTGCTTAACCTGGAAAAGGTTTGCAAAGTACTCGGTAACCCCTTCGTAAAGCCAAAGATGCCTCGACATTTGAGGGTCGTTGTAATCAAAATAATGAACTTCTTTAGAATGTACTCCCAGCGGAGTCAAAATATGGAAGAATTCATGAGAAACTATATCTTTAAGAGATTCGTCAAGGCTTTCTTTTTCCATTTCTTCAGGCATGACCACAACAGTAGAAGTGTGGTGTTCAAGCGCTCCAAACCTGGCAGCATCGCCGTCACCAGGGGTGGCTGAAAGATAAAGGAGTATCGCATACTTGTTAGTATTATCAATCTCTCCTAAAAAATCTTTTTGAGCCGTGATCATTTTTTCCATTCCAGGTTTAAAATCCTGCGCATTAAACTTTTTTGTAGGCGAATACACGTGCAGCAACACATCCATTTGATCTACTTTAAAACTTACTGTATCTGGTGCCGCATACATGATAGGATTATCGGTCACTTCAAAATACCGGCTGGCACGAAAGATATCTTTAGTTACTCCCGGCTTAATTTCTGAAGATTGAGCAAGATCAAAAGCACTCCCTGCATAAAGGTCGTTTGCTCTAATGATCTCCAGTTGATAAGGTTCTTCGGTAAGATCATTGAAGTATCCTACAAAGCCATGAAGATTCAGAAGAAAGTTTTTTCCTTCATTGATGTTTGTTCCGGCCATAGAATATATGCCGCCTTCTCCTGAAACATCAAAAGTATCATTCATCCAGTAGGTTACTTTATCAAGCCTGGTGGCATTTGAAATCCCCCAGCTATTCTCGTCATAAACCGTTACAGGCAATTCGTCCCCTTTGTAATCGTATGCTTTGAGATCTTCGGCATAGGCGCCGTAATTGGAAGTAGAGTAGGTGCCGGGCACCGTTTTAGGAATGTAGAAAATTATGGTTTCGGTATTTATTTTGCCGGGATCTACGGTCACCATGACCTTGTCATCTTTAACATTAACCAGGTCTAAAGTGGCAAGAACAGGTTCTTTTTCAGAAATGGTAGATTGTGAAGTTTTGCATCCCAGGGCGGTGGCTATTATGGCCAGAGCATAGATTGTTTTTTTCATTAAGATTTTAATTTATAAATAAGACTTGTCATTTAGTGAAACGTTACAAAGAAGAAGGAATTGCTAAAACTACTCAATTATAGGTTCAGGCTTAATAAAGACCATTATTTATGATATTTATCATGTAAAAGCTAAAAAACTCATTTTTTCTAAAAAAATAAGACAGGAAAACAATAAATTTAAAGGAGTAAATTTTAGTATCGAAATCCGGGACAAATGTGTAATCGTCATGCTCTTCTCCGAAAATTTTACCGGAATTCTCTCATTCTCTTTCCTTCTTGTTTCATTAAAATCTTAAAAGATGAAAATTTACGATGAAAAACACATCAAAAATGTAGTCCTTGTTGGCGCTCATAACAGCGGTAAGACTACTTTGGCAGAGACTATGTTATTTGAAGCCGGCTTAATAAACAGGCGGGGTACTGTGGAGGCTAAAAATACAATATCAGATTATCATGACATTGAACACGAAAAAGAGAATTCAATCTTTGCTACCCCGTTACATACCGAATGGCGTAACTACAAGATCAACATCATAGATACTCCGGGACTTGATGATTATATTGGGGAGATCATTTCTTCCATTAGAGTGGCCGATACCATAGTTACTGTTCTTAACGGCCAGTACGGTGTAGAAGTTGGCACAGAGATCATTTGGAACTACATTAAGGGCTACCACAAGCCAACTGTGTTTGTAATCAACCAGATTGACCATCCCGGGCTTAATTTTGAGAATAGCTTTAACAGCGTAAAAAGCCTGGTGGGTAATGGTGCTGTTAAGATCCAGTATCCGTTGATAAAAGACGGTGCTCAATGTATTGTTGACGTGCTCAAGATGAAGATGTATAAATTTTCTTCGGAAGGAGGAAAACCCGAAAAATTCCCTATTCCTGAAGATCAACAATCTACAGCTCTTGCCCTGCATAATGAATTAGTAGAAAAAGCAGCTGAAAATGACGAGGAATTAATGGAATTATTCTTTGAAAAGGGCACACTTAACGAAGATGAAATGCGAGAAGGAATAAGGGCCGGTATGCTTAATTATGACCTTTTCCCGGTCTTCTGCACCTCTGCATTAAATGATATGGGAAGTGGAAGGCTCATGGGCTTTATTGATAATGTGGCTCCCGCAGCAATAGATCTTAAACCTGAAATAAGTGTAGAAGGAAAAGAAATCTCTCCAAAAAGGGCAGATTCCCCTGTGCTTTTTGTTTTTAAAACAGTACATCAACCAAACCTGGGCCAGGTAACCTTTTTTAAAGTAAAAAGGGGGGAAGTAAAAGTAAATGATAAGCTGGTGAACTCCAGAAACGGAGAAACAGAAGTTCTCAACCAGCTTTTTATTATGGATGGTAAAGAAAGAAACCCTATTCAAAAACTGGTGGTAGGCGATATAGGAGCCACTTTAAAACTGAAGCATACCGAAACAAATGACACTCTTGCTGCTTCGGAAGAAGGAATTACTATAAAGCCGATAGACTACCCGCAACCGCGGATAAAGAGGGCAGTAGCGGCAGTAAATACAAAAGATGAGGAAAAGATGAGCGAGGCATTAAAAAAAATACACAGTCAGGATCCCACCGTAGATATTTCTTTTTCCAATGAATCCAGACAGTTGATACTGTCCTGCCAGGGCGAACTTCATCTAGCTACAATAGATTGGCTGCTTAAAAATATTTATGGTGTGGAAGCCAGTTTTGAAAAACCAAAAGTTGCATTTAGAGAGACCATTCAGCGTTCTTCGGCTTCAAACTACAGGCACAAGAAACAATCTGGTGGTTCTGGGCAGTTTGCAGAAGTACATCTAAAGATCGAACCCTGGGAGGAGAATATGCCCGAACCTGAAGGTTTTAACATCAGGGGAAAAGAAGAGATCGATCTTCCGTGGGGTGGAAAACTGGTATTCTATAACTGCATTGTTGGGGGAGTGATAGATCAACGGTATTTGCCATCGGTGATGAAAGGAATTATTGAAGTTATGGAAGAAGGGCCTTTAACCGGTTCATACATCAGGGATGTACGTGCTATGGTCTATGACGGAAAAATGCACAGTGTAGATTCCAATGATATTTCTTTTAAAATTGCAGGGGCTAATGCCTTTAAAAAGGCATTTTTGGATGCAGATCCCAAACTACTGGAACCTGCTCTTGATCTCACACTGAAGGTGCCCGAAGAAATGGTGGGCAATGTTATGACCGAGTTACAAAGCAGGCGTTCCATTATTCAGGGAATAGAAAGTGCAGACCATTATCAGGTTTTAAAATGCGTGGCGCCCGAAACTGAATTATTTGGGTTCTCAACCGAACTTAGATCCCTTACAAAAGGAAGAGCCACTTTTAGTACCAGTTTTAACGGATATCAGCCCGTTCCTGCTAACATTCAGGATCAATTGACCACAAAGGAACTGGTACAATAACAGTTTAAAAGTTATGAGGTGAATTTTAAATTTTAAAAACAATTTCTTTTTAAATTTCACATTTAACTAGCCTGAAAAACAAGGAACTACACCATGGTTTTATGTAACTTTCTGAAAAATATAAAAACTTATTTCAGAAGAAAAGGGAATAATAAAGGTTGATATTCTATTGAAAATGAGGGGTTATTAAGAGCCTCGGTAATTTTACTTACTTTTAAAAAATATAATGTACAATTAATGAAAGCAGAAGAATTACAGGGGCAATTAGAAGAAATGAAAACCTACATAGCGTTGAAGACTCAGCGTAATCCTGAAATTTCTAAAGCACCGGTAGGCTGGCACCTCGCACATAGTTTAAAAGTAATACATTCTATTCTTAGTTCCCTTGATATATCAGATCCTGCTCAATATAGAAAGACCTTCAGCTGGAAAAAGGAACTGGTTTATCTAACAGGAAAAATCCCCAGAGGGAAAGCCAGGGCTCCAAAAAAGGTAATTCCGGAAGATAATATTTCCGAAGAAGAGCTTCGGGATCAAATATTCAAAGTCAGCCGTAAAATCACCGGGATTTCAAAGCTGCCTAAAAAAGCCTTTTTTGAGCATCCATATTTTGGGCACATCAAAAGGGATGAAACGGCAAAGTTCCTGGTGATCCATACCGAACATCATCTTAAGATCATTAGGGATGTAGTTGGCAGCAAGACGAAATAATCTTCCCAGTGTAAAGTTTAACTTGAAAAAAAGCATCCTCTCAAAAATGCCTTTTTGAGAGGATGCTTTGTGAATAATTCTTACTATTCTTAATCCCTGAACTGCGGTTGCAATTCCTGATCTTTTAGATGCTTGGCATAAAAACCCATCATAGCTTCATAAAGGTCAATACGGTTTTCTTCTTTTCCGAAGCCGTGCCCTTCATCATATTTCACCATGTAGGGAACGTCTACGCCTTTAGCGCGTAACGCTCTCACAATTTGGTCAGATTCATCGATGTTCACCCGCGGGTCATTGGCACCCTGTACCACGAACAAAGGCTTCTTGATCTTGTCTATGTGGAACACGGGCGAAACTTCATCCATAATTGCTTTTTCTTCAGGAACATTTTCGTCATACCAGATTTCCCTCAGGATCTTCTCATAAGGCTTCCAGTAAGGCGGAATTGTTTCCATAAAAGTGAAAAGGTTAGAAACCCCAACATAATCCACACCCGCGGCGTAGAGATCCGGAGTTTTGGTAAGACCTCTTAACACAGCATATCCACCATGGCTACCGCCATAAATAGCGGCTTTATCGGGATCTACCCAGCCCTGTTCAATGACGTATTTTAATCCGTCTTCTACATCATCCATGGCTTTTCTTCCGATTTGTTTAAATCCTGATTCCATAAATTCACGACCGTAACCACCCGAGATTCTGAAGTTCACCTGCAGGGTTGCGTAGCCACGGCTGGCAAACAATTGCGCCTCGGGATTAAAGCCCCAGGAATCTCTTATTCCCTGCGGACCGCCATGAGGATTTACTATTACAGGCACCTTTTGACCGTCAACAGCAGCTTTTGGGAGCGTAATGTATCCATGTATTGTTTTTCCATCCCTGCTGGTAAAGGTAATTGGTCTCATTTCGGCCATATCTTCTGCCTTAAGCTGGGGCATCAGGTTGTACAGCAGTTCAAATTCATCTTGCGCTACATCATAAGACCAGTATTCACCATACAATTTATCACTTTGTAGAAAAACCAGATATTTTGATTCGTCATCGGTCTTGTCGGCAATAGAATACTGCTTATCAGGAAATTCGTTGGTGATTCGGTTATGCAGCTTTTTATAGTAGTCGCTAATAGGTACAATTTCCCGCTTTTCCCCTTCAAAAGTGTAGTAATCAAGTTCATAATCACGATGACGTGAAAGGGAAACTCCCGAAATATCATAATTGTCGTTGGTAAACAACTTTTTGATCACCTTATCTTCCTTCAGGTCGTACAGGTAAACCGTGTTTTTGTCGGTTTCAAGGTTTGAAACCACGTAGGCATCATGTTGATAATCTGTGGCGTAATTTAAAGACGGATTAAAAGTGTCTTTCCAGTTGATCTGCTTAACAATTTCAAAATCCTTACTGTCTACGTCTTTGTTGTAGTAAAGGTCCATATTAACACCTTCACGTAGACGTACAAAGCCTCTCAATGTGCCATCTTTATCAAAAAGGTAGTTCATGATAGGATTTGCGATATCGTCATTGCTGTAAAGCTTTTCAAGATCACCTGTTTCTATGTTAACCTTATAAGGTTCAAAAACCTGCGCATTTTCTTTGTTCATGGAGACTATGACGTAATTTTTGTCATCTTTTAAAAGATCCAGGATCTGGGTTTGAACTCCTTCAAAAGGGGTAAGATCCATCGTATTGGAGCCATCCACATCTGCGGCATACAAATGATAATTCTCGTTTCCGCCTTTATCCATCACATAAAGTAACCTGTCTTCATTAGCCCAGCCATAGCCCCGAACCAATTCATCCTTCTCAACAATCGCCCTTGTGATCTCATTAGTTTCCAGGTTTTTCACAAAGACATGGTTCTTCGCATTTTCATCCTTTTCCCGGTACGACATATACTTGCCATCGGGTGAAAACTGAAAAGAACTCGCCTTTGGTTTGGCAAAGTAATCTTTCACATCATATTTGTAGTTCCCCTGGTCGTAAGCCGACAGCTGCTCCAGTTCTTTTTCTGAGGAAGGCAGGGTAGGGTCCCCCGGAATTGTTTTTTCCACCTTGTTGAGCACCAGCGGAAATTCCTGTCCCGCCTGCTTAAAGGTACCATTGATAGTTTCCCCCTCAAGGGTTCCGGTATAAGTAGCCCCAATTTTTGAATAGGAGAGGACCACCTGATTATTTTCGAGCTCGACCTTATCGAGAGGTAAACCAAAAGCACCCTGTAAAGGACTATCCATAGTGCCCGATAGAGAGTCGTTTTCTTTTGTAATGTCAAATTTCAGGGGCAGTTCATTACCCTGAACATTTAATTTCCCTTCCCAGGTTCCGGTGATCTCCTGAGCCTTCACAAGGGTACTACTAAATAGTAAAATCATAAAAATTGAAAATTTAAAAAATATATGTTTCATTTTGGTTTAGGTTGGTTGGTTAATTCATGCATCTAATTGTTTTAAAATTAGGCTTTTATTTTATTTTTGTACACTTTGTATGAAATATTATTTATATGTTTTCTGCTATAGAATTTTTTTTCAGAAGAAATAATACAACATTTTTTTGACTTCAGAAATAGAGCTTTTTATAGATAGATATAAGAACAATATCATCACTTATTTTTAAAAATTCAGCAGGAATCACAAGCAATGGGAATAGGAAAACATAAAATATCTATTTACCAATTAATTCTTATATTTCGTAGTATATAAATCAGTGATACCCAACTAAAACAGTAAAACGAAAAATCTTGTAATCTTAATCCATATCACCTAATATACCATCAAGTTGATAAGGTTTTCAGCCCTAAAACAGATTTCCCCTATAACTCCCCTTAAAATATGGATTACTCTTATTTTTCTGGATTAATACAAAATGTTGCACTGCTACTGGTTTTCAGTTTTTTATATGCCACCCGGTGGATAGATTCTACCCATTCTAAAAAACTATGGCCCAATATTTTTGCCGGTTTTATTGTTGGTGGTATTGGCATTCTTCTCATGTTTACCCCATGGACGTATCAGCCGGGGCATTACTTTGACCTACGATCAATTTTATTAGCAGTGGCAGGCTTATATCTTGGAGCTGTACCTACCATCATAGCCATTATAATTACAGTAGTTTACCGCCTGTTTGTTGGTGGAGCTTTTGTAGTAACAGGAGTCAGTCTCATTATAATCTCCGGTTTGCTGGGTATAGGGTGGCGGTATTTTCAACAAAGACTAGGGGGCAAAAACAGTATCTTATCGTTGTATCTTTTCGGAGTGGTAGTGCATGTATGTATGATGCTCCTGCCCACATTGTTTCCCGCAGATGGATCCCTGGATATAAAATTAATGGCTATACCCATTTTGACCATATATCCTGTTATCACTGTACTCCTGGGACATTTGATGAACACCCAGTTGGAAAACTGGAGAAACCGAAAAGCCAAGGAGAGGTTATATGAATCTGAGCAGCGATTTACTAAAATGATGCTCGACATCAATATGATCTTTATAAATATTGATATCAACAGCAAGATCATTTTTTGCAATGAGTATTTACTTTCCATTACCGGGTATACCGAGGAAGAGCTTATTGGCAAAAACTCTGTTGATATTTTCGTACCTGTAGATGAAAAAGAAAATACAGAAAAAGGCCTTAGAGAATTATTTGAAAAGAACAGAGATTTGCATCATTTTGAGAGTAAGATACTTACAAAAGACAATAGAGAACTTTATGTCTCCTGGTATAACTCGGTTATTACTGATGATTATGGAAAAATAAAGGGTATAGCCAGTTTGGGCGAGAATATTACAGAAAAAAAAGCCACACTAGAAAATCTGAAAGAAACAAAGGAAAAAGCAGAAGAAAGCAATCGCCTAAAAAGTGTTTTTCTACAAAATGTGAGTCACGAAATTCGTACTCCCATTAATGCAATCATGGGCGCTATCAGCCTCTTAAAAGAATCTTCGGTAGGGAAAGAGATGCGGGAAAAGTATTATGAAGTATTACGATTAAGTGGTAACAGACTGCTTTCTACTGTCAATGATCTAATAGATATTTCCCAGGTAGAAACTCAGCAAATAAAGGTCAATAAATCTGACTTTAACCTTTCTGAAGTATTAACGAATCACGTAAATGTTGCGACCCCAATAGCCGGTAAAAAGAATAATAAGATAATATGTACCAGCAAATATCTTCATACAAACACAATCCTGCATACCGATAAAAATATGCTGAATGGCATTATTATCAATTTAATGAGTAATGCCAATAAATTTACCACAGACGGCATTATTGAAATGGGAAGTTTTGATGAGCATGGAAACATTGTTTTTTATATAAAAGATAACGGCATAGGGATTCCGGAAAATCGACTTGATGTCATTTTCGACCGATTTGTGCAGGCAGATTCCAGTTTAAGTCGGCCACATGAAGGCTCTGGTTTAGGGCTATCAATAGCCAAAGCTTATGCCGAAATGTTGGGAGGGAATATCTGGGTGGAATCTGAAGAAGGGAAGGGCAGCACCTTCTTTTTTAGCATTCCCAAAGATGAAGTCAAGCATACAATACCCAATGAAGGCAAGGTGGAAAATAAAATAGCCCCATTACCAAACCATAAGATTTTAATTGCTGAAGATGATAAATTGAATTACTTAATTCTGAAAAAGATCGTTGAAAATATGGGTATAACCAACATTCTACATGCACAAAATGGTGTCGAAGCAGTTGAAATGGTTAAGAATGATCCTGAAATCTCTTTGGTGCTCATGGATATAAAAATGCCGGAAATGAGCGGCGAAGAAGCAACGCAAAAAATAAGGATCTTTAATTCTACTATTCCCATTATTGCCCAAACTGCATTCGCCATGCCTGCCGACAGGAATAAATTTATTGAGATTGGGTGTAGTGATTATATCCCCAAACCCATTGACAAAGACGACTTAACAAAGCTCTTGCACAAGCATATCAATTCTACGCAGTAATTACAGTATTTACATAAATATAAGCTACTTGTAGCTACTAAGTTAAAACATATAGCTAAATATTAAATTATTGTGAAATTATTTTGCGTAATATTGAATATTGCTAAATGAATTTATAAATATGTAATTAGAGGGATTCAAATGAAAAAAATTATCTTTTTTTTCTTGCCGTTGATCCTTTTCTCCTGCAAGGAAGCCGAATCTTCTTCAACTGTAAAAGAGCAACAGGCAAACTTTGACTGGCTTTTAGGCGACTGGGAAAGACAGAATGAGCAGGAGAACAGGTCAACCTTTGAATCCTGGGCAAAATCGACTAACTCTGAAGTATAGTGGAATTGGATATACGTTACAGGACCGGGATACCATCTGGAAAGAAACTATGAAATTAGTTGAATTGAACAATACCTGGAACTTAGAAATTACAGGAAAAGGTGAATTAAAGCCAACTATCTTCAAAGTCACAAATATTGAAAAAGAACAATTCACCAGTGAAAATCCCAACAATGAGTTTCCAAAACTTATCAAATATGCTTTCGAGGATGAAATTTTAAAGGCCCGCATCTCTGGTGGAGAAATGGAAATTCCGTTTGAGTTTAAAAGAATTCAGAAATGATATTTATATAATTTACTGAAATGGAATGGGTATTAAGAACAATTATATGTATAGCGATGACCTTGGCTATGAATCATTTATAGTTAAGTTATTATTACATCTACTTGTGAACTATAATTTATATTATGTAAAATAGAATATTTAAGGAATAAGAACCTATTTATTCCAATACTCCCCTGGATGCTTTTAATATAACAGCTACCTGGTATTTATCCTCCTTCCTGAAATGCATTTAGATGAAATGATTATCTGAATAGCCATTTCAATAAGCCTCACTTTATTCAAGCTCTTTCCTTACAATCTTTCCGTTGTAGCTCATATGATCCCTTTGTGAAGATGTTACCGATGTATTTGTATTCCCATTCGGAAACACAATTACTCTGAAATTAAGGTTCTCACTCCCTTTATTTCCCTGAAAAGAGATCTGCACCTCATTATTCTCTGGTATTTCCTCGATTTTGAGATCTTTTAGATTGCCTTTATATTCAATTGCTCCGGCAGAACCATAGCCGCCACTAAATTGTCTTTCTCCAAAAAATGGTAAATACACTGCTACACTGTCCTCTTCAAAAGTAATATGGTTTGGATTCCCTATAAGATTTACACTGCTGTATCTAACAGGATTCGCCCAATTATTCTCAATCCTAAAATCGAGCTTTTGCACCTTCTCCAACATTTGCCTGTATTCAGCTGTATTTTTGACACTATTGTTCGCACTGCCACAGGAAAATAAGAATATTGGTAGAAATAACAGGAAGTAATACTGCCTTTTCATCATAAGTTGTTTTTAACCATGTCAAAATACAAAATTTTAGACATTGACAACTAAACTTTTATATTCTTCTTAATCTTTTTGTTTTAAAGTTAAAGTCCTCTCAAATCCGGTGAAATTAATATTCTCTTGACAGCATTTAAGAAATATAAACAGGACCTTAAGGTCTATAAACAGGTCCTTTAAGGGACAAATCGAACTGCTATGAAGATTGAAAAAGTGACTGTATTTGGGACCGGGAAGTTTGGAGCACGGTTAGCTTTCCACATTGCCTACCATAACGTTGATGTAACTGTATATGACCGGGATTATGGACTATTGGAAGAAGCCCGAACCCGGTTTCGGGAATTTGCCGATTATTATGAGCAAAACTTCGACGCCTCAAAAGAAAATGTAGAAGCTGCACTGGCCAATATTGCCTATTCTATGGATATTACAGAGGCAGCTGGTAACGCCCATTTAATCATAGAGGCTGTTGCTGAAGATCTTGCAGCCAAAAAGAACTTTTACCTGGAACTTCAAAAAACAGCTCCCAAAAATGCCATTTTTGTGACTACTTCTGAAGGTTTAGATCCCGAAATGCTGGCCAGGATTTCCGGCCGGCCAAATAAATTCCTAACCCTCCACTTCACAGGAAATTTAAAAGAAAATTTACGCATAGAAATTATTACCTTACCAAATACACGCGAAGACATCTTAAGGTTTGTAGTACAATTCTCTAAGGATATTGGTATGGAAGTGAATCTCCGGCATCTTGAACAACAGGATTAATTAAAA